>DASVQK010000196.1:0-13352 GCA_036389105.1 Thermoleophilaceae bacterium
TAGCGCTGGCCGTGGAGCGGGTCGAGCTCCGATCCGCGGTTCCGGGCCGGCCGGGCAACGTCCAGGCGGAGGCGCGCGAGCGCCGCTACGAGCTGGCCGAGCGACACGCCGGCGGTGGCGACTACGCCACGGCCCACACGGCCAGCGACCAGGCGGAGACCGTGCTGTACCGCCTGGCGGTCTCGCCTGGGCGGCGGGCGCTCCTGGGGATGGCGCCGCGGCGGGGCGCGCTGGTGCGGCCGCTCCTGGCGGTGACCCGCGAGGAGGTGCGCGACTACTGCCGCGCGCGCGGCCTCGAATGGCGCGAGGACCCGGCGAACGACGACCTTCGTTTCGCGCGCGCGCGCGTGAGGCGCGAGCTGCTGCCGGCGCTGCGCGAGCTGAACCCGGCTGCCGAGCGGGCGATCGCCGAGACCGCGGCGCTGCTCCGCGACGAGGCGGACGTGCTCGACGCGGCCGTGCGGGTGGCGCTCGCCCGCGCCGGCGAGGACGCGCTGTCGCTCGAGGAGCTGGGGCGGCTTCCCCCCGCGCTCGCGCGGCTGGCGCTGCGCGCCGCCGCCGAGGACGCCGCCGGTGGCCCGGTGCCGTTCGCGCGCCGCGACGCGGATCGCGTGCTGGCCCTCGGCTCGAGCGGGACCGCCGCGGTGGAGCTGCCCGGCGGCCTGCGGGCCGTCGCCGAGTACGGCCGGCTGCGGTTCGCCGCCGCCGGCGGCGGCGGCGGTCCGGCGCCGGCGCCCGAGCCGGCCCGGCTCGAGGTTCCGGGGCGGGTGCGGTTCGGCGACTGGGAGGTGGAGGCGAGCGTCGGCGGCGAGGGCGAGGCGCTGCTCGACGCCGCAGCCCTGGCCGGCGAAGGGCTGGTGGTGCGCGGGTGGCGGCACGGCGACCGGATGCGCCCCGTCGGCCTCGGCGGCACGAAGACGCTCCAGGACCTGTTCACGGACCGCAAGGTGCCGCGCGAGCAGCGCGCCTCGATCCCGGTCGTGGAGGCGGACGGAGAGATCGCCTGGGTGGCCGGCGTGGCCCTGGGCGAGCGCTTCCGCGCCGGGACGGGGGCGGTCGTCTCCCTCTCGGCCCGTCGCGGCCCCGCCCGGGGCCCGAATGCCTAGACTCGCGCCAGGTGAACCAGCCCACCGCCGCCGACGCCGCGACCGATCCCGCCATCGGCGCGATCCTGGTGCCCGAGGCCGAGCTGTCGGCCCGGGTGCGCGAGCTGGGACGCGAGATCTCCGCGGACTACGCCGGCCGCGACCTGCTGCTGGTGGGCGTGCTCAAGGGCGCCGTGTTCTTCCTGTCGGACCTGATGCGGGCGCTCGAGACGCCCTGCCAGGTGGACTTCATGGCCGTCGCCTCGTACGGGTCCTCGACCGACTCCTCCGGCGTGGTTCGGATCCTCAAGGACCTGGACGTGACGATCGAGGGCCGCGACGTGCTGATCGTGGAGGACATCGTGGACTCCGGGCTGACGCTGTCCTACCTGCTGCGCACGATGCGCGCGCGCAACCCGGCCTCGCTCGAGGTGTGCGCTCTCCTGACCAAGCCCGAGCGGCGGAAGTCCGACGTCGAGATCCGCTACACGGGCTTCGAGATACCCAACCGGTTCGTGATCGGATACGGGCTCGATCACGGCGAGCGGTTCCGCCAGCTTCCGTACGTCGCGGTCCTGGCTGATCCGCTCTAGCGCCCGCTCCGAACACCCGGAGGAAAGCGGGCCGAAGGGGTAAATACCCCTGCTAGGCTGCTCCGTTACGCCCGTAACGGGTGGCGGCACCCCTTAGACGGAACTGAGAGCCACCGTGAGCCGTTTCTTCAAGAGCGCAGCCTTCCCGATACTGATCGTGGTGGTGCTGGCGTTCTTCGCTCAGAAGCTGATCAGCCCCGGCGACCACACGAAGGTCCCGAAGTACTCCGAGTTCCTCGGCCAGGTCCAGCGCGGGCAGGTCCAGTCCGCCACGATCAACACCAAGGACAACACGATCGACTTCAGCTCGACCGCCGCCGGCGGCAAGCCCCACAAGTTCACCACCGGCTACCCGGACAACACCGAGCAGAACCTGGTCAACTCGCTCCAGGCCAAGCACATCCCCTTCGACGTGAAGGGCAAGGGGGGCAGCGGCTGGCTGTCGGTGCTCACCTACGTGCTGCCGTTCGTGATCTTCCTCGTCTTCTGGCTGTTCATCATCAACCAGATGCAGGGCGGGGGCTCGAAGGTCATGAGCTTCGGCAAGTCGCGCGCCAAGCGGATGTCCGTGGACTCGCCCAAGATCACGTTCCGCGATGTGGCGGGCGTGGACGAGGCCGTCGAGGAGCTGCACGAGATCAAGGAGTTCCTCGAGAACCCGAAGAAGTTCCAGGCGCTGGGCGCCCGAATACCGAAGGGCGTGCTCCTCTATGGGCCGCCGGGAACGGGTAAGACGCTGCTGGCCCGCGCCGTGGCGGGCGAGGCCGGCGTGCCGTTCTTCTCGATCTCCGGCTCCGACTTCGTCGAGATGTTCGTCGGCGTCGGCGCCTCGCGCGTGCGCGACCTGTTCGAGCAGGCCAAGCAGAACTCCCCCTGCATCATCTTCATGGACGAGATCGACGCCGTCGGGCGCCACCGCGGCGCCGGCCTCGGCGGCGGCCACGACGAGCGCGAGCAGACGCTCAACCAGCTGCTGGTCGAGATGGACGGCTTCGAGATGAAGGACAACATCATCCTCATCGCGGCCACCAACCGGCCCGACATCCTCGATCCGGCGCTGCTCCGTCCCGGCCGCTTCGACCGCCAGATCGTGGTGGACCGGCCCGACCGCAAGGGCCGCGCGCGCATCCTCGAGGTGCACACGCGCGGCAAGCCGCTCTCGCGCGAGATCGACCTCGACAACCTGGCCGCGCAGACGCCGGGCTTCACCGGCGCCGACCTGTCCAACCTGGTCAACGAGGCCGCCCTGCTCGCCGCCCGCCAGGGCAAGCGCGAGATCGACCATCCTCAGCTCGAGGAGGGGATCATGCGGGTGATCGCGGGCCCGGAGAAGAAGACCCGCGTGATGAGCGAGAAGGAGCGCAAGATCACGGCCTTCCACGAGATGGGCCACGCGATCGTCGCCCACTACCTCGAGCACACCGACCCGGTGCACAAGATCTCCGTGATCTCGCGCGGGCAGGCGCTGGGCTACACCATCTCGCTGCCCACGGAGGACAAGTTCCTCACCACGCGCGCGGAGCTGTCGGACACGATGGCCATGACGCTGGGCGGCCGCGCCGCCGAGGAGATCGTGTTCGGCGAGGTCACCACCGGCGCCTCCAACGACCTCGAGAAGGTCACCGCCACGGCCAAGCAGATGGTCATGCGCTTCGGCATGTCCGAGAAGCTCGGGCCGCGCGTGTTCGGCCACGACCACGGGCAGCCGTTCCTGGGCCGCGAGTTCAGCTCCGAGCCGGACTACTCGGACGACGTCGCGCGCGAGATCGACGGCGAGATCCGCCGGATCGTGGAGGAGGCGCACACGCTGGCGCGCGACATCATCGACCAGCACCGCGACCGGCTCGACTACACGGCCGAGATCCTGCTGCGCCGCGAGACCATCGAGCGCGAGGAGTTCATCGCGCTGCTCGACGGGAAGCCCGAGGAGGAGGTCTTCGGCCCGGACGAGCCGATCGTGCCGCAGCCCGCCCCGGGCCCGGAGGCGCCGCAGCGGCGTCCCGAGCGCGACACCCCGCGTCCGCTGCCCAGGCCCGGGCTGGCCGGCGGCACCGCGGAGATGCGGGCCGACGACGGGCCCGAGCGGCCCGGCATTTCCTGAGCTCCGCGCTCCCGCGGATTGACCAGCACGCGGTGGACATCGCCGCCGGGCCCGAGCGGGTCTGGGAGGCCCTCGTCGCTCAGTTCAGCGGACCCGCTCGGCGCGGGGCGCCGTTTGTTGCTTCCTTGCTGGGGTGCCGCGAGCGTTCGGTGAACGGCGGCATCGAGGAGGAAGGATCGACGATTGTCGGCTTCCGCGTGGAGTCGGCGCTGGCGCCGTCGCGGCTTTCGTTGGCCGGGCAGCACCGGTTTTCGCGGTACGGGCTGACTTTCGAGATCGACGACCTCGGTGGGGGGCGCTCGCGGCTGCGCGCGATCACCGACGCGGAGTTCCCCGGCGCGGCCGGCTCCGTGTACCGCGCGCTGGTGATCGGCACGCGGATGCATGTCGTGGCGGTGCGGCGGATCCTTGCGGCCTTGCGGGCGCGGGCGGAAAGCAGCGTCAACGGCTCGGATCCCGGACGTGGTTGCAGTTAGTCTCGCTGAGCGAGATCAAGTGCAACCAGGTGCCTGAAATCGACTTCGATCGGCCCGTCGTCATGGGGGTGTTGAACGTCACGCCCGACTCGTTCTCCGACGGCGGGCTCTATCTCGACGCCGAGGCCGCGGTGGCGCACGCGCGGGAGATGGCCGCGGATGGCGCCGACATCGTGGACGTCGGCGGGGAGTCCACGCGGCCGGGCGCCGAGCCGGTGGCCGAGGACGTCGAGCTGCGGCGGGTCGTTCCGGTGGTGGAGCGGATAGCGACCGAGGGCGGGCCGCGCGTGTCCGTGGACACCTCGAAGCTCGCCGTGGCCGAGGCCGCGCTCCAGGCCGGCGCTCGGATCGTGAACGACGTGACGGCGCTTCGGCACGCGCCCCAGATCGCCGGGCTCGTGGCGCAGACCGGGGCGACGGTGGTGCTGATGCACATGCTGGGCGAGCCGCGCACGATGCAGCGCGATCCCCGCTACGACGACGTCGTCTCCGACGTGAGGGCGTTCCTCGAGGAGCGGCTGGCGTTCGCCGTCGGCGAGGGCGTGCCCGAGGAGCGCGTCTGGCTCGATCCCGGCATCGGCTTCGGCAAGACGGTGGAGCACAACCTCGAGCTCCTGCGCCGGCTGGACCAGATCGCGGCGATCGGCCGGCCACTGGTGGTGGGCACCTCGCGCAAGTCGTTTCTCGGGAGGATCACGGGCCGCGACGAGACGGATCGCGTGGCCGCCACGGTGGCCACCAACGTGATGGCCTACGAGCGCGGGGCCGCCGTCTTCCGCGTTCACGACGTGGCCCCGGTGGCCGATGCGCTCAGGGTGGCCGCTGCTACGGTCGCTGGTCAGTGGACGAGTACGACGAGCGGCTAGAGCCGGACGAGGATCGGGACGACGAGCAGGAGCCCGACGGGCCGTCGGTGACCGTGGAGATCAGCGGGCTGTCGCTCTACACCCACCACGGCGTGTACGAGGCGGAGCGCAAGGTGGGCCAGCGGCTGCTCTTCGACCTGTCGTTCGAGCTCGGCGAGTGCGACGCCACGGTGACCGACCGCTTGGAGGACACGGTCGACTACGCGGACGTCTGCCAGGAGGTGGCGCTGGCGGTGCAGGAGCGCTCGTACAAGACGCTCGAGCGGCTGTGCTCGGCGGTCGCCGACCGGATGATCGAGCGCTACGGCGCCGAGGGCGTGACGGTGCGCGCGGCCAAGCCGGAGCCGCCGATCGCGCTGCCGGTGGACGAGGTGGCCGTGGAGGTCTGGAAGGAAGGTTCCTGAAGGGCTATCTCGGGATCGGGTCGAACGTGGGCGACCGCGAGGCCCACCTGCGCGCCGCTCGCGACGCCCTCGTGGCTCACGGCGTCGCGGTGCTGCGTTCGTCCTCGACCTACGAGACCGAGCCGCAGGGCGAGCTGCTCGACCAGCCCGACTTCCTCAACGCGTGCCTGGAGATCGAGACCGACCAGGGTCCCGAGGAGCTGCTCGACACGTGCAAGGTGGTGGAGGTCGAGGCCGGCCGCGTGTTCGGCGGCCCGCGGCACGGGCCGCGCACGATCGACGTGGACGTGCTGCTGCTGGGCGAGTTGACGCACGAGTCGGAGCGGCTGACGCTGCCGCACCGGGACGTGCTCCACCGCCGTTTCGTCCTCGAACCCCTGTTGGAGCTCGACCCAGGGCTCGCGCTGCCCGACGGCACGAGGCTGAAGGACGCGCTCGACGGCCTCCTGGGCCAGCGCGTCGAGCGCCTGGGGGGCCTCTAGCGCCGCTCCAGCGCCAGCCGAACGCCCAGCCCGATCAGCACCACGCCGGTCAGCCGCTCCGCGCGCCGCAGCCACGGCCCCTCCACGAACGCCCGCCGCGCGCGCGTGATCAGGTAGGCCAGCGTGGAGAACCACGCGAAGTCGATCGCCACGATCAACCCCGCCATCAGCAGCGCGGCCGGCAGCACCGGCTGCCCGCGCGGGACGAACTGAGGGAACAGCGCCACGAAGAACGCCGCCAGCTTCGGGTTGGCCAGGCTGGTGAGAAAGCCGTCGCGGAACGCGGCGGTCGTCGTCAGCTCGCGCCGCGGCGGCGCCGCGGCGTCCAGCGGGTTGTCGCCCTCCCGGCCGCGGAGCGCCTGGATGCCGAGTCCCACCAGCACCGCCGCGCCCACGATCTTGACCACCGAGAACGCCGTGGCCGACGTGGCCACGATCGCGGCCAGCCCGACCGCCGCCAGCACGCCCCAGAGGAACACGCCCAGCGAGTTGCCCACCGTGGTGAGCAGCGCGTGCCGCCGTCCGCCGCGCACGGTGCTGCGCACCACGAGGGCGGTGGCGGCGCCCGGCGTGAGCGTGAGCACCGCCGCGACGGGAACGAAGGCGACGAGCATCCGAAGCATGGAAGCCAACGGTACCGGCCCATATGCTCACGCCGATGCTCCTGGCGATCGACCTGGGCAACACCCAGACGCACATCGGCATGTTCCGCGGCGAGCAGCTGGTGGAGAACTGGCGGCTGGCGACCGTTCGCGAGACCACCGGCGACGAGCTGGCCACGCTCCTGGTCAGCCTGCTGGAGCTGCGCGACCTGAGGATCCGCGACGTGGACGCCGTGATCCTGTCGTCGGTCGTTCCCCAGCTGACGCCCGAGTACGAGAGCCTGTCCGAGCGCTACCTGAGCGGCGCGCTGACGGTGGTCGGCCCCGGGATGAGGACCGGGATGGCGATCCGCACCGAGCGCCCGCAGGAGCTCGGCACCGACCGCCTGTGCAACGCGGTGGCGGCCTACGAGAAGGTGGGCGGCGCGTGCGTGGTGGCCGACTTCGGCACCACGATCAACTTCGACGCCGTGTCCGCCCAGGGCGAGCTGCTCGGGGCGGCGATCGCGCCCGGCGTGGACATCTCGCTCGAGGCCCTCCACCAGCGCACCGCGAAGCTGCCGAAGGTCGACCTGAGCGACCCCGAGACGGCGATCGGGCGCGACACGGTGACCGCCGTGAGGGCGGGCGTGGTGTACGGCTTCGCGGGAATGGTGGACGGGATCGTCGGCCGCATCCGCGAGGAGCTGGGCGACGAGGCCACCGCGATCGGGACCGGCGGCCTGGCCGCGACCATCACGCCGTACTGCGACCAGATCGACGAGGTGGACGACCTGCTCACGCTGACGGGCCTGCGCCTGATCTGGGAGCGGAACCGGGCCTGAGCCGCCTCCGCCGGCGCTTGCGCTCGGCGCAGCGGCGGTCGATATGCGGAGGATGAACCGGCTCGTCCGACCGCTCTGGCTGGGCGCCGCGTACGCGGCGCTGCTGGTCGTGCTCGGGCCGCTGTCGGCTGCGGTGGCGCGCGACCTGTTCGGGATGCTGTTCGCCGTTATCGCGGTGAGCGCCGTGTTCGGCTACCGGATCGGTCGCTGGCCCGCCGTGCTGCTCGCGCCGCTGGCACCGGTCGCGATGCTGCCGTTCGGGCACGGCGACCTCGAGGTCGACCTGCTGGGGCTGGCGCTGCTGATCTTCCCGCCCGCGGCGGCGGTGGCGGTCGCCGCCGGCGTGGGCGCGCGGAAGGCGGTGAGCGGAGCGGACGCCAAGCGGGCGGAGACGGCGGCGCCCCCCGACGCGGGGCTCGCGGCTCTGCCGCCGCCCGCGGAGGGCACGCGGGTGCCCCTCCCCGCACCACCGGATGCGACGGCCAGCCCGCCTGCCCTCGCCATCGACCCTCGCCGCGCGGCGCTGGCCCTGGCCATCGCGGCGGCCGGCGTGCTGTGGCTCGTCAAGGCGTGGTTCGTGCTGCGCGCCGGCATCGACCCGCAGGTGGCCTGCGACGCCGAGCCGTGCCTGGGCGCGCCGGCCCAGCGCGGCGGCGACCGGACGGCGCTGACGATCGGCTACGGAGTCGTCCAGGCCGCGATCGCCGGAGTGGGCCTGTTCGCGGCCGGCGCCCTCGTCCCGCGCGCACTCGGTCTGACCCCCCGCCCGCCGCACGGGCCCGCCCGGGTGGCGGCCGTCGCGCTGTGCTGCTGGATCGCGGTCGTGCTCGCGGGCAGCGTCCTGTCGGGACCGGGGCCGGCGGAGGCCGCCCGGAGCGGCGAGCTGGTCATCGGCGACCCGGACTCGCCCAGCGGGAAGCTGAGCGCCTGCCGCGAGGCGCTGCCGTTCCACACGATCGACCTCGGCGAGGAGTTCCAGGGGATGAGGCTGGACTACGTGCGCTGCAGCGGCGGGGGCTTCCCCACGTTCCAGGCGATGTACCGCGCGGGCGACACGCCGGGCGGAGCCCAGGTCTACCTCGACGAGCACGTGCCTCTCCCCAACGAGCTGGGCATGTCCCACTGCCCGGCGCCCGACACAGGGGTGGCCGCGGTCGACCAGCCGGGCAGCCGCGTGCTCGCCGTGCGCGGGGTCGCCGCGGTGCGCACGGAGCGGCCGAACGAGCTGCGCGTGGTCACGCGCGACGTCTCGGTCGTCATCGGGCTCGACGGCGCGCCGGGCGTGGACCCGCTCGCGCTGGCCGCGGCGCTGCGTCCGACGGGCGAGCGGCCGGGCGCGCCGCTCGCGCCGGCGGCGGGCTCGAGCACGTGTCCGAGGGCCCCCGGACCCCACTAACCTCGGATCCATGCGCTC
Source organism: Thermoleophilaceae bacterium (assembly GCA_036389105.1). Classification (GTDB taxonomy): domain Bacteria; phylum Actinomycetota; class Thermoleophilia; order Solirubrobacterales; family Thermoleophilaceae; genus AC-37. The sequence continues at coordinate 8,848 of DASVQK010000196.1, forward strand.
GCTCAACGAGCCCTGGACGCTCGGCGGCCACCGGATCCCCAACCGCGTGGTCCTGGCGCCCCTCGCCGGGATCGGCAACTGGTTCGTGCGCCTCCAGGCCAAGCGCCACGGGGCGGGACTGGCCTTCAGCGAGATGGTGTCGAGCTTCGGCCTGAAGTACGGCGACGAGCGGACGCTGCGCGAGTTCCTTCGCATCCACCCCGAGGAGCACCCCGTCGCCCTCCAGCTGTTCGGGCACGACCCGGAGGTGATGCGGATCGCGGCCGGCATCGCCGCCGAGCACGGCGCCGACCTGATCGACCTGAACATGGGCTGCCCCGTCCGGAAGGTCTGCAAGACGGGCGCCGGCGCCTCGCTGCTCGACGACCCCGACCGCGCCGTGGCCATCGCCCGCGCCGCCGCCGAGGGCAGCGGGCTGCCCGTGACCGTGAAGCTGCGCTCCGGGCAGCGGCCCGGCGAGCGCACGGGCGTGGAGCTGGCGCGGCGCCTGGTGGCCGATGCCGGGGTCGCCGGCATCTCGTTCCACCCGCGCCACGCCGCGCAGCAGCACGCCGGCGTGCCCGACTACGCGCTGGCCGCCGAGCTGGTCGAGCGGCTCGAGGCGCCGGTGATCGTGTCCGGCGGCCTGAGCTCCGACGAGCAGGCGATCGAGGCGTTCGAGCGCACCGGCGCCCACGCGGTGATGCTCGCGCGCGGCTCGCTGGGCAACCCGTGGCGGTTCGAGCGGCTGCTGGGCCTGCGTGAGGGCGAGCCGTCGCGGCAGGAGGTCATCGACGAGCTGCGCTGGGTGATCGCCTGCGCCGAGGAGCACCTGGGCACCGAGCGCGCGGGCCGCTATCTGCGCAAGTTCTACCCCTGGTACGCCGCCACCCTCGGGCTGCGCAAGCGCGCGGCCGAGCCGCTCGTGACCGCCCCGGACACGGCCGCCGCCAGGGCCGTGCTGGATCGCCTGGCCGCCGAGCCGACCGCCGCCCTGCCCGTCTGACGGGGGGCCGAATCACGCTTTTGGGTCGAAACGACCCGCTACACTCACGCGCCTTTCAGCGGCACGGACCGAGGTTTCCCAGATGGCCAAGGAAGTGATCCTCACAGCGCAGGGACTCGAAGAGCTCAAGGCGAAGATCGAGCACCTGTCCACCGATCGACGGCGCGAGGTCGCGGAGCGGATCAAGGAAGCGCGCGAGTTCGGCGACATCAGCGAGAACTCGGAGTACGACGACGCTAAGAACGAGCAGGCGATGCTCGAGCGCCAGATATCGGAGCTCGAGGAGAAGCTGCGCTCGGCCTCGGTGATCGACGAGAAGGCGGTCACCACCGAGCAGGTCTCCGTCGGCGTCACCGTGCACGTGAAGGACCAGAAGACTGACAAGTCGGTCAAGTACAAGATCGTCGGGTCCGCCGAGGCCAACCCGGCCGAGGCCAAGCTCTCGAACGAGTCGCCGGTGGGCAAGGCGCTGCTCGGCAAGAAGCGCGGCGACCTGGTGTCCGTGCCGGTGCCCCGCGGCCCCGCCCGCAAGCTCAAGATCACCAAGATCGAGGCGAAGTAGCCGCCGCTTCGCCGTCCCGGGCCGTCCATAGGATGGCCCGGTGAGCGAAGACCGCCCCGCGGACGACCACCGCCCCGAGGACGACCGCCGCGCGAAGCTGGCGCGGCTGCGCGAGGCCGGCGTCGACCCGTTCCCTCACGAGTACCCCGGGGTCGTGCCGATCGCGGACGTGCACGCCGCGCACGGCGACCTCGAGGCGGGCGAGGAGACCGACGCGCAGTACCGCGTGGCCGGGCGCCTGGCCGCCCGCCGCGGCCACGGCAGGGCGGCGTTCCTGGACCTGCAGGGCCGCGGCGGGCGCATCCAGGTGCACGCGCGCGCGGACGTGCTGGGGGAGGAGGAGTTCGAGCGCCTGGTCTCGCTCGACCTGGGCGACCTGGTGGGCGTGGACGGCACCGCGTTCGCCACCCGCCGCGGCGAGTTGTCGCTGCGCGCGGACGGCTGGAAGCTGCTGGCCAAGTCGCTCCGCGCCGTGCCGAAGGACTACTACGGGCTGGAGGACGTCGAGACCCGCTACCGCCAGCGCGAGCTGGACCTGATCGCCAACCAGGAGACGCGCGAACTGTTCATCCTGCGCTCGCGGACGATCGCCGCCATCCGCCGCTTCATGGACGAGCGCGGGTTCCTGGAGGTCGAGACGCCGGTGCTCCAGCCGCTTTACGGCGGCGCGCTGGCGCGCCCGTTCGTGACCCACCACAACGCGCTCGACCGCGACCTGTTCCTGCGGATCGCCACCGAGCTGTACCTCAAGCGGCTGATCGTGGGCGGCCTGGAGCGGGTGTACGAGCTGGGCAAGGACTTCCGCAACGAGGGCGTCTCGCACAAGCACAACCCCGAGTTCACGATGCTCGAGTGGTACCAGGCGTACGCCGACTACGAGGACGCCGCGCGGCTGCTCGAGGAGCTGGTCTCGAGCGTCGCGGCGGCGGTGGGGTACGAGGGACCGCTCGACCTCGCGCCACCCTGGCGCCGCGTCTCGCTGCAGGCGGCGATCCTTGCCGAAACCGAGATAGACATCCTGGATCGCCGCGATGCGCGGTCGCTCCACACGGCCGCAGAGGAGCGGGGCTTCGAACTGGATCCAACCGAGTCCTGGCCGAAGATGGTCGACTCGCTGCTCTCGAAGCACGTCGAACCGAAGTTGGATCAGCCGACCTTCGTCACCGATTACCCGGTCGAGCTCTCTCCCTTCGCGAAAGCGCATCGAGAGAGGGAGGGGCTCGTCGAGCGCTGGGAGTGCTTCGTGTCGGGCATCGAGATCGCCAACGCGTTCACCGAGCTGAACGACCCCGACGAGCAGCGCGCGCGCTTCGAGGAGCAGCGCCGCGAGAGCGCCGCGGGCGACGACGAGACGCAGCCGTTCGACGAGGACTTCCTGCGCGCGCTGGAGCACGGCATGCCTCCGACGGGCGGCGTCGGGCTGGGCATCGACCGGCTGGTCATGGTGCTGTCCGGAAGGAGCTCGATCCGGGAGGTCGTCCTCTATCCGGCGATGCGCACCTGAGCCTGTCTGAAGCCGCTGTTAAGGCGCGAATGGGCCGCTTGGGCCACAGCCCCCCATTGCTAGACTCAGCCATCTCCCGGGTGCGGAGCCAGGGATCTATTCGCGGTCGGCGAACTTGCCGATACGAACAGGACCCAAAGCCCCGAGCCTCCCGGGGATCCCGACGGAATAGGACCGCGCCGTGTTTGAGCGTTTCACCGAACGAGCCCGCCAGGTGGTCGTCCTCGCTCAAGAGGAAGCCCGCATCCTCAAGCACAACTACATCGGCACGGAGCACATCCTGCTCGGACTCCTTCGCGAGGAGGAGGGCCTCGCCGCGCGCGTCCTCGAGTCGCTGGACATCACCGTCGAGCGCGTGCGCGCCCAGGTCGTGCGCATCGTCGGCTCCGGCGAGGAGGTCACGTCAGGGCAGATCCCGTTCACCCCGCGCGCGAAGAAGGTGCTGGAGCTCGCGCTGCGCGAGGCGCTGTCTCTGGGTCACAACTACATCGGGACCGAGCACATCCTGCTCGGCCTCGTGCGCGAGAACGAGGGCGTCGCTGCGCGCATCCTGCTCGACTTCGACGCCGACTCCGAGAAGATCCGCAACGAGGTCATCCGGATGCTCTCCGGCCCCGGCGGCCGGCGCCAACAGGGCGCGGGCACCGGGCAGCAGGGCGAGGGCAAGAAGTCGTCCAAGCTGCTCGACCAGTTCGGCCGCAACCTCACGCGGCTGGCCGCGGAGAGCAAGCTCGACCCGGTCGTCGGCCGCGAGACCGAGATCGAGCGGATCATGCAGATCCTCTCGCGCCGCACCAAGAACAACCCCGTCCTGATCGGCGAGCCCGGAGTGGGCAAGACCGCCGTGGTCGAGGGCCTGGCGCAGCGCATCACGCACGGCGAGGTGCCGGAGCTGCTCAAGAACAAGCAGATCTACACGCTCGACCTGGCCGCGCTCGTGGCCGGCTCGAAGTACCGCGGCGAGTTCGAGGAGCGCCTCAAGAAGGTGATGAAGGAGATCACCCAGCGCGGAGACATCATCCTGTTCATCGACGAGCTGCACAACCTCGTCGGCGCCGGTGCCGCGGAGGGCGCGATCGACGCCGCCTCGATCCTGAAGCCGGCGCTCGCGCGCGGCGAGCTCCAGACGATCGGCGCGACGACCCTCGACGAGTACCGCAAGTACCTCGAGCGCGACGCGGCCCTCGAGCGGCGCTTCCAGCAGATCAAGGTCGACCAGCCGTCGATCGAGGAGACCGAGCAGATCCTCAAGGGCCTGCGCGACCGCTACGAGCAGCACCACCGCGTCGAGATAACCGACGAGGCGCTGCACGCCGCGGCCGAGCTCGCCGACCGCTACATCTCCGACCGCTTCCTGCCCGACAAGGCGATCGACCTGATCGACGAGGCCGCGTCGCGCATGCGCATCAAGTCGATGACCTCGCCGCCCGTCTACCGCGAGCTCGAGGACGACA
>DASVQK010000197.1:0-10910 GCA_036389105.1 Thermoleophilaceae bacterium
ACCGCGCCGTGCTGCTGGCCGCCGAGAACCTCGACCGCTTCTTCCCGATGCTGACCACCGCCGCGGGCACGATCAAGCCCGCCACCGTCCTCGTGCTGGGGGCCGGCGTCGCGGGTCTCCAGGCGATCGCCACCGCCCGCCGGCTGGGCGCGGTGGTGACCGGCTACGACGTTCGCGCCGCGGTGCGCGAGCAGGTCGAGTCGCTGGGCGCGCGCTTCCTTGACCTCCAGCTGGAGGCCGACGCGGAGGGCGCCGGCGGCTACGCGAAGGAGCTCGCCGAGGAGCAGCAGCGCAAGCAGCAGGAGGCGATGGCCACCGCGATCGGCCGCTTCGACGTGGTGATCACCACGGCGCTGGTCCCGGGCCGCCGGGCGCCCCTCCTGGTCACGGCCACGGCGGTGGAGGGGATGAAGCCGGGGTCCGTGGTGGTGGACCTGGCGGCGTCCGCGGGCGGCAACTGCGAGCTGACCGAGCCCGGGCAGACGGTCGAGCGCCACGGCGTGAAGATCGTCGGCGCCATGGACCTTGCGGCCGAGATGCCCGACCACGCCTCCCAGCTCTACGCCCGCAACGTCCAGTCCCTGCTCGAGCTCCTGGTCTCGAAGGAGGGCGCGCTCGAGCTGAACTGGGACGACGAGATCCTGGCCGGCGCCTGCATCACCCGGGACGGGGAGATCGTGCACGAGGGAGCCAAGCAGGCGGCCGGGGCCGCCGCCGCCCAGTAAGGAGCACTCCACATGGACGTACTGACCGACATCGCGATCCTCGTGCTGGCCGCCTTCGTGGGCTTCGAGGTGATCTCGAAGGTGCCCAACACGCTGCACACGCCGCTCATGTCGGGCACCAACGCCATCCACGGGATCGTCCTCCTGGGCGGCCTCCTGGTGCTGTCGTCGGCGTCGGGCGCCCTCAACAAGGTGCTGCTGGTCATCGCGATCACCTTCGGCACGATCAACGTCGTCGGCGGGTTCCTGGTCACCGACCGCATGCTGGAGATGTTCAAGGGCCGAAGGCCGCGACCGGGGGCGGCGGCCGCCGAGGAGGACGCGAAGAAGTGACGCTCGCCACGTCGTTCCTCCAGGACCACGACTTCATCCAGGCGCTCTACATCGTCGCCTTCGTCCTGTTCATCATCGGCCTGAAGGGCCTGGCCGGGCCGAAGACCGCGCCGTTCGGCAACCGGCTGGCGGCGGTCGGCATGCTGGTGGCCCTGATCGCCACGCTGCTGATCGAGGGTGTGATCGAGGACGGCGAGGACGTGGCGCTGATGGCCGTCGGAATCGCGCTCGGCACCGCGATCGGCATCCCGGCCGCGCGCTCGGTGAAGATGACCGCGATGCCGCAGATGGTGGCCCTGTTCAACGGGGTCGGCGGCGGAGCCGTGGCGCTGATCGCGTGGACCGAGTACCGGCGGCGGTTCCCCGAGGGCGGCGAGCTCTGGAGCCTGAAGGCGGAGATCCCCTCCCTGTTCGCCGCAATCGTCGGCTCGATCTCGTTCTGGGGCTCGAACATCGCCTTCGGCAAGCTCCAGGAGATCCTGCCGGGGCGGCCGATCCAGCTCCCGGGGCAGCGCGTCGTCAACGCCCTCCTCGGGCTCGTGGCCGTGGTCAGCGCGGTGGTCTTGGCGGCCGGCACGCACTCCGAGGCGCTGTTCGTGCTGGGCATCCTCGTCACCTCGGCCATCCTCGGCAACATGGTGGTGCTGCCGATCGGCGGCGCCGACATGCCGGTGGTCATCTCGCTGCTCAACGCCTTCACCGGCATCTCCGCGGCGGCCACCGGCATCGCGCTGGACAACACGGCGCTGATCGTGGCCGGCACGCTCGTGGGCGCGTCCGGCTCGATCCTCACGAACATGATGGCGGTGGCCATGAACCGCTCCGTGCCGGCGATCATCGCCGGCGGCTTCGGCGGCGGCGGCACCGCGCCCGCGGCGGGCGCCGAGGACCGCGGCCCGGTGCGCTCGACCTCGGCCGACGACGTGGCCATCCAGCTGTCGTACGCCAGCCGCGTGGTGGTGGTGCCCGGCTACGGGATGGCCGTGGCGCAGGCGCAGCACACGGTGCGTGAGCTGATGGACGAGCTCCAGAAGCGCGGCGTCGACGTGGAGTTCGCCATCCACCCGGTCGCCGGCCGCATGCCCGGCCACATGAACGTGCTGCTGGCCGAGGCCGACGTGCCGTACGAGAAGCTCAAGGAGATGGACGAGATCAACCCGGAGTTCCCGCAGACGGACGTGTCGCTCGTGATCGGGGCCAACGACGTGACCAATCCGGACGCGCGCGAGAACGAGGGCTCGCCCATCTACGGCATGCCGATCCTCGACGTGGACAAGTCGCAGCAGGTGATCGTGCTCAAGCGCAGCATGAACACGGGCTTCGCCGGGATCGAGAACCCGCTCTTCTACAACGAGAACACCGCGCTGCTGTTCGGCGACGCCAAGGAGTCCGTGCAGCAGGTGGTGGGGCAGGTCAAGGAGCTGGGCTAGCGCCCGCGCGGTGAAGCCGCGGTGGGCTCTCGAAGGCCGCGTCGAGGGGCGCGGTGCTCGGGTCCGCCGCGCCGCCGAGCGCGGGCAGGCCGAACAGGTCCTCGATCGTGCGAAGGATCGAGTAGAGCGTGTAGGCGGCGTCGGGCCTGACGCCGCGGCGCACGTCCGGGCCCGCGATCAGGGTCGGTATCCGTCCGCCGCGGCTCAGGCCGCCGCAGCAGGCGTCGCGCGTCGACCCCTCGTCATACGTGATGACCACGAAGCCGTGGGGACCGGTCTCCCTGATCAGCGCCGGCACCAGGTGCGCCAGGAAGCGGTCGCCGGTGCGAACGGGGCAGTCGTGCGTGTCGTTGCAGAGGTTGGGCGTGATGAACGACAAGTCCGGCAGGCGGCGCTTGAAGAGGTCGCGCGAGAGGCGCGTGTACGGCACGATCCGCTTGCAGCGCGACGGCTTGTCGCGGATGGCGTCGAAGTAGATGAACGGGTTGTGCTTCTTGACGTAGCCGTCCCAGCTCGCGCCGCGGTAGCAGGGGCGCGGCATGTCCTCCATGTAGCCCTTCCAGGCGAAGCCGGCCTCCTCGAGCTGGTCCGGGAGGCTGCGGGCGGCGACGTGGCAGGCCGTGCAGTTGCTCCGGATCCCGTGCGTGTCTCCGCTGATCAGGGCGATGTAGTTGGGCAGCGACGGGTGCCGGATCGCGGCGATGTCGGCGAGCAGAGCGGATTGGCGGGCGAGCCTGTTGAAGTAGGGGGCGCTGCTCGACCCCACCACGTCGCCGTAGCGCTTGTTCTCCATGACGATGACGAACACGTGCGAGCGCTTGGCGGGCGGGCGCTTATTCGTGGGCACCCGCAGCGGCTCGCCCGACTCGGCCGAGCTGCACGCGGACAGCGGCAGGGCCAGCGCGGCGGCGATCGCCAGCGCCAGGGCCGCGGCCGGGCGGGACTGCGGGGCACGCACGCACGTCAGGAAAGCAGCCTCGGCCGAGGGCGGTGGCAGGTAGGCTGCCCGCGTGGCGCAGGAACGCTACGAGACGGTGGTGATCGGCGCGGGCCCGGCCGGCCTGGCCACCGCCGCCGTGCTCAAGCGGAACGGCATTCCGGCCGTCGTGCTCGAGCGCAGCGACGACGTGGGCGCCAGCTGGCGCAAGCACTACGACCGCCTGCACCTGCACACGGTGCGGTGGCTCTCCAACCTGCCGGGCTACCGCTTCTCGCGCAAGCACGGGAACTGGGTGTCGCGCGACGGGGTGGTGGGCTACCTGGAGCGCTACGCGCGCCACCACGCGCTGGACATCCGGACCGGCGTGGACGTGCGGCGTCTCGAGCGCGACGTGGCCGCCGGCGAGTGGGAGCTCGACACCTCGAGCGGGCCGCTGCGGGCGCGCTTCGTGGTGGTTGCCACCGGCTACAACCACACGCCGGTGCTGCCCGACTGGCCCGGGCGCGACGGCTTCGCGGGCGAGCTGATCCACGGCCAGGACTACCGCAACCCGGAGCCGTACGTAGGCCGCGACGTGCTGGTGGTCGGCTCCGGCAACACCGGCGCCGAGATCGCCGTCGACCTCGTGGAGGGCGGAGCGTCGCGCGTCCGCATCGCAATCCGCACGCCGCCCAACGTGAGCCTCCGCGAGGTGAACGGCATGCCGTCGCAGGTGACCGGCCTGCTGATGCGCTACTTCCCGATCAAGGTGGCGGACACGATCGCCAACGCGAGCGCCAAGATGGTGATCGGCGACCTGTCGCCGTACGGCCTGCCGCCGGCGCCGCGCGGCCCGTTCACCCGCGCGATCAAGGAGGACGCGATCCCGATCCTCGACGTCGGGCTCGTCGAGATGCTGAAGCAGGGGCGCGTGGAGGTGGTGGCCGCCGTGGACGCCTTCGACGGCGCCGACGTGATCCTGGCCGACGGCTCGCGGATCCAGCCCGACGCCGTGATCGCGTCGTGCGGCTACGCGCGCGGCCTCGAGCCGCTGGTGGGGCACCTCGGGCTGCTGGGCTTCAAGGGGCGCCCGGTGGTGCACGGCCCCGACACGCACCCGAACGCGCCGGGGATGTACTTCATCGGCTACACGAACCCGATCAGCGGAATGTTCCGCGAGTTCGGGATCGTGGCCCGCCGGATCGCCAAGGCGATCGCCCGGGAGCGCCGCGAGGCGCCGCTGCCGGCCGCGGCGCCGGCGGAGCCGATAGCGGCCTAACCCGTGACCCATCCTGCCTAGGGGTTCGTATGCAACCCCTACCCAGGATGGCTGGCGCCTCGGGCGACCCGAGCTCCTTTATTGCCGCTGTTGCGAATCGCCGGACGCGCGCCGCAAGATATCCCTCAGCGCCCGCTGATCCGCGGCCGAAAGCGCCGCCAGCCCCGGCGGCGGCTGGCTCATGCGCCGCCCGATCTCGCGGCCGAGCTCCTCGCCGCGCTCGGTCAGCTCCAGCAGCTTGACGCGGCGGTCGTGCGAAGCCGGCTGGCGCACCACCAGGCCGCGGTGCTCGAGGCGGTCGACGATGCCGGTGACGTTGGAGCTGTCGCACATCAGCACGTCGGCCAGCTCGTTCATCGGGATCGACCCGCGCTGGCGGAGAGCCTTCAAAGCGCCCATCTGCTGCGGCGCCAGCTCGAACTCCTGAGCGAGCGCCATGAACCGCCGGCGCTGTCCCTGGAACAGCTCCGAAAGGAGCTCCCACGCCTCGGACGCCGCCCCCTTCCCCGCTGCCCTTCCAGCGGTGCCGGCCGTTCCCATGATAACAATCATAATCGAATCCCTAGACAGTTGACAACCTCAACTATCTTCGTATACTGCCTCGCCATCCGACTGAGAGAGGTTCAGCCATGACGCAGCCGGAGGGCATCGAGGTCGAGCGCCTCGTGCGTGAGTTCAAGAAGGGACCGCGAGCCGTGGACGGCATCGACCTGGAGGTGGCTCCGGGCGAGATCTACGGCTTCCTCGGCCCGAACGGCGCCGGCAAGTCCACCACGGTGCACATGCTCACCACGCTGCTGCCCCCCACCTCCGGCACCGCGCGCGTAGCCGGCTTCGACGTGGTCCAGCAGGGGCCCGAGGTGCGCGCGGCGATCGGGGCAGCGCTTCAGGAGGCCGCGCTCGACCCGTTCCTCACGGGTCGCGAGCACATGCGGCTCCAGACGGCCATGCACGGGCTGCCGAAGGCCGAGCGCGCGGGCCGCGGTCAGGAGCTGCTGGCGCGCGTGGGGCTGGTCGAGGCGGCCGACCGCAAGGTGGGCGGCTACTCCGGCGGCATGAAGCGGCGTCTGGACCTGGGCCTCGCGCTGGTGCACCGCCCGCGCATCCTGTTCCTGGACGAGCCCACCACGGGCCTGGACGTGCAGAGCCGCACCGCCCTCTGGGACGAGGTGGCGCGCCTGGCGCGCGAGGACGGCGTCACGGTGTTCCTCACCACGCAGTACCTGGAGGAGGCGGACGCGCTGGCCGACCGGGTCGGGATCATCGACCACGGCCGGATCGTCGCGGAGGGCACTCCGTCCGCCCTGAAGGCCGATATCGGCCGCCCCACCGTGGAGGCGATCCCGCGCGACGAGTCCGACCTGGCGGCGCTGGCGTCCGTGATGGAGCGCTTCGGCGAGCGCGCGGGCGCGGCGCCCAAGGGCGTGTCGGTCCGGCTGAGCGGCGGCGAGTCGGACCTGGCCGAGGTGGTGCGCGCCCTGGACGCGGAGGACATCGCCGTGGAGCACCTCCAGCTGCACGCACCGTCGCTCGACGACGTGTTCCTGGCCAAGACCGGGCGGTCGCTGGAAGGCGCCGGCGAAGACGGGGACGAGGCCCCGGCGGATGGGCAGACGGCGGTCGCGTGAGCCGCACGCGCCTGCGCACTCAGGTAGGCCAGCTGGCACGGCGCTCGGTCATGCGCACCCTGCGCCAGCCGGCGCAGATCGTGCCCGCGCTGCTGTTCCCGCTGTTCCTGCTGGCGGTCAACTCGAGCGGGCTCGCGAAGGCCACCGACATCCCGCGCTTCCCCACCGACTCGTACCTCACCTTCGCGCTGGCCATCCCGTTCATGCAGGGCGCGCTCTTCAGCGTGATGAACGCGGGCACGGACCTGGCGCGCGACGTGGAGACGGGGTTCCTCAACCGCCTGGCGCTCACGCCGCTGCGCGGCTCAGCGCTGCTGGTCGGCCTGCTCGCCGGCGCGGTGGTGGTCGGCCTGCTTCAGGCGAGCGCCTACCTGCTCGTGGGCCTGGCCGCCGGGGCCGACTTCGCCGCCGGGCTCCCGGGCGTCCTCGTGATCGTCGGGCTGTCGATGCTCATGACGGTGGGCTTCGGGTCGATCGGCCTGTTCGCGGCCCTCCGCACGGGCTCCGGCGAGGCCGTTCAGAGCCTGTTCCCGGTGTTCTTCGTCTTCCTGTTCCTCTCGTCGATGAGCCTGCCGCGCAACCTGATCCAGACGGACTGGTTCCGCGAGGTGGCCACCTACAACCCGGTCTCGTACCTGATCGAGGCGATCCGCTCGCTGCTCGTGAAGGGCTGGGACGGGGAGGCGCTGGGGCTGGGCTTCGGCGTGGCCGTCTGCGTCCTGGTCGTGGGGATGCTGGCCGCGACCATGGCGCTCCGCACCAGGATGGTGCGGACGTGAGCCGCGCCGGCTTCCGCGCCACGGCGCTCGCGATCGCGTGGCGCAACATCTACAGCTTCACCCACAACCCCGCGCTGTTCATGCCCGCGCTGGTGTTCCCGCTGTTCTTCTTCTCGGCCTTCGCCGGCGGCCTGTCGACCATCAGCAGGGTCCCGAACTTCGACTTCCCGACCGGCTACACGGCGTTCCAGTTCGTGTTCGTGTTCCTCCAGGCGTCCGCGTTCGGCGGCGTGTTCACCGGCTTCGGCATCGCGCGCGACTTCGAGACCGGCATCGGCCGCCGCTTCATGCTCGCCGCGCCGCGGCGCGGCGCGATCGTGGTGGGCTACGCCATGGCCGCGATGATGCGCGCGATGCTCACGTGGACGGTCCTGATCGTGGTCGCGCTGGTCGCGGGCATGCGGATCGACGGCGGCGGGGTGGACCTGTTCGGCCTCGTAGGGCTTGCGCTGCTGGTCAACCTCTCGGCCACGCTCTGGGCCACGGGCGTGGCGCTTCGCGTGCGCTCGATCCAGGGCGGCCCGCTGATGCAGATGCCCGTCTTCCTGATCCTCTTCCTGGCGCCGGTGTACGTGCCTCTGGACCTGCTGACCGGCTGGATCCACGGAGTGGCGTCGATCAACCCCACCACGGCTCTGCTGGAGGCCGGGCGCGGCTTCATCTCCGGCCGTCCGACGCTCGTCGGCCTGGCCTTCTTCGCCGCGGCTGCGCTGGCCGGGCTCTTCGCGCTGTGGGCGCGCGGCGGGATGCGAAGCGCCGAGTCGAGCGCATGATCTGCGGCACGCGTGGGTACGGATAGGTAGCTTCCGAACGCGGGGGGACCAGCGTGACCGACGACGAGCAGCAGTCCGGAACCGAAGAGCAGCAGTCCGACGAGCAGGAGGAGCGCGACGAGTCGCGGCAGTCCGGCGGGGACGCCAAGGGCGAGGGCGCCGGCGAGGGCGACGGTGACGGCGGCGGTCAGCCCGACGACGACGACGAGGTCGCGAAGGCGCGCAAGGCCGCCGAGGAGGAGGAGGCGGCCAAGGAGAAGGTCAAGGAGCTCGAGGAGGACCCGCCCGAGAAGCTCGAGGACTGGCCCGACGACAAGGCCAAGTACGAGACCTTCGGCGGCGCCGAGGGCGACGAGAGCTATGAGGAGTCGGTCACGAGCAAGCTCGGCCCGTCGTCGCTGCGCTTCCGCGAGGACGGCGGCGTGGAGATCGAGGGCGAGGAGGTCGACGACCCCGACGAGTACAAGGGCGACCCGATCCCCGGCGGTCCCACCGACCCGTCGATGAGCGACTCGCGCGCGTACGGCGAGCCGGACCTGACCGACGAGACGTCGCAGGACGTCAAGGACGGTGACGGGGACTCCGACGGCGGCGACGACTCCGACGGCGACGACTCGGACTCCGACGACAGCGGCGAGTCGAAGGAGAGCGAGCAGTCCGAAGAGCGCTCCGAGTAGCGCTGGCGCTGGCGGCCCTCGCGGCCGCGGCGCCCGCTGCGGCGGAAGCCGACCTGGCCGACTACGCGGACCCGATGGTGGGCACGGCGCCCGTCGGCTTCGTGGTGCCGGGCCCGGCCGTGCCGTTCGGAATGGTCCAGAACTCGCCCGACACGATCGGCAGCGGGTTCGCCTACAGCGGGTACCTCTACACGGACCCGGTCATCCGCGGCTTCAGCCTGGTTCACCTGTCCGGCCCGGGTGTCACCAAGGCCGGCGACCTGCCGTTCATGCCCACGGTCGGGCCGGTGGGATCGAACGACCCGACCCAGTACGGATCGACGTTCGACCACGCGCAGGAGCACGCCGAGCCGGGCTACTACTCGGTGCGCCTGCACAAGTACGCGACCGACGTCGAGCTGACCGCCTCCGCGCGCGCGGCCATGCAGCGCTACACGTTCCCCCCCACCCCCCAGGCAAACGTGATCGTGGACGTAGGGCGGAGTATCACCGGCACGCACGAGGGGCACATCCGCTTCAGCGGCCCTGACGAGGTGTCGGGCTGGGCGAAGGGCCGGTACCCGGTGTACTTCGTGGCCCGCTTCTCGCGCAGGTTCGCGTCCACCGGCACCTTCGCGGCGGACGGCCCGGCCGCCGGCGGCTGGGTCGGCTTCGACGCCCTGGCCGACCGCACGGTCACGATGCGCGTGGGCATCTCGTTCGTGGACCTCGAGGGGGCGCGGCGCAACCTGGAGGCCGAGGCGCCCACGTTCGACTTCGCGGGCATGCGCGCCCGCGCCCGCGCGGCGTGGAACCGCGAGCTGGGGCGGATCCAGGTGAGCGGCGGCACCGACGCTCGGCGCAGGACGTTCTACAGCGCCCTGTACCACGCGCAGCTCCACCCCAACGTCTTCACCGACGTGGACGGCCGCTACCTGGGCTTCGACGGCAAGCCGCACGACTCCGGCGGCCGCGAGCAGTACGCCAACTTCTCGCTGTGGGACACGTACAAGGGCCAGAACCAGCTGCTGGCCACGCTCCATCCGGCCCGCTACCGCGACATGCTGCGCTCGCTGCTGGACGACTACCGCCTGGGCGGCAAGCTGCCCCGCTGGGCCGAGCAGAGCTACGACGCAGCGCACATGTCCGGCGACCCGGCCATCCCGATGATCGCGGACGGCTACTGCCGCGGACTGCTGTCCGACCGCGACGCGAGCGACCTGTACGCGGCCGCCGCGGACCTGGCTGGCCGCCGGCAGGCGGACCTGGCCAGGCTCGGATACCTGCCGGGCAACGCCGGCACCACGCTGGAGTACGGAGTCGCCGACTTCGCGCTGGCCCTGATGGCCGACGGCCTGAACCGGGACGGCGACGCGGACCGCCTGCGCGACGGCTCGCTGCGCTACCGGAAGCTGCTCGACCCGACGACGAGGTGGATCCGCCCGCGCGCGGCCGACGGGTCGTGGCGCACGCCGTTCGAGCCGACCGACGAGGAGGGCTTCCAGGAGGGCAACTCGTGGCAGTACTCGTGGCTGGCGCCCCACGACGCGCGTGGCCTGTTCGACCGGATGGGAGGCGACGGCCCGGCCGCGGAGCGCCTCGACCACCTGTTCTCCCAGCCGCCGGACGCGCAGGCGCAGCAGAACTTCTTCGGCACCCAGTACAAGACCGACCAGTACGCGCCGGGCAACGAGCACGACCTCCAGGTCCCCTGGATGTACGCGTTCGCGGGCCGGCCGGCGCGCACCGCGGCGGAGATGCGCGAGCTCCAGGGCCTCTTCCGCCCCACGCCCAACGGGCTGCCGGGCAACGACGACCTGGGCGGGCTGTCGGGCTGGTTCGTGTGGGCGGCGCTGGGCCTCGGTCCGGTCACCCCGGGGGCGCCGTTCTACGCCATCGGCAGCCCGGAGTTCGCGCGCGCGACGATCGAGCCGGCGGGCGGCGGCATGCCGATCGTCATCGAGGCGCCCGGCGCCTCCGAGTCGAACCGCTACGTCCGCTCGGCCAAGCTCGGCGGGCAGGCGCTGGGCCGGGCGTGGCTGTACGACTCCGAGCTGCGCGGCGAACGCAGGCTCACCCTGTCGATGGGCGCGCAGCCGTCACTCACCTGGGGCACGTCCAGGTCCTCCGTGCCGCCGTCGGCGAGCGACTCGGCCCTGGCTCGGTTCGGGTGCGCGCCGGCGGGGGTGGTCGGGACGGAGCGGCTCTCCGGGCCGGGCGGCGCCGCGGCCGGCCGCGGCGGGCGCGGCTCGAAGAAGCGGCAGCGGCCGCGCATACGTCTGCGGGTCCGGCCGCGCCACGCGGCGGTGGGCTCACACGTGCGCCTTCGGTTCCGGGCGCGCGTCAAGAGCGGCGGCAGGCGGAGGGCCGTCGCGCGTGCGCGGATCC
>DASVQK010000198.1:0-2025 GCA_036389105.1 Thermoleophilaceae bacterium
ACCGGCAAGCGGGCGGTCTTTCTGCGTTCGGACGAAGTCGCGCGCCCAGTCGGCTGGTACTCGGGGTCGGTCGAGGAGTCCCATGCCATGGTGGGCCAGGCCTACGTCTGCGGCTCGAGCCTGCGCCGCAGCAGCGAGCGCTCCGCGGGCGAGGGCGCGAGCTCGAGCGCCCGGGCGTCGGCCAGCCGGGCGCCGTCGGGGTCGCCCGCGCGGCGCAGCAGCTCGGCGCGGGTGGCGTGCAGCAGGTGGTAGCCGTCCAGCGCGCGCTCGAGGCCGGCGAGCTCGTCGAGCGCCGCGGCCGGGCCGTGCACCTCGGCGAGCGCGACCGCGCGGTTGAGGCGCACGACCGGCGTGTCCTGCACGCCGACCAGGCGGTCGTAGAAGGCGAGGACGGTGGGCCAGTCGGTGGGGCCGTCGGCCAGGTGGGTGGCGACGATCGCGGCCTGCAGGACGTAGGGGCCGGGCGGGCCCAGGCGCGCCGCGCGGTCGACCAGCCGGCGGCCCTGCGCGATGGCCGCCGCGTCCCACCGCGCGCGGTCCTGGTCGGCGAGCAGCACGAGCTCGCCGTCGGCGTCGGTGCGCGCCCCGCGCCGCGCGTCGTGGAGGGTCATGAGCGCCAGCAGGCCGAGCGCCTCGCGCTCGTCGGGCATGAGCGCGCAGAGGATCGACGCCAGGCGGATGGCCTCGGCGCACAGCTCCCGGCGCACCAGCGCGTCCCCGCTGGACGCGGCGTAGCCCTCGTTGAAGATCAGGTACATCGTGGCGAGGACCGCGGGCAGCCGGTCGGGCAGCGCGGCGTCGCGCGGGACGGCGAAGGCGATGCCCGCGTCGCGCAGCTTGCGCTTGGCGCGCACGACGCGCTGCTGCATCGTCGTCTCGGAGACCAGGAAGGCGCGGGCGACCTCCGGGGTCTGCAGGCCGCCGACGAGCCGCAGGGTCAGCCCCACCCGCGCGTCGAGGGCGAGCGCCGGGTGGCAGCAGGCGAAGATCAGCGCCAGGCGGTCGTCGGGGATGGGCACGGGGTCGTCGTCCTCCTCGCCGGGCACGGCCCGCTCGAGCTCGGCGGCCAGCACCGCCGCCTTGTCGGCGAAGCGCTTGGCGCGCCGCAGGCGGTCGATCGCCTTGTTGCGCGCCGTCCGGGCGATCCAGGCGGCCGGCTCGTCCGGCACGCCGTCGCGCGGCCAGCGCTCGAGCGCGACGACGAAGGCCTCCTGAACCGCCTCCTCGGCCAGGTCGACGTCGCGCAGCACGCGGGCCAGCACCGCGACCGCCCGTCCCGCGCCGTCGCGGAACAGGCGGTCGACCTCGAGCGCGGCGCTGCCGTTCAGGAGGCGGCCGTCCCGGCGGCGTCGCTGTTCTCGGCCACGTCGGTGCCGCCGGCCACCGGGCGCACCTCGATGGCGGCGCCCCAGAGGACGGCCGGCACCTTCTTGGCCCAGGCGATCGCCTCGTCGAGGTCGGCGCAGTCGACCACGTAGTAGCCCGCGAGCTGCTCCTTGGTCTCCACGAACGGGCCGTCGGTCAGCACGACCTCGCCGCCACCGCGGACGGTGGTCGCCGTCGTCGACGGCTGCAGGCCCGATCCTCCGCGCAGCACGCCGGCGGCGGCGGCCTCGTTGTTGAACGCCGCCCACGGCGCCATCGCCTCGGGCGTCAGCTCGAAGTCCGTCTCCTCCATCCAGATCGTCAGCAGGTACTGCATCGTCATGTCCCTCCTCGGGCTGTGGTGCGCCGGCCCCCATGACCGCCGCGGTTCGACCCATGGACGAACGACAGCCGACCGGATCGACCGGCGCCAGAACGCCGACGCGCCAACTCTGCTGGGAGCGCCCGGTCACTCGTGGCGGTAGCACGACCCCGCCGAGCAGCGCGGGGCCGTGAGACCACTTCGAACCACCAGAACAAGCGAGATGCACGCGACCACACACGACGGCGGCACCATCCGGGCCGCGAGCCTGGTCCGTGTGTCCACGAAGGCTCAGGCCGACAAGGGTCTCAGCCTCGGCGAGCAGGACCGCAGGGTCG
>DASVQK010000199.1:0-3925 GCA_036389105.1 Thermoleophilaceae bacterium
CGCCGCCTGCGGGTAGCCCACCCAGACCGTCATCCCGCGCAGGAAGCGGTTGCGCTCGCGCATCGCGAGCACCGAGTCGAGCGCGCGCCGCCCGAGCAGCCGGAAGTCCCCGGAGTTCTGGCGCAGGTCCAGCTTGGTGACGCGCGCGAACAGGCGGTAGAACCAGCGCGCGGAGGCGAGCTTGAACCAGCCCTCGCCGGCGCGGTGCCTGCGGACGCCGAACACCACCTCGGCGCCGCGGCGCCACTCGTCGAGCATCGCGGGGATGAGCTCGGGCGGGTCCTGGAGGTCGCCGTCGAGCATCGCGACCGCGTCTCCCCGGGCGTGCTCGAGCCCGGCCGTGAGTGCCGCCTGGTGGCCGAAGTTGCGCGACAGGTGCAGGACGCGGACGCGCGGGTCGGAGTCGGCCAGCTCGTCGAGCAGCTCCGGCGTGCGGTCGCCGCTCGCGTCGTCCACCAGGATCAGCTCGAAGGAAACGCCGGCCAGGGCCGCCCGCACGCGGTCGTAGAACGCCGCGACGGTGTCCTCCTCGTCGTACATCGGCGCGACGACGCTGAGCAGCTCGGGTGCGCGCTCGCCGGACATCCGCAGAGGAGGATATGGCCAACCCCGGTCCCTACGATGCGGCTCGTGTCCGCCGCCTGCGCCGCCTGCTCCTCCACCGTGCTCGTCCCGCACATGCAGGTGGCGGGCGAGGCGGGCGAGGCCGGGCTGATCCCCACCACGGACCGGTTCGGATCGGCGCTGTCCGACGTGGTGCGCTGCCTGGCCTGCGGCCACATGCAGCTCGAGCGCTTCCCGACGGACGCCGAGCTTGCCGACGCCTACGGCTCGGCGGAGTCGGACGACTACCTGGGCGAGGAGGCCGGCCAGCGGGAGACGGCGCGGGTGGCGCTCGAGCGGATCGAGCGCCACGCCGGGCGCGGCTCGCTGCTTGACCTTGGCTGCTGGGTGGGTTTCCTGATGGCCGAGGCGCGTGCCCGCGGTTGGGAGACCCTGGGCGTCGAGCCGAGCGACTTCGCGTCGCGCCACGCCCGCGAGCGGCTCGGCCTGGACGTGATCCGGGACGACCTGTTCACGGCCGACCTGCCGAGCGGCGCCTTCGACGCCGTGGTGCTGGCCGACGTGATCGAGCACCTGCCCCGGCCCGCCGACGCCCTCGACCGGATCGCGCCGCTGCTGCGCCCCGGCGGCGTGCTGTACCTGGCGCTGCCCGACGCCGGCAGCCGGCTGGCGCGGCGGATGGGCCCACGCTGGTGGTCGGTCATACCCACCCACGTCCACTACTTCACCCGCCCGAGCGTGCTCACCCTGCTTCGCCGGCGCGGCTACGAGCCGCTGTGGGCCGGCACCGCCCCCAAGGCGTTCACGCTGGGCTACTACCTCGACCGCGTCGGCGGCTACTCGAAGCCGCTGGCCGCGGCGCTGGTCGGCGCGGCGCGGGCGACGGGGGCGGCGGACCGCATGTGGGCGCCCGACTTCCGCGACCGGATGGGCGTGATCGCGCGCGCGCCGGCCGCCCGCCGGTAGCGATCTGGTCATCTACAGTCCTCGCGCGATGGCTGAAGAGCGGCTGTGGGCGCCCTGGCGCCTCGAGTACATCAAGGGCCCGAAGGCCGACGAGTGCATCTTCTGCGCCGGCCCGGCGGCCGGCGACGACCCCGGCAGGTACATCGTGGAGCGCGGCGAGCACTGCTTCGCGATCCTGAACGCGTTCCCCTACGCCAACGGCCACCTGATGATCTCGCCGTACCGTCACGTGCCCTCGATCGAGGAGCTGGACGAGCCGACCCTGACCGAGCTTATGACGATGGCGCAGGCCGCGCTCGGCGCGCTGCGCAGGGCCTACGCGCCGGAGGGCTTCAACCTCGGCATCAACCAGGGCAAGATCGCCGGCGCGGGCGTCGAGCACCACGTGCACCTGCACGTGGTGCCGCGCTGGGGGGCCGACACCAACTTCATGCCGGTGATCGGCTCCACGCGCGTGCTCCCGCAGAGCCTGGACGACTCCTACCGCGACGTGACAGAGGCGTTCAGAGCGGCCTCCGCGTGATCGACCCCTCGATCTTCAAGGCCTACGACGTTCGCGGCCTCCATCCCGAGCAGATGGACGAGGACGTGGCGTATCGGATCGGCCGCGCGTTCGCGCGCGTGCTGGCGGACTTGGAGGGCAAGCCGCCGGCCGAGCTGCGCGTGGGCCTCGGGCGGGACATGCGCCTGAGCGCTCCGGCGATGGCCGCCCGCTACGCCGACGGGCTGCGCGACGAGGGCGCGAGCGTGACCGACGTCGGCCAGGTGGGCACCGAGATGCTGTACTTCGCGGTCGGGTCGCGCGACCTGGACGGCGGGCTGATGTGCACGGCGTCGCACAACCCGAAGTCGTACACCGGAGCGAAGCTGGTCAAGCGCGGCGCGATCGCGCTGTCCGGCGACGCCGGCATCGGCGACCTGGCGCGGATCGTGGCCGAGGGCGAGCCGGGGCCCCCCGCCGATCCGCGCGGGGACCTGCACGAGGACGACGTGGCCCGCGAGTTCCGCGCCGCCGCGGCGGGCTTCGTGGACATGGACGCCATCCGGGCGATGAAGGTCGTGCTCGACGGTGGGAACGGGATGGCGGGGCCGATGGTGGGGCCGCTGCTGGACTCGCTGCCGCTCGACCAGGTGAGGGCGTACTGGACGCCGGACGGGGAGTTCCCCGACCACGAGCCCAACCCGCTGCTGCCCGAGAACCGGACCTTCGTCGTGAAGAAGGTGCTGTCCGAGGGCGCTGAGCTCGGGATCGCCTGGGACGGCGACGCCGACCGCTGCTTCTTCATCGACGACAACGGCCGCTTCGTGGACGGCGACTTCCTCACGGCGCTCCTGGCCGAGTCGATCGTGGCCAAGGAGCCCGGCGCCACGATCCTCTACGACGTGCGCGCCAGCCGCGCCGTGCGCGACACGGTGGAGCGCGCCGGCGGCACGGCCGAGGTGAACCGCGTCGGGCACGCGTTCTTCAAGACCCGCATGCGCGACGAGGGCGCGGCGTTCGGCGGCGAGGTATCCGGCCACTACTACTTCCGCGACTTCTACTGCGCCGACTCCGGCACGATCCCGGCGCTCCTGATCCTCGAGCTGCTGTCGCGGAGGGACCGGCGCCTGAGCGAGCTCCTGGCGCCCTTCCGCGAGCGCTACTTCATCTCGGGCGAGATCAACTCCGAGGTGGCGGACCAGGACGGGAAGATGCGCGAGCTGGGCGAGCGCTGGTCGGACGGCCAGGTTGGGTGGCTGGACGGCGTCTCGGTCGATTACCCCGACTGGCACTTCAACGTTCGGCCGTCGAACACGGAGCCGCTCCTGCGGCTGAACCTCGAGTCGCTCGTCTCCGAAGACCACATGCGCGAGCGCCGCGACGAGGTGCTGGCGCTGATCCGTGCCTGACCCCGGCGACCCCTTCGCGCCCGCCGCCCGGGCGGGGATCCACCGCCTGGCCATCCCCACGCCGTTCGCGGTCGGGCGCGTGAACGTGTACCTGATCGAGGACGAGCCGCTCACGCTCGTCGACTCGGGGCCGAACTCGGGCAGCTCGCTCGACGTGCTGGAGCGCTCCCTGGGCGACCTCGGGCACGCGATCGCCGACCTCGAGCGCATCGTCGTCACGCACCAGCACATCGACCACATCGGGCTCGTGCAGATCCTCGCGACCCGCTCAGGCGCCGAGGTGGTGGCCCTCGACCGCCTCGTGCCGTTCCTCGAGCGCTATCGCGAGGAGGCCGCGGCCGAGGACGAATTCGCCACCGCCACGATGCTGCGGCACGGCATCTCCGAGGAGGTGGCGCGCGCGCTGGCATCCGTCTCGCTGGCGTTCCGGGCGTGGGGAGCGGGCGCGAAGGTGGATCGAGCGCTGACCGAGGGCGAGTCGCTCACGTTCGCGGGTCGCTCGCTG
>DASVQK010000200.1:0-10574 GCA_036389105.1 Thermoleophilaceae bacterium
CCGCCCGCGATCGAGGAGTACGTCGACACGCTGCTGCGCGGCGCGCCCGACGGGGTCACGGTGCTGTGCGAGCCCGGGCGCTCGCTCGTGGGCAACGCCGGCGTGACGATCTACACCGTCGGCACGGTCAAGCGCATACCCGGCGTGCGCACCTACGTGGCGGTGGACGGCGGGATGTCCGACAACCTGCGGCCGATGCTCTACGGCGCGCGCTACGAGGCCGAGATCGCCGAGCGCTTCGGCGGCGAGACGCTCAGCACGATCGCCGGCAAGCACTGCGAGTCGGGCGACATACTCGCGCGCGACGTGATGCTGGACGACCCGCGCGCCGGCGACGTGCTGGTGATGCCGGCCACCGGGGCCTACGGGCACGCGATGGCCAGCAACTACAACGGCGTCCCGCGCCCGCCCGTCATCTTCTGCTCCGGCGGCGAGGCGCGCGAGGTCGTGCGCCGCGAGACCTTCGAGGACCTCACGATCCGTGACATTTAGGGTCGGCCTGCTGGGCCACGGCACGGTCGGGGCCGCCTTCCACGAGCTGCTCGAGGAGCGGGCGCCGCAGATCGAGGCCGCGGTGGGCCGGCGGCCGGAGGTCTCGGGCGTCCTGACGCGCTCGCGCGGGGACTTCGACGACATCGTCGAGCGAAGCGACCTGGTGGTGGAGCTGATCGGCGGCGTGGAGCCTGCGCGCGAGTACATCCTGCGCGCGATCGGCGCGGGCCGGCACGTGGTGACCGCCAACAAGGCGGTGCTGTCGCAGCACGGCGAGGAGGTCTACGCCGCGGCGCGCGAGGCCGGCGTGCAGCTGCGCTTCGAGGCGGCGGTGGGCGGCGTGGTGCCGGTGATCCGTGTGATCCACGAGACGCTGGCCGCCGCCCACGTGGAGCGGGTGCACGGCATCGTGAACGGCACCACCAACTTCATCCTCAGCGAGATGACGCGTACCGGCGCCTCGTACGAGGACGCGCTGCGCCAGGCCCAGGAGCTGGGCTATGCGGAGGCCGACCCGACCGAGGACGTGACCGGCCGCGACGCCGCCGCAAAGATGGCGATCATCGCCCGGCTGGCGTTCAACCTGCCGATCCACCTCGACCAGGTCCCCCACGAGGGCATCGAGCGGCTGACGAGCGACGACATCGCGTACGCGAAGGAGCTCGGGCTGTCGCTCAAGCTGGTGGGCACGGCCGAGCGCCTCGACGGCGGCATATCGGTGCGGGTGCATCCCGCGTTCCTCTACGGCGCCCACCCGCTCGCGTCGGTGGGCGGGTCGTTCAACGCGGTCACGATCGAGTCCCCGGCCATCACCGAGATCACCCTCTCCGGCCCCGGCGCGGGCGGCAGGCAGACCGCCTCCGCGGTCCTGGGCGACGTGATCTCGGCCATGATCCCTCCGCCCACGCTGCCCGCGCCAGCGGAGGAGCAGGCGCTGGTGACCGACACGCAGTCCGCGTTCTACCTCCACCTCGAGGTGGCCGACCGCCCGGGCGTGCTGGCGCAGGTGGCCGAGATCCTGGGGCTCCAGGAGGTGTCGGTCAAGTCAGTGGTGCAGAAGGGCCTGGGCGACGACGCGCGCCTGGAGATGGTCGTGCACCCCGTCCTCGAGTCCAAGTTCAAGGCGGCCGTGGACCTGATCGGCCGGCTCGACTTCCTGCGCTCGCCCCCGCGCTGGATCCGCGTGATCGAGGAGACCTTCTGAGGCTCTGGGACTACCGCGACCGGCTGCCGGTCGAGCCGCTGGTCACGCTGGGGGAGGGGGGCACCCCGCTGATTCCCGCCCCCGCGATCTCCGAGCGCACCGGCTGCGACGTCTGGCTCAAGCTCGAGGGCGCCAACCCCACCGGCTCCTTCAAGGACCGCGGGATGACCGTCGCGGTGTCGGCCGCGATGCGCGACGGCGCCGAGGCCGTGGTCTGCGCGTCGACCGGCAACACCGCCGCCAGCGCCGCGGCGTACGCGGCGCGGGCCGGGCTGCGGGGGGCGGTGATCGTGCCGGAGGGGAAGATCGCCACCGGCAAGCTCGCCCAGGCGCTCATGCACGGCGCGCGCGTGGTGGCGCTGCGCGGCAACTTCGACCAGGCGCTGGAGCTGGTGCTCGAGCTGGTGGAGCGCAACCCGATCGCGCTCGTCAACTCGATCAACCCGTTCCGTATCGAGGGGCAGAAGACCGGCGCGTTCGAGGTGTGCGACCAGCTGGGCGAGGCGCCCGACGTGCTGTGCGTTCCGGTCGGCAACGCGGGCAACGTGACGGCCTGGTGGAAGGGCTTCTCCGAGTACGGCGCGGCCCCGCGCATGCACGGCTACCAGGCGGAGGGCGCCGCCCCGCTCGTGCACGGCGCGCCCGTGGAGAACCCCGAGACCGTGGCGTCGGCGATCCGGATCGGAAACCCGGCGCGCTGGGAGGAGGCCATGGACGCCTTCACCTCGTCCCGCGGCGAGGTGCGCGCCGTGTCCGACGACGAGATCCTCGACGCCTACTCCCTGCTCGGCCAGCGCGAGGGCGTGTTCTGCGAGCCGGCGTCCGCCGCGTCGGTGGCGGGTCTGCTGAAGTACGGCGCCGAGGGGAGGGTCGTATGCGTGCTCACCGGACACGGGCTGAAGGACCCCACCACCGCGCTGGCGCGCGCCGCGCCGGTCATGCCCTGTGAGCCGGCCATCGAGGACGTCGAGCGCGCGGTGCTTCCGCGATGAGGCGCCACCGGGTGGTACGGGTGCCGGCCTCCAGCGCGAACCTGGGGCCAGGCTTCGACTCGATGGCGGCCGCGCTGGCCCTCCATCTGGAGCTGGAGGTGGAGGAGACCGGCGAGCTGTCGGTGGACGCCGGCTGGACCGACCTGCCCGACGACCGCTCCAACCTCTGCGTGCGGGCGTTCGAGGCGCTCCACTCGGCTGACGGGATCGCGTTCAAGATCCGCTCGGAGATCCCGGTCTCCGCCGGTCTCGGCTCGAGCGCGGCCGCGATCGTGGCCGGGCTGGTGGCGGCCGACCACATGTACGAGCTCGACGCCCCGGTCTTCGAGCTGGCGGCGGAGCTGGAGGGGCATCCCGACAACGTCGCCGCCGCGCTCTTGGGCGGGTTCGTCATCTGCGCGGGGGACACGCCGGAGCGCTTCGACCCCGCCCCCGGGATCGAGGGCGTCCTCGCCATCCCGCCGGAGCGGGTGGCGACCGACGACGCCCGCGCGGCGCTGCCCGCGGAGATCCCGATCGGCGACGCGATCCACAACGCCAGCCGCGCCGCGCTTCTGGTGCTCGGGCTGGAGCGCGGGGACCTGGATCTCGTCGCGCGCGGACTGGAGGACCGCATCCACCAGCCGCGCCGGCGCGCGCTGTATCCACGCTCCATGGAGCTGCTCGAGCAGGCGCGCGAGCTGGGCGCGGTCGGAGCCTCGATCTCCGGCGCCGGTCCCGCCGTGCTCTTCTGGTGCCACTGGCAGCAGACAGGCTCCCTGTTCGAGCGACTGCGTCAGGCCGCCCCGGAGTGCGAGGTCAGGCGCGCGCAGTTCTCGCCGGGCGGCGCGGACGTTCGCGAGATGTAACCGGACACGCCGCTCGCCTGTCCCTGAGCGCCAGCTTGAGGCACCCAAAAATAAAGACTGGCGAAAAACGAGTCATGCGCATAGGCTGCGCAGTTGACCCCTCGCCTGCCACAGGAGAACGCATGCTGAAGCGCCGCATCCGCCGCACCGCCCTGCCCTTCACGCTCGCGCTCGCCTTCCTGGCGCTGCCCGCCTCGGCGATGGCCGTCGCGCCGTTCGCCTCAACGGACCAGCCGCTCGTGACCGGCGCGGCAACGGCCACTTTCAGGGGCTTCGTCGATACCGGCAACGAGGCGACCTCCTACCACTTCGACTACGACACCATGGCCTCGAACTTCTGCGTCGACGGGTCGGACCCGGCTGCCCACAGCACGACGCCGGGCAACCTGACGGCGGGGCAGGGCGGCTTCGGGGGTGTCGACGTCGCGTCCGAGGTGACCGGCCTCACGCCCGGGACCGAGTACTGCGTGGTGCTTCACGCGAGCAATCCGAGCGGGTCGGTCGACGGCGGCCAGGAGTCCTTCGTGGCCGGAGCCCCGGGGGCGTTCACCGAGGACGTGAACCGCACCGGCGCGAGCACCGCGACGATTCTCGGCGTGGTCAACCCGTCGGGGCAGTCCGGCACGACCTACGACGTAGACTACGACCTCGACAGCTCCACCTGGTGCCAGGACGGCACGGGCTCGGCGTCGAATCACACGACGCCCGCCACCCTGAGCGCGAGCGACACCGAGTACCACGACGTGCAGGTCCAGGTCGCCGGGCTCACCGGCGGCACCGCCTACTGCGCGGAGTTGGTGGCGCACAACGGCACGGCGGACGCACACGGCGGCCAGCTCTTCTTCGTCGCCGGCACCCCGGACGTGGCGACCGACTTCGCCGAGAGCACCGGCGCCACCGCCGTCAGGGTCTCCGGCTCGATCAACCCGGTGGGCCAGTCCACGACCTACCAGGTGAAGTACGACGCCGCCGGCTCGGACTTCTGCAACGACGACACCACCGGGACGCCGCACTCGACCGCCGCGCAGCCGCTCGGCTCGACCGACAACACCCAGCACGACGTCGCCGTCGACGTCTCCGATCCCGTAAACCTGACCGCCGGGCAGAGCTACTGCTTCGAGCTCGTGGCCACGAACGCCTCGGGCACCGTCGGCGGGGGCACCGTCGAGATCGCCGTCGGTCTGCCCCGCGTCTTCACCGACGAGGCGCACAGCACGGGCGCCGGCACGGCCACCGTCACGGGGTCGGTCAACCCGAGCGGCCAGGCGGGCACCACCTACAAGGCCCTCTACGACACCGCCGCGTCCGACTTCTGCCAGGGGAACACCGGCGGGACGCCGCCCAGCTCCACGTCCCCGGCCGCGACGCTCCCCGACAGCGACACAGAGTTCCACGAGGTCACGGTCAACGTCACCGGACTCACGGCCGGGACCGAGTACTGCGTCCAGATCGTGGCGCACAACGGCGCCGGCGACTCCGACGTCGACGAGGACAGCCCGGTGTCCTTCACGGCCGGCGCCCCGAGCGCCTTCACGTTCGATGCCGAGGGCGTGACCCCCACCAGCGGCAGGGTGTTCGGCGCCGTCAACCCGTCGGGGCAGGCGACCACCTACCACGTGGACTACGACGTCGAGAGCTCCACCTGGTGCGACACGGGGACCGGCTCCGCGGCCAATCACACCGCGGACGTCAGCCTGGCGCAGACGGACTCGACCGACCACGACGTGACGGTCGACATCACCGGCCTGACCGCGGGCGTGACGTACTGCGCCCAGGTGGTGGCCCACAACGCCTCGGGGGACAGCCAGCAGTCCGGGATGGCGTTCTTCACGCCCGGCGTGGCCGGCGCCAGAACGGATTTCGTGCAGCCCACCGGTGCGAACACGGCCACCGTGTTCGGCACGGTGAACCCCGGCGGCCAGGCCACGACCTATCACGCGGATTACGACGTGGCCAGCTCGGCGTGGTGCCAGAGCGACGGCGCGACCGGCTCGGCCGGCAGCAGCACGGCGCCGGTGTCCGCCGGCTCGGACAGCACCGACCACAGCGTGGAGGTGGACCTCGGCGGTCTCACCCCGGGCACGGCGTACTGCGTCGAGATCGTGGCTCACAACGCCGCCGGCGACTCGCACGGAGGGACCCTCGGCTTCACCGCCGGCACGCCCGACGTGTTCGCGGCGTTCGTCGACCCCACGGGCGCGACGACGGCGACGGTGCACGGTCAGGTCAACCCGGCCGGGCAGTCGACCCAGTACTACGCGGAGTGGGGCACCGCCGCGGGCGCGTGGTGCCAGTCCAACGGAAACTCCGGTACGCCGAGCGGCAGCACCACTGGGTCGAAGCAGACGCTGGGCTTCACCGACTCCGAGGAGCACGACGTGTCCGTGAACCTGACGGGCTTGACCGGCGGCACCACCTACTGCGTGCGGATCGACGCCGTGAACGCGGCCGGCGCCGCCGAGAGCGGCACGATCGAGTTCACGGCCGGGGTGCCGAGCGTCTCGATCGACGCGCCCACGCCCGCCAGCGCCACCAGCGAGAGCGTCAGCGGGACCGTGAACCCGGCCGGCTCGGCCACCACGTACGAGTTCCAGTACGCGCTCGACAGCAGCACGTTCTGCAACACCAACGGCACCTCGGGCACGCACAGCCAGGCCACCGGCACGCCGCTGGCGGACACCGGCGCGACCGACCATCCGGTCAGCGCGACGCTCCCGGGGCTCACGGCCGGCACGGCGTACTGCGTGCGGCTGGTGGCGTCCAACTCGGCGGGACCCGCCGCCACCGACGTGCTCTCCTTCACGGCCGGCGCGCCGGTTGCCACGGCCAACGCGCCCAGCGGCGTGACCGACACGGCGGCGACCCTGAACGGCGCGGTCAACCCGGCCGGCCAGGGCAGCACCACGTACCACTTCGAGTACGCGGCCGCGAGCTCGACGTGGTGCCAGACGGCCGGTAACAGCGGCACGGCCTCGAGCACCTCGATCCAGAGCCTCGGGGCGGCCGACAGCGCCGATCACGCGGTCTCGGCGGGGATCGCGGGGCTGACCGCCTCGACGGCCTACTGCTACCGGCTCGCGGCGCACAACGACTCCGGCGACTTCGTCAGCGACTTCGTCGAGTTCACCACCGCGGCGCTGGGCGGCAACACGGGCGGCAACACCGGCGGGAACACGGGCGGTAACACCGGCGGGAACACCGGGGGCGACACCGGCGGGAACGGAAACCCGAACGATCCGCCCGGGACCATCGGCAAGGTCCCCAGCAGCGCCACCGTCGGCAAGGACGGCCGCGTCACGCTGGGCGAGCTCCTGTGCACCAGCAAGGTCGTCTGCACCGTGGACATCAAGGTCACCGCCAAGGTGCCCGCGGGCAAGAAGAAGAAGGGCAAGAAGAAGACGATCACGCTCGCGCACGTCACCCTCACGGTCGCCGCCGGCCAGCGCGCCTCGCTCAAGATCAAGCTGTCGAAGAGCGGACTGAGGGCGCTCAAGAAGGCCAAGAAGCTCAGGGCGACCGTGGTGATCAAGGTGACGAGCACCGGCCGCGCGCCGCTCACCAAGCAGTTCTCGCTCAACCTCAAGGCCCCGAAGGCCAAGAAGAAGAAGAAGAAATAGGGCTTAGGGCCGGCTGGAGATAGGGTCGACTAGGCCGGGACGAGCTCGGCCCGGAGCTCCGCCACGCGGGCGCGCTCCTCGTCCATCCCGACGCGCTCGAGCACCTCGGCCGCCAGCGCCAGGTAGTCGTCGCCCAGCTCGGCGCGGTAGTCGACGATCGAGACCCCGCGCTCGGCGGACTCGGCGTAGCGGATCGACTGGCGGATGACGGAGTCGAATACGCGCTCGCCGAAGCGCTCGCGCAGCTGCACCAGCGCCTCGCGCGAGTGGATGGTGCGGAGGTCGGCGATGTTGAGCACGACCCCCAGCCACTCCAGGTCGGGGTGCAGGTTCTCCTTGGCGAGCTCGATGATCTCCAGCGCCTGCTCCACGCCCTGGAGCGAGAAGTACTGGGCCTCGGTGGAGATCAGCGCGTAGTCGGCCGCCACCACCGCGTTGACGGTCAGGAGGCCGAGCGCCGGGGGGCAGTCGATCAGGATCACGTCGTGGCGGCGGCCCACGTCGCGGAGCGCGCGGCGCAGCGTCATCTCGCGACCCATCTTGCCGCTGAGCACCAGCTCCGCCTCGGCCAGACCGAGGTTGGCCGGCACGACCCCGCCGTGGATCGCGTCGGCGGCCTTCACGCGTCCCGCCAGGACGTCGGCGATCGTGGGGTCGGCGTCGGCCGCCACGTCGAAGTAGTCGGACAGGTTGCCCTGCGGATCGAGGTCCACGGCCAGGACGTCCAGCCCGACGCGGGAGAAGACGTCGGTCAGCGTGCGCACGGTCGTGGTCTTGCCCGTTCCGCCCTTCTGCGAGAGGACCGCGATCGTGGTCGCCATTCGGCGCGACTATAGCTCGGCGGCCCTGGCCCGGCGCGGCCGCCTCACGGGACGCGGCGCGGGCGTGCTGGCGGGCCCGAACGCCGGGCCCGCCGCTCCTCCCTCGGCTGGTCCGCGGCTAGGCGGCCGCGACGCCGACGGGGCTGTCGGCAGGTTTGCGGGCGCGGTCGCGCAGCGCGATGAAGTGCAGCTGGAAGCGGCCAATGGCCACCTGGTCGCCGTCGCGCAGCTCGCGCATGTCGACCCGCGACCCGTTCAGGAACACGCCGTTCAGGCTGCGGTCGTCGAGTATCCGGGCCGTGCCCTCCTGGTGATGGATCAGCGCATGCCGGCGCGACACCGTGGGATCGTCGAAGCGGATGTGCGCCGACAGGCTGCGGCCCACCCGCGTCCAGCCCTCCTGGAGGGCGACGACCCTCACGCGCTCGTCGTTCTCGTACGCCACGTAGATGCCGGGGGTGACGAGCGCCTCGCGCGCCTCGTCCACCCAGTCCGGCTGAAGCGGGACGTCGCCCGTCGGCTCCGCCACGGCCAGCTCGCCGAACATCGACGAGCGCCTGAAGTCCTGTCCGCCGCAATGGGGGCACGGGGGGACCTCATCCAGCTCCTGCATGGCTACGGCGTAGCCGCAGGAGTCGCAGCGGAAGCACCCGGCGCCGGCGAGCGTTCCGGCGGGGACGGTGTCGATGTCTCCTCCCGAGATAGTGCGGATGATAACGAGTAGATCGCGCAACGACCACGCTTCTCCCACGTGGCCCGGCGGGCGATCCGCGCAAATTGCGGCCCCGCCGGAGGTATCCGCGAGCGGGCGCAGAAATCATCGGCATGCCCAGAGAGATGGCCCCATTCCTCGTTCGCCACAGCCTGGACGCGCTTCACGGCGACGGGCCGCGATGCTCGCGCTGCCGCCGAAGCCCGCTCGTCGGCGAGCTGATCCACGTGCTGAAGTCGGGGCGCCAGGTGTGCTCGCTGTGCGTCCGCCGGCTGCCCTCGCGCCAGGGGGCGCCGGTGGCCTCGGAGCGCGTCCGCGCCGGCGAGCGGCCGCTCGAAGTCGTGCAGCGCGCGGCGTAGAGCGGCTTTCGCGGCCGATCGCCTGCGCGCGCGGCCGCCCGCCGCGCTCATAGAATCCGGTCGCATGCTCCCGGTCACGGCGCACACCTTCATCTCCGCGCCGCGCGAGGAGATCTTCGACTTCGTGGCCGACCTGGCCAACCGCACGGCCTGGACCGACCACTACACCTCCGAGCTTCGGCTCGAGAACCCCAAGTCGGTCGGGGTGGGCGCCGCGGCGCGCTACCGCCTGGACGCCCCGCGCTACCGGTCGTGGACCGAGACGGAGATCGTCGAGGCCGACCGCCCGCGCCGGCTCGTGGAGGTCACGCGCGGCGGGCGCGGCGGCAAGACGCGCGGCGAGGTGACGATCGAGCTGATCCGGCAGGGGCAGGGGCTCACCAAGGTCGAGATGACGATCGCGAGCGAGCCCGGGACTCCGCGCGAGGCCCTGATGGCGCGTCTCGGCGCGCGTCCGTGGCTGAAGCGGCAGGCCAGGAAGGCGCTCGAGCGTCTGCGCACGATCTTCGAGGGGCGGCCCGACGGCCCGTTCGAGCGCACCACGGTGGCGGGCTGGGAGACCCAGAAGGCCCCCCGATTCGGCCTTCACGTGGGGGGCGAGCCGGGCGAGGCCAGCGGGTAGAGTTCCGCCGCCCGATGCGCCCCGCACGCTCCAAGATCGCCCTGCTGGCCTGCGCCCTCGCGGCGACGCTCGCCGCCGCCGGGTGCTCCACCGGCAGGCCCAACGGCGCCGCGCGCGAGGGTCTGAGCGTGGAGGTCGCCGGCCTGAACTACAACGTCTACATCACGCGCCAGCTCAACCTGCGCGACGCCGAGGACCGCGACTACTACCACGGTCCGGAGGCGCCGCCCGGGTTCGCGCTGTATGGCGTGTTCATCAAGGTCTGCAACCCCGAGAAGGGGTTCCGCACGCCGGTCGCCACGGAGTTCACCGTGGAGGACAACCAGGGCAACGCCTTCCGCCCGATCGAGCTGCCGCCGGAGAACGTGTTCGCCTACCGGCCGCGGCTGCTCAGCCACAACGCGTGCATCCCGGAGAACGGCAGCGCCGCCGCCTCCGGGCCCACCGAGGGCTCGCTGCTGCTGTTCCGGTTCCCGAACAGCACGCTGGAGAACAGGCCGCTCGAGCTCCTGATCGAGAACAGCCCCGGGCCCGGACAGCCGATCCAGAAGAAGGTCGTCGACCTCGACATCTAGGCCCGCCGGGCCTGCCGTCCCTAGTCGCCGCCGAGCGCCGTCTGGAGCACCAGCCGCGCCGCCGGCGCGGCCGTGTCGCCCCCGGCCCCGGCGCGCACGAGCATCACCGCGACCGCGATCCGCGGGTGCTTGGCCGGCGCGAACGCCGTGAACCAGGCGTCGGTGTGGCTTCGCTCCTCGCCGGGCGGCTCCGGCTCGCCGTCCGCCGTCGGCCCCGTGGTGCTCTCGAGCTCGGCGGTGCCGGTCTTCCCCGCGACCACGCCCGGTCCGAGCGCCGCCGACACGCCGGTGCCGCGCGCAACCACGCCCACCATCAGCTTGGCGATCGTCCG
>DASVQK010000201.1:0-6557 GCA_036389105.1 Thermoleophilaceae bacterium
CGCTGGGGCCGCACGTCGACTGGTCTCTCGAGGACGTCCTGCGCGGCGCCGACGGCGCGCCGCCGCTCGACCGCGAGGACGTGGCGCGGCCGGCGCTGTTCGCGGCGGCGGTCTCGCTGGCCGCCCTCTGGCGCTCCTACGGGGTCGAGCCGGCGGCGGTGGTCGGGGACTCGCACGTGGGAGAGGTCGCGGCCGCGCACGTGGCCGGAGCGCTGTCGCTCGAAGACGCCGCGCGCGCCGTCGCCGGCGACGCGGAGGAGGCGCCGGCCGAGGCGGGCGCCGGCGAGATCCCCGTGTACTCCGCCGAGACCGCCCCCGACCTGGCCGCCGAGAGCTTCACCGAGATCGCGCTGGTCGACTCGCTGCGGCGCGGCGAGCTCGGCGGCCTGGCGAGCTTCGCCCACGCGCTGGCCGAGGCCCACGTCCACGGCGTCGCGATCGACTGGCAGGCGGCCTTCGGCCCGAGCCGCCCGAGCCGGGTCCCGCTGCCCACCTACGCGTTCCAGCGCCAGCGCTACTGGCTCAGCGCGCGTGCCGGCTCGGGTGACGTCGGCTCCGCGGGGCTCGACGCGACCGAGCATCCGCTGCTGCGGGCCGCGCTCCACCTGGGCGGGGATCGGGGATGGGCGTTCACGGGTCGCCTGTCGCGCACCGCGCCCCGGTGGCTGGCCGACCACGTGGTGCTCGACACCGTCCTGCTCCCCGGCACCGCATTCGTCGAGCTCGCGCTGGCCGCCGGCGCCGAGGTCGGCGCCGAGCTGGTCGAGGAGCTGACGCTCGAGGCGCCGCTGGTGCTGCCCGAGTCCGGGGCCGTCCAGGTCCAGCTGACCGTGGGGGAGCCCGACGAGTCCGGCCGGCGGCAGCTGACGGTTTACTCGCGCCCGGAGGACGAGTCGCCCGACGGCGCCGCGCCGCGAGCCGACCTGGTGCGGCACGCCACCGGCGTGCTGGCCGCCGCCGACGGGGCGAGCTTCGACGCGGCGTTCGAGCAGCTGACCGCCGAGGCATGGCCGCCCGAGGGCGCCGAGCCGATGGACGCGGAGCTGCTCTACGACCGGCTGACGGAGCTCGGCTTCGGCTACGGGCCTGCCTTCCAGGGCGTCCAGGCGGCTTGGCGGCGCGGCGACGAGGTGTACGCCGAGGTGGGTCTGGCCGAGGAGGACGCGTCCGACGCGGATCGCTTCAGCCTCCACCCGGCGCTGTTCGACGCGGCGTTCCACAGCGCGATCGTCGCGGGCGCGGATGGCGGCGACGCGCGGCTTCCGTTCGCGTGGAACCGTGTGGTCGTCGCGCGCCCCGGCGCGTCCGCGCTGCGGGCGCGGATCGTCCCCGCGGGCGAGGGCGCGCTGAGCATCGCCGCGCTCGACGAGACGGGCGCGCCGGTGGTCGCGGTCGAGTCGATCGTGGGCCGCGCGGTCGACCCGACGCAGCTCGGCGCGACCCCCGGCGCGGAGCAGGACTCGCTCTTCCAGGTCGACTGGGTGGAGGTGGCCGGTCAGCGGCCGGACGGAGCCCAGCGGCGGTTCGCGGTGCTTGGCGACGGGCTCGACCTGGAGGGCGACCGCTACGCGGATTTGAAGGCGCTGGCGGCCGCGATCGAGGCCGGAACGGAGGTCCCCGCGGTCGTGCTCGCGGCCGCTCCGGCGGACGTCGCTGCGGACGGGCTTGCGGAGGCGGCGCGCGCCGCGGTCGCCCGCACGCTCGAGCTCGTACAGGCCTGGCTGGCGGACGAGCGGCTCGTGGACTCACGGCTCGTGGTGGTCACGAAGGGCGCCGTGGCGGCCCGCGACGGCGAGGCGCCCGACCCGGCCGCGGCGGCCGTGTGGGGACTCGTGCGGAGCGCGCAGTCCGAGAACCCCGAGCGCCTGGTGCTGGCGGACGTGGACGGCGGCGACGATGCGTGGGCGGCCCTGCCGGGCGCGCTGACGGCCGGCGAGCCCCAGCTGGCTCTGCGGGCTGGGCAGGCCTTCGCGCCCCGTCTGGCGCGGGCCGCCGGCGGGCGGACGCTCGTTCCGCCTGACGGCGAGAGCGCGTGGCGACTGGGCATCGAGCAGAGCGGCACGCTCGAGAACCTCGCCCTGCTCCCTGCCCCGCGGGCCGGCGAGCCGCTCGGCCCCGGGCAGGTGCGGGTGGCCGTGCGCGCGGCGGGGGTCAACTTCCGCGACGTGCTGGTGGCGCTCGGGCTCTATCCCGGCGACCACCTGCTGATCGGCGGCGAGGGCGCCGGCGTGGTCGCGGAGGTCGGCCCCGACGTGGACGGCTTCGCGCCCGGCGACCGCGTGATGGGGCTCATCCCGGAGGTGTTCGGGCCGCTGGCGGTGGCCGACCAGCGCGTGCTCGTGCCGATCCCGTCCGACTGGTCGTTCGACCAGGCGGCCGCCCTGCCGATCGTCTTCCTGACGGCGTACTACGCGCTGGTCGACCTGGCGAACCTCCAGCGCGGCGAGAAGCTGCTCGTGCACGCCGCCGCCGGCGGCGTCGGGATGGCCGCCACCCAGCTCGCCCGCCACCTGGGCGCCGAGGTGTACGCCACCGCGAGCGAGGGCAAGTGGGACACGCTGCGCGGGCTGGGGATCGACGACGACCACATTGCGTCCTCGCGCGACCTCGACTTCAGGGACAGGTTCCTGGCCGCCACGAACGGCGACGGCGTCGACGTCGTGCTCGACGCGCTCGCGCGGGAGTTCGTGGACGCGTCGCTCGACCTGCTGCCGCGCGGCGGGCGCTTCGTCGAGATGGGCAAGGCGGACGTGCGCGATCCCGACGAGGTG
Source organism: Thermoleophilaceae bacterium (assembly GCA_036389105.1). Taxonomy (GTDB): domain Bacteria; phylum Actinomycetota; class Thermoleophilia; order Solirubrobacterales; family Thermoleophilaceae; genus AC-37. Next base: position 2,772 of record DASVQK010000201.1, read on the forward strand.
GCCGAGCGGCACCCGGGCGTGTCGTACACGGCGTTCGACCTGCTCGAGGCGGCGGGGCCGGAGCGGATCGGCGAGATGTTCGCCGAGATCGTGGAGCTGTTCCGGAGCGGCGCGCTGCGCCACCCGCCGATCTCCACCTACGCCGTGCGCCGGGCTCCCGACGCGTTCCGCGCGCTGCGTGAGGCGCGCCACGTCGGCAAGGTCGTGCTGACCATGCCGCGGCCCGTCGAGCCCGACGGAACCGTCCTGATCACGGGCGGCACCGGCGGCCTGGGTGCGCTGATGGCGCGTCACCTGGCCTCGGAGCACGGCGCGCGCCACCTGCTGCTGGCCAGCCGCGGCGGGCGCGACGCCGACGGCGCGGACGAACTGGCCGCCGAGCTCGCGGAGCTTGGGGCCGAGGCCACGATCGCGTCCTGCGACGTGTCGAAACGCGACGCGGTGGAGGCGCTGCTCGCGTCGATCCCGGCGGAGCACCCGCTCGCCGCCGTCATCCACACGGCCGGCGTGCTCGACGACGGCACGATCGAGTCGCTCGACGCCGAGCGAATCCACAGCGTCATGCGCCCCAAGGCCGACGCCGCGCTCCATCTCCACGAGCTGACCGCGGACCTGGAGCTGTCCGACTTCGTGCTGTTCTCGTCGGTCGCCGGGACGGTGGGCGGGCCGGGCCAGGGCAACTACTCGGCGGCCAACGCGTTCCTGGACGCGCTCGCGCAGCAGCGCCGGGCCCATGGACTGGCGGCGACCTCGCTGGGCTGGGGGCTCTGGCAGCAGGCGAGCGGTATGACGGGCGACCTCGACGAGACCGACCTGGCCCGGATGGGCAGCATCGGGCTGGAGGCGCTGTCGAACGAGCAGGGCCTCGAGCTGTTCGACACCGCGCGCGACCTGGGCGAGCCGCACCTGCTGCCGATGCGGCTCGACACCGGCGCGCTGCGTGCCGCCGCGCGGATGGACGTGCTGCCGCCGCTCATGAGCGGCCTGGTGCGCGCGCCGTCCCGCCGCGCCAGGGACAGCTCGGGCTCGCTGGCCCGCCAGCTGGCGGGCGTGCCCGAGGAGGACCGCGCTGCCACGGTGCTCGAGCTGGTGCGCGGCCAGGTGGCGACGATCCTCGGGCATCCCTCGGCCGACGCGGTCGATCCCGAGCGCGCGTTCAAGGAGCTCGGCTTCGACTCGCTGTCGGCGGTCGAGTTGCGCAACCGGCTGAGCCACCAGACCGGGCTGCGGCTGCCGTCGACGCTCGTCTTCGATCACCCGACGCCGGCGGCGGTTGCAAGGCTGCTTCGCTCGCGGGTTGAGGGAGCGGAGGCCGGCGCCCCGGCACCGACCCGCGCGCCCGCGCGCTCGGACGAGCCGATCGCGATCGTCGGCATGGCCTGCCGCTACCCGGGCGGGGTGAGCTCGCCCGCGGACCTGTGGGAGCTGGTGGCCTCGGGCACCGACGCGATCTCCGAGTTCCCGACCGACCGCGGCTGGGACCTCGACCGCCTGTACGACCCCGACCCCGACCACACCGGCACCTCGTACTCGCGCGAGGGCGGCTTCCTCCACGACGCGCCCGACTTCGATGCCGACTTCTTCGGCATCAGCCCGCGCGAGGCGCTGGCGATGGACCCGCAACAGCGGCTGCTGCTAGAGGCGGCGTGGGAGGCGTTCGAGCACGCGGGCATCGACCCGGCGTCGCTGCGCGGGAGCCAGACCGGCGTCTTCACGGGGATCAGCGCGTCCGACTACGGGATGGGCCCCAGCCCATCGCCGGAGCTCGAGGGCTTCCGCCTGACCGGCAACCTGCCGAGCGTGGTGTCGGGCCGGCTCGCGTACACCTTCGGCCTCGAGGGACCGGCCGTGTCGGTGGACACGGCGTGCTCGTCGTCGCTCGTGGCGATGCACCTGGCGTGCCAGGCGCTGCGGTCCGGCGAGTGCGAGCTGGCGCTGGCGGGCGGGGTGGCCGTCATGTCCACGCCGTCCCTGTTCATCGAGTTCAGCCGCCAGCGCGGGCTGTCGCCCGACGGGCGCTGCCGTTCGTTCGCGGCCAGCGCCGACGGGACCGGGTTCTCGGACGGCGCCGGGCTGCTCGTGCTCGAGCGCCTCTCCGAGGCGCGCCGGCGCGGGCACCAGGTGCTGGCGGTGGTGCGCGGGAGCGCGACGAACCAGGACGGTGCCAGCAACGGGCTGACGGCGCCCAACGGGCCGTCACAGGAGCGCGTGATCCGCGCCGCGCTGGCCAGCGCCGGCCTGTCGCCGTCCGACGTGGACGCCGTGGAGGCGCACGGGACCGGCACGACGCTCGGCGACCCGATCGAGGCGCAGGCGCTGCTGGAGACCTATGGCCAGGAGCGCGACAACGGCCCGCTGCGGCTCGGCTCGATCAAGTCCAACATCGGCCACACGTCGGCCGCGGCCGGCGTGGCCGGAGTGATCAAGACCGTGATGGCCCTGCACCACGAGGAGCTGCCCCCGACGCTGCACGTGGACGAGCCGACGCCGCACGTCGATTGGGACGCGGGCGAGCTGAAGCTGCTCGTGGAGCCCGAGCCGTGGCCGGCGGGCGAGCGGCCGCGGCGCGCGGGCATCTCCTCGTTCGGCGTCAGCGGGACCAACGCGCACGTGATCCTCGAGGAGGCGCCCGCCGACGCCGCAGTCCTGCCTAAGGGGTCCATAGCAACCACTAGGCAGGACAGCCTGCCGTGGCTCGTGTCGGCGAAGAGCGAGGCGGCGCTGCGGGAGCAGGCGGAGCGGCTGCGCGCGCATGTGGAGGCGCATGCGGAGCTCGAGCCGATCGACGTGGCGTTCACGCTGGCGACGGCGCGTGCGCAGCTCGATCGGCGCGCAGCGGTCGTCGGCTCCTCGCGCGAGGAGCTGCTGGCCGGCCTCGACGCGCTCGCGCGCGGCGAGCCGGCGTCCGGGGTCGTCGAGGGCACGCCGGCGGGCGGCAAGACGGCGTTCATGTTCACCGGCCAGGGCGCGCAGCGGGTCGGGATGGGGCGCGAGCTCTACGAGACCTATCCGGCGTTCGCGGAGGCGTTCGACGCCGTCTGTGGCGAACTAGGGGAGGGCCTCAAGGAGCTGACGTTCTCGGGCAATGAGGAGGAGCTCGATCGGACCGAGAACACGCAGAGCGCGCTGTTCGCGGTCGAGGTCGCCCTGTTCAGGCTGCTCGAGTCCTTCGGCCTCAGGCCCGACTTCCTGATCGGCCACTCGATCGGCGAGCTTGCGGCTGCGCACGTCGCCGGCGTCCTCTCGCTCGCAGACGCCTGCAAGCTCGTCGCGGCACGCGGGAAGCTGATGGGCGCCCTCCCCGCGGGCGGCGCGATGGTCGCGATCGAGGCAACCGAAGAAGAAGTCAGTGCCGACCTCGATCCCGCCCTCTCGATAGCCGCTGTAAACGCCCCGCGCTCGACCGTCGTCTCAGGCGACGCCGAAGCGATCGAAAAGCTGGCCGAGGAGTGGGAGTCGAAGGAGCGCCGCACCTCCAGGCTGCGCGTCAGCCACGCCTTCCACTCGCAGTTGATGGAGCCGATGCTCGACGAGTTCCGCGAGTTGGCGGCGAGCCTCGAGTACGAGCCGCCCCGGATCCCGATCGTCTCGAACCTCACCGGAGAGCAAGCGGACGACATCGCCTCGCCCGACTACTGGACGCGTCACGTCCGCGAGCCGGTCCGCTTCGCCGACGGCATCCGCCACCTGGAACAAGCGGGCGTCACGCGCTACCTCGAGCTCGGCCCCGACGGTGTCCTCTCCGGCATGGCAGCCCAGACGATTGAGCAGGACGCCCTGCTCGTC
>DASVQK010000202.1:0-4019 GCA_036389105.1 Thermoleophilaceae bacterium
CCTCCCCCACCCGGCCGTCGCCGAGCGGCTCGTTGAGCGTGCGGCCGCCCACGCGGTCACGTGCCTCGAGCACCGCCACGGTCGCCCCACGCGCACGGAGCTCGCGCGCCGCCGTCAACCCGGCCAGGCCGGCGCCCACCACCACCACGTCCGCCTCCAGCCGGCGGTTCGCGGCCACGCGCGTCCCTTCCCTAGGCCGTACCGGCGGCGACCGTCGTGGCGCCGCGCTCGCCGGCCAGCGCTGAGGCCGAGCGAGCCTTGATCACCACGATCGCGATGTCGTCGCGCGGCTCCGTCTGGGCCGATCCTTCCAGCGCCGCGTCCAGCAGGCGCTGAGCCAGCTCGTCGGCGGTCTCGTCGCCCGTGAGGGCCATCTGGGCCGCCAGGTCCAGCGGCTCGCGCACCACGTCGGGCGCCGCCACGTCGGTCACGCCGTCCGTGTAGAGGATGACGGCGTCGCCGGGCTGGAGCTCGATCACGTCGTCGCGCAGGTCCGGGTCGGGCACGACGCCCAGCAGCGTGCCGGGGCTTCCGATCTCCGAGACCTCGCCCCCGGCGCGGACGACCAGCGGCAGCGGGTGCCCGCCGCTGGCGAACCGGAGCTGGACGCCGCTGGGCGTGTTGTCCACGCAGGCGTAGAGCACCGTGCAGAAGCGGCGGTCGTCGCGCTGGCGGAGCATCGCCTCGTTTAGCGTGGCCAGGATCCGGCTGGGAACGCGGTCGCGCATGGCCGCCGCACGCAACGTGTAGCGCGCCAGCGCCGTCACCGCGGCGGCCTCGGGCCCCTTGCCGCACACGTCGCCGATCACGGCCGCCCAGCCCGCCGAGCCGGTGTCGAAGACGTCGTAGAAGTCACCGCCCACCTCGAACCCCTCGCCGGCGGCGCGGAAGCGGGCGGCCACCTCCAGGCCGGGCGGCTGAGGCAGCTCCGGCGGCAGAAGGCTGTCCTGGAGCGTGCGCGCGATGTGCGCGCGCTCGCTGTACAGGCGCGCGTTGTCCACGGCCAGCGCGCAGCGGCCGGCCAGCTCCTGGGCGAACGTCAGGTCACGCTCCTCGAAGCGTCGCCCGGACTCGGCGCTGACGAAGGTCAGCGCGCCCAGCATCCGCCCACGCGCCGCCATCGGGACGATCATCACCGAGCGCATGCCCAGCTCGCGGAGCATCGCGAGCTGATCCTCGTCGCGCGCGCCCTGGACCAGCATCTCGTCCGTGACCTCGGGATAGAGCTCCGCCCGGCCCGTCCGCAGGACGCCCGGCACGCCGGCCTCCTCGCTCGGGTCCACCGGGTAACGCCGCCGGTGCTCCACCGCCATGTCCACCTTCGCGGGGTCGGTGTGCGCCACCACCACATGCCGGATGTCGCCGTCGTCGTCGAGCATGTCCACGCCGCACCAGTCCGCCACGCGCGGCACGGCCAGCCGGGCGACGTTGCTCAGCGTGGTCTCGTAGTCCAGCGAGGCCGCCAGCATCGCCCCGGCCTCGGCGAGGAAGCGCTGGGCCTCGTTGGCCTGCTGCACCTCGGTCAGGTCCTCGAGGACGTTGATGGCCAGGACCGGGGTTCCGCTCTCTCCGAACACGGGCGTGGCCTTCACCCGGGTCCAGCGCAGCACCGGGTCCCGGCGCGACCGCGACTGCACCAGGATCGGCTCGGGCGAGGGGTCGCCGGACAGCGCGCGGCGGCCGGGAAGGCGCTCGGTGGGGATCGGGTTGCCCGCCTCGTCGAAGAACTCGAAGCGTCCGGCGATCTCCGCAACCGGCGTGGCCAGCATCTCCTCCATCGAGGAGAACCCCATCGACTCGACCGCGGCGGTGTTGGCGTACACCAGCTGACCGTCCGGGCGCTGCACCGTGATCGCGTCGGCAACCCCGTCGAGGATCGCCTGGAGCTCGTCGCGCGAGCCCCGCAGATCGCTCTCCGCCCTGCTCAGCTCGCCGTACAGGCGGGTGTTGTCCAGCGCCGCGGCCATGCGGTCGGCGACCTCCCTGGCCAGCGCGAGGTCGTCGTCGCCGAACACGTGGCCGGACTCCGAGGACGCCAGCGTGAGCGTGCCCAGGGTGCGCCCGCGCGCCGTCAGGGGCACCGCGATCGTCGATCGGAGCCCGAGCGGCTCGAGCAGCCGCCGATGCTGCTCGTCCGTCGCCGCGTGCCCGGCCAGCAGCTCCCACGCCTGACGCTGGCGCTCGGGGTCGGCGTGCATCGCGGCCACCGTGCGCACCTCGCCGTCGCGGCCGACGCTGACGAAGCACCAGTCGGCCATCTCCCGCGACAGGAGGCGCGCCATCTGGATGAGCATCAGGTCGGAGTCGAGCGAGGACGAGGCGATGCGGCCCGTCTCGGTGAGCAGCCGGTAGCGCCGCCGCGCCAGGACGGCCCGCTGGCGAGCCACGGCCAGGAGCACGGCGATCGCCGTGCCCAGCGGGAACAGGAAGCTGACGAGCCGCACGCCGTCCTGGAGCGCGGCGTCCAGGGCGAACAGGACGGCGCCGGCCAGGAGCGACGCCGCGAACCACAGACGTTCCCGACGGCGGCGACCCTCCTCGGCCGGCGCGCGAGCGCTCACCGGTGCCTCCCCTGGCATCGGACAACTCTAACGGCGGCGGGGCGCCCGGAAGCTTGCGTCTGGGCGCCTATTCAGGCTCGACGCCGGGCGGGTCCTCGACCACCTCGAGCCGGCCACGAAGCCCGGTCGTGTCGAAGATGCGCCCCGCCCGTCCTCCGCCGGACACGATGGTCACGCGCCGGCCGGCCTTGCGGCCGCGGCTGTCCGCGTTGATCAACAGCGACAGGCCCGTGGAGTCGATGAACTCGACCTCGCGGAGGTCCAGGATCACGTGCGCGGGCTGCTCGGCCTCGAGCTCCATCAGCCGCTCCTCCACCGCTGCGGCGGTGGTCAGGTCGAGCTCGCCCGACAGGGCGACGCTGACCGCGCGGTCCCTCTCCTCGGTGACGAAGTCGACCGACAAGCTGCGCGTAGCGTAGCCCGGGGGGCCCGCCTAAGCGCAGTTCGGCCAGGGCGCGGTGCCGCGCTGGCGGTACAGCTTGACGGCGCGCCGGTCCTGCTCGCTCTCCGGGGCCGCGGCGGGATCGCCGCGGCCGCCCAGCGAGCGCCAGGTGGCGCGATCGAACTGGTACTTGCCGCGGAAGCGGCCGTCGGGCGACACGGCCCGCGGGTTGCCCCCGGACTCGCACTTGGCGATCCTCCGCAGCTTGGCGGGCACCTTCACAGTCGAGCCCTGCGACGAACCGGCCGAGGCGCCGCCGCTGGCGTACGAGGCCTTACTCAGCCGCACACCGAGCGCGCGGGCGGTGGCGGCGTTCACGACCCCGTCGGCCCTGAGATGGCGGCGGCGCTGGAAACGCCGCACGGCGGCCGCGGTCTGATCGCCGAAGTAGCCCGTCACCTGCACGTGGAGAACGCGCTGGACGGCCTTCACGGTGCTGCCGGTGCTGCCGATCGACAGCGAGGTCTCCTGGGAGCGCTCGGACCGCGCGTGCCCATCGGACGCGAGGGCGGCGCCGCTGCTCACCGAGAGCGCGAGCAGGACGAGGACGGCCGCGAGGCGGCCATGGGCGAAGTTGTGTGGCGACCGGTTCGACATCTAAGGCTTCTCTCGGCCTACGGGGTGAGCTGACGGGCTCGCGCACAAGACCTGCGCTACGCCACGCTCTGGTGGCGATTCGCCCCGTGAACCGCTCCGCAGCGGTCCAATTGGGTCCCCCGCTCCCCTCCGCCATGGGCGTCGGGGACTCGGCAACTACTTACAGCTAAGCAGATGTATCGGCGATTCGTCTTCTGACTAAACCCCCGCCTCCGTTCCGCGCCCGTGGTATCAACTGTCCCGGCATGTACCCCGCCCTCCGGCGAACCCTGGTGGCGCTCGTGCCGGCCTGCGTCGCCGTCGCCGTGCTCGGCGCCGCGTCCGGCGCGTCCGCTCGCGGCGAGCGGGTGGCGCCGGCCGCGAAGGTTCGCGCCCACGCCGTCCCCGCCCGCGGGCGGTCCGGTCGGGCGCCCCGCCGC
>DASVQK010000203.1:0-7864 GCA_036389105.1 Thermoleophilaceae bacterium
CCGCCTTCCAGGGCCTGCGCTCCGCCTGGCGCCACGGCGAGGAGGTCCTCTGCGAGGTCGCGCTCGCCGATGCCGAGGCCGCCGAGGCCGGCCGCTTCGGCCTCCACCCGGCGCTGCTCGACGCGGCGCTGCACGGCACGAGCGACGGCCGATCGGCCACCTCCTGGAACGGCGTCAACCTGTGGGCAACCGGCGCGACGACGCTCCGCGTGCGGCTGACGCCCGAGGGCGAGGACCGGCTCCGGCTCGCCGCCGTCAGCGAGGACGGCACACCCGTGCTGTCGGTGGATCGCCTCCAGTTGACGCCGCTCGACCGAAGCCGGCTCGCGAGCGCACGCACGGCCGGAAGCGACGGGCTCTACCGGCTGGACTGGGTCACGGTCGACCCCGGCTCACCGACGGAGTCGCCGCGGCGCCTGGCGGTGCTGGGCGACGGGCTCGAGCTGGAGGACGCGGATCGCTACGCGGACCTCGACACGCTCACCGAGGCGATCGCGGCCGATGCGCCCGCGCCGGACGCGGTGCTCGTCCGCGCGGTCCTCGGGCCGCCGCCCGAGGGCGCGTCGTCGGCCGAGCGCGCGGCGGCGGCACGCGCGGAGTGCGGCCGCGTGCTGGGAGCCCTGAAGGCGTGGATCGGCGCCGAGGAACTGGCGGAGTCCCGTCTCGTCCTGGTCACCGAGGGCGCGGTCGCGGCCCGCGCCGGCGAGGCGCCCGGCCTCGAGACGGCATCGCTCTGGGGGCTCATGCGCAGCGCGGTGGCCGAGCAGCCCGACCGGTTCGCCGTCGTCGACCTCGACGGCGCGGAGTCGTCGTCGGCCGCGCTCGCCGCCGCCCTCTCGACCGACGAGCCGCAGCTCGCGATCCGCGAGGGCGTCCCTCATGCGCCGCGCCTCGCGCGGATGCCGGCGGAGAGCACCGAGGAGCCGCCGCGTTTCGACCCCGACGGAACCGTCCTCATCACCGGCGGCACGGGCGGGCTCGGTGCGCTGATGGCGCGCCACCTGGTGGAAGAGCACGGCGTCCGCCACCTGCTGCTCCTGAGCCGCCGCGGATCGGAGGCGCCAGGCGTGGCCGAGCTCACGGCCGAGCTCGCGGAGCTCGGCGCCGAGCCGCGCGTCGAGGCCTGCGACGCGAGCGACCGCGACGCCCTCGAGGCCGTCATCGCCGCGATCCCGCCGGAGCACCCCCTCACCGGGGTCGTCCACTCCGCCGGCCTGCTCGACGACGGCACCCTCGAGTCGCTCGACGAGGAGCGGCTCGAGCGCGTCCTGCGTCCGAAGCTCGACGCGGCGCTCCACCTCGACGAGCTGACCGCCGGCCACGACCTCGCCGGCTTCGTGCTGTTCTCCTCGGCGACAGCCACGTTTGGCTCGCCCGGTCAGGCGAACTACGCCGCCGGCAACGCGTTCCTCGACGCCCTTGCCCACGATCGCCGCGCGCGGGGCCTCACGGCTACCTCGCTCGCCTGGGGCCTGTGGGCGGAGGAGAGCGGGATGACCGAGGCGCTGAGCGCGGCCGATCGCGCGCGGATCGAGCGCGGCGGCGCCACGCCGCTCACGAACGAGCAGGGTCTCGAGCTCTTCGACACGGCGCGCGCGCTCGACGAGCCCTTCCTGGTGCCTGTGCTCCTGAACTTCGGCGCGCTCCGCGCCCAGGCCAGGGCGGGCATGCTGCCGCCGCTCCTGCACGGCCTGGTGCGCGTCCCGCGCCGGCGTGCCGCGGCGGCGGGGTCGCTCGCCCGGCGCCTCGCGCAGGCGCCCGAGAGCGAGCGCGATGCGATCGTCATCGACCTCGTGCGCGGCCACGTGGCCGCGGTGCTCGGACACCAGAGCCTCGAGGCCGTCGAGCCCGATCGCGCCTTCCAGGACCTCGGCTTCACGTCGCTGTCGGCGGTCGAGCTCCGCAACCGCCTCAGCCAGGCAAGCGGCATGCGCCTGCCCGCCACGCTGATCTTCGACCATCCGACCCCGGCGGCGGTCGCGCGACATCTGCGTGAGCGCGCGGAGGGGCTCCGGAGCGGCGCGGCGGCGCTACGGCGCGGTCCTGTGCGACTCGACGAGCCGGTGGCCATCGTGGGCATGTCGTGCCGCTTCCCCGGTGGGGTCGACTCGCCCGAGGACCTGTGGAAGCTGGTCGAGCGAGGCGGCGACGCGATCTCCGGCTTCCCGGACGACCGCGGCTGGGACCTCGAGCGCCTATACGACCCGGACCCCGACCATCCCGGCACCACCAACACGCTCGAGGGCGGGTTCGTGGACGCCGGCGACTTCGACGCCGGGTTCTTCGGGATCGGCGGGCGCGAGGCGCTCGTCATGGACCCGCAGCAGCGGCTGCTCTTGGAGGCGTCGTGGGAGGCATTCGAGGACGCCGGCATCGACCCGGCGACGCTGCGCGGCAGCGACACCGGGGTCTACGCCGGTGCCGGCATGTCGATCTACGGCCTCGGCGCCCTGGCGTCGGAGGACCTCGAGGGCTACGCGCTGACGGGGGTGGGCGGGAGCGTGATCTCGGGCCGCGTCGCGTACACGTTCGGCCTCGAGGGGCCCGCGGTGACCGTCGACACCGCCTGCTCGTCGTCGCTCGTCACCCTGCACCTGGCGTGCCAGGCCGTGCGGAACGGCGAGTGCTCGCTGGCGATCGCCGGCGGGGTCACCGTGCTCTCCACGCCGGGCCTGTTCGTCGCCTTCAGCCGCCAGCGCGGGCTGGCGCCGGACGGGCGCTGCAAGGCGTTCGCGGCCGCGGCGGACGGGACGGCCTGGGCGGAGGGCGTCGGGCTCGTGGTGGTCGAGCGCCTGTCCGACGCGGAGCGGAACGGTCACGAGGTGCTGGCGATCGTGCGCGGCTCGGCGATCAACCAGGACGGCGCGTCGAACGGGTTGACAGCCCCGAACGGTCCCTCGCAGGAGCGCGTGATCCGCCACGCGCTCCAGAGCGCCGGGCTCACGCCGGCGGACGTGGACGCCGTCGAGGCCCACGGCACGGGCACGACGCTCGGCGACCCGATCGAGGCGCAGGCGCTGCTCGCGACCTACGGCGAGGAACGCGACGGCCGTGGGCCGCTGCGGCTCGGGACGGTGAAGTCGAACATCGGCCACACCCAGGCCGCGGCCGGAGCCGCGGGCGTGATCAAGACGGTGATGGCCCTCCGCCGCGGCCTCCTGCCGCCGACCCTCCACGTCGACGAGCCCACGCCGCACGTCGACTGGGAGGCCGGGCAGGTCGAGCTGCTCACCGAGCCGCGGCCGTGGCCGCGCGGCGAGCGCCCGCGTCGAGCGGGCGTGTCGTCGTTCGGCGTGAGCGGCACGAACGCGCACGTGATCCTTGAGGAGGCGCCGCCGCGCGATCCGCGGCCGGCCCCGGATCGGGCGCCAACCGTGCTCCCCTGGGTCCTCTCGGCCAGGACGGAGACCGCGCTGCGCGCCCAGGCGGAGCGCCTGCGGGACCACGTCGAAGCGAACCCCGAGCTCGAGCCGCTCGACGTAGCGTTCACACTCGCGAGCGGGCGCGCGCGGCTCGAGCGCCGCGCCGCCGCCGTCGGCGCCGACCGCGAGTCCCTCCTCGCCGCCGTGGGCGCCCTCGCGGCCGGCGAGCCCGCCGCCGGGCTCGTCGAGGGCGTGCTGGAGCGAGGCAGGACCGCCTTCCTCTTCACCGGCCAGGGCGCGCAGCGCCCGGGTATGGGCCGCGAGCTCTACGACGAGCACCCGGCCTTCGCGCGGGCCTTCGACGCGGTCACCGCGGAGCTCGGCGACGGCTTGAAGGAGCTCGTCTTCGAAGGGAGCGAGGACGAGCTCGCCCGCACCGAGAACGCCCAGCCGGCCCTGTTCGCGCTCGAGGCCGCCCTCTACCGCCTGCTCGAGAGCTTCGGCCTGAAGCCCGACTTCCTGATGGGCCACTCGATCGGCGAGCTCGCCGCCGCCCACGTCGCCGGCGTGCTGTCGCTCGCGGACGCCTGCGAGCTCGTCTCGGCGCGTGGGAGGCTGATGGGCGCGCTCCCCGCCGGCGGCGCGATGCTCGCGATCGAAGCGTCAGAGGGCGAGCTCGAGCTGCCGAACGGCGTGTCGCTCGCCAGCGTCAACGGCCCGCGCGCGGTCGTCGTCTCGGGTGTGGCCGAGGCGATCGACGCGCTCGAGCGCGACTGGCGCGCGAAGGACCGCCGCACGCACCGCCTGCGCGTATCGCACGCCTTCCACTCCCACCTGATCGAGCCGATGCTCGAGGAGTTCCGCCAGGTCGCCGAGGACCTCACCTACGAGCCGCCCCGCATCCCGATCGTCTCGAACCTGACCGGCGAGCCGCTCGAGCGCCCGGACGCCGACCACTGGGTCCGCCACGTGCGCGAGGCCGTCCGCTTCGCCGACGGGATCCGCTTTCTCGAGCAGGCTGGCGTCACCCGCTTCCTCGAGCTCGGCCCCGACGGCGTCCTCAGCGGCATGGCCGCCCAGACGGTGGAGGGGGAGGCGCTGCTCGTCCCGGCGCTCCGCAAGGACCGGCCCGAGACCGAGGCGTTCGTCGGGTTCCTGGCCGAGGCCCACGTCGGCGGCGTCGAGGTCGACTTCGCCCCGCTCACCGCCGGGGCGCAGCGCGTCCCCCTGCCGACCTACGCCTTCGAGCGCCGGCGCTACTGGCTGCCGTTCGAGCTGGGCGCCGGCGACCCCGGCGCGGGCGCGCTCGGCGCGAGCGGCCATCCGCTGCTCGGCGCGGCGGTCGCGATCGCCGGCGAGCGCGAGCAGTGGCTCTTCAGCGGCCGCCTCGCGCTCGACTCGCACGCGTGGCTGAGAGACCACGTGCTGCTCGACACGGTGCCGCTGCCCGCGAGCGCGTACGTCGAGCTCGCGCTCGCCGCCGGCGCGCGCGTCGGCTGCGAGGCGCTCGCGGAGCTCGAGCTGACCGAGCCGCTGCTGCTGCCCGAGCGCGGCTCGCTCGAGCTCCAGCTCGCGCTCGGCGCCCCCGACGCGAGCGGCCGCCGCTCGCTCGCGTTCTACGCGCGCCCGCACGACCCCGACCCCGAGGCGCTCGCGGCGGGCGAGTGGACGCGCCACGCGACCGGCACGCTCGAGCCGGCCGCCGCCGCCGAGCCGCCGCCCCTGGGCGACGAGTGGCCGCCGCCCGCCGCCGAGCCGCTCGCGGTCGAGGCGCTCTATGACCGCCTCGCCGAGCACGGCCTCGGCTACGGCACCGCCTTCCAGGGCCTGCGCTCCGCCTGGCGCCACGGCGAGGAGGTCCTCTGCGAGGTCGCGCTCGCCGATGCCGAGGCCGCCGAGGCCGGCCGCTTCGGCCTCCACCCGGCGCTGCTCGACGCGGCGCTGCACGCGATTCCCGCCGGAATCGAGGACGCGGCACGCGGCGGCCTCGCGATGCCGTTCAGCTTCAGCGGCGTACGGCTGTGGGCAGCCGGGGCGTCGTCGCTGCGGGTTCGGGTGGCCCCGGACGACACGGGAGGCGTGCGGATCGCGGCCTTCGACGACGCCGGTGCGCCGGTCGCCGTGGCGGAGCGCCTGGCGGTGCGGCCAGTCGACGCCGGTCGGTTCGGCGCCGCGCGCGCGGCGGCCCGCGACCTCTACCGCGTCGACTGGGTCGACGTTCCCGTGCTGTCGCGCAACGGCGACGAGCGACGCGCGGTCGTGCTCGGCGAGGGACTCGTTCTCGACGGGACGGACCAGCACGCGGACCTCGACGAGCTCGCGACGGCGCTCGATGCCGGCGTGCCGGTTCCGGATGTCGTGCTCGTCCGCGCGGCACCCGATCGCGCCGCCACGCCCGACCGCGCGGACTCGCGCGACCTGGCCGCCTCCGCGCGGGCGGAGTGCGCCCGCGCGCTCGAGCTGCTCAAGGCCTGGCTCGCTCAGGAGCGGCTCGCGGAGTCGCGGCTCGTGCTCGTGACCGAGCGCGCGGTCGCCGCCGGTCCTGGCGACGCGCTCGCGCTCGAGGCGGCGCCGCTGTGGGGCCTGATGCGCAGCGCGATCGCCGAGCACCCGGACCGCTTCGCCGTCGTCGACCTCGACGGCGAGACGGCGTCGGCCGCCGCGCTCGCGGCCGCGCTCGACAGCGACGAGCCCCAGCTCGCGATTCGCGGAGGGGACCTCCGCGCACCGCGACTCGCGCGCGCCACCGCCGTGGGCCGCGAGCGCGCGCCCCGCTTCGGTTCGGACGGCACCGTGCTCGTGGCCGGCGGCGCCGACGGGCTCGGCGCGCTGATCGCGCGGCACCTGGCCGCCGAGCACGGCGTTCGCCACCTCCTGCTCCTACACGGCGGTGACGCCGAGGCCCCGGACGCCGCGGAGCTGGTCGCGGAGCTCGCCGGCCTCGGCACCGACGCCCGCATCGTGGGCTGCGACGCGAGCGACCGCGACGCGCTCAGCGCGGTCATCGACGCGATTCCGCCGGAGCAACCGCTCACCGCCGTCGTCCACGCTGCCGATGTGATCGACGACGCCACGCTCGAGTCCCTCGACGACGAGCGCCTCGAGCGCGTGCTGCGCGCGAAGCTCGACGCCGCGCTCCACCTCGACGAGCTGACGGCCGGCCACGACCTCACGGCGTTCGTGCTCTTCTCGTCCGCGATCAGCCTCCTGGGCGCGGCGGGGCAGGGCAACTACGCCGCCGCGAACGCCTTCGTCGACGCGCTCGCCCACGACCGCCGTGCGCGCGGGCTCCCAGCCACGTCGCTCGCGTGGGGGCTGTGGGCGGAGCGGAGCCCGCTCACGGCGGAGCTGTACGGCGCGGAGCTGGAGCGCCGGATGCGCGAGATCCACGCCCGGCTAGGCGTCGAGCTCCTGGCGGGCGACCGCGGGCTCGAGCTGTTCGAAGCCGCCAGGACGCTCGACGAGTCGCTGCTCGTCCCGCTCCTGCTCGACATGGCGGTGCTGCGCGAGCGGGCCAAGGACGGCGGAGCGCTGTCGCCGCTGCTCCGGGGTCTGGTCCGCGTGCGGGCGCGGGCGGGTGCGTCCGGATCGCTCGGACGGCGGCTGGCCGGCCTGCCCGACGAGGAGCGCGACGCGGCCGTCCTCGAGCTCGTGCGCGGTCATGTCGCCGCGGTCCTCGGGCTGCCCGGCGCCGACGCCGTGGAGGCCGAGCTGGCTTTCCAGGACCTCGGCTTCGACTCACTCGCGGCGGTGGAGCTCCGGAACCGGCTCGGCCGAGCGAGCGGCGTCCGCCTCCCGGCCACGCTCATCTTCGACTACCCCACGCCGGTGGCCGTCGCCGGCCACCTGCGCTCGCGCGCGGAGGGCTCGGCGGCAGCCGCGACCGCGGCCCGGCGCGGCCCGGCCCGACTCGACGAGCCGATCGCGATCGTCGGGATGTCGTGCCGATATCCCGGCGGCGTCCGCTCTCCCGAAGAGCTCTGGGAGCTGGTCCGGACCGGGACGGACGGGATCACGGAGTTCCCGGCCGATCGCGGGTGGGACGTCGAGACGCTCTACGACCCCGACCCCGACCACCCCGGCACCTCCCACACGCGCGAGGGCGGCTTCATCGACGCGTGCGACTTCGACGCGACCTTCTTCGGCATCAGCCCGCGCGAGGCGCTCGCGATGGACCCCCAGCAGCGGCTGCTGCTCGAGGCGGCGTGGGAGACGGTCGAGCGGGCCGGGATCGACCCGGCGAGGCTGCGCGGCAGCGAGACCGGCGTGTTCGCCGGCGTCAGCGTGTCCGACTACGGCTACCTGGCCGCGCTGGGCGGGCCGGAGGTCCAGCCTTACATGGCGACGGGGACGGCCGGCAGCGTGGTCTCCGGCCGGGTCGCCTACGCGTTCGGGCTCGAGGGGCCGGCGGTGACGGTCGACACGGCGTGCTCGTCGTCGCTCGTGACGATCCACCTCGCGTGCCAGGCGCTGCGCGGCGGCGAGTGCTCGCTGGCGCTGGC
>DASVQK010000204.1:0-15538 GCA_036389105.1 Thermoleophilaceae bacterium
GCCGGGCACGCGGTCGATGTTGATGCCCGTCTCCGGGGCCTCGAGCAGCCTGAAGCCGTCCAGCCAGCGCGTGGACGTGTTCCAGAACGCCCCGGTGCCGCGGTAGCGCCCCAGGAACAGTTCGGCGGCGCCGGCGTCGTCGCCGGCGAAGCTCGCGGCCAGCCCCGATGTCTCGTCGTTGGCCACGTCCGCCGCGTGCTCGGCGCCGTCCACGGGCGCGATCGTGACGTTGGCCTCGTTGCCCTCGTCGGTGGCCCACTCGTAGCCCAGCGGGTGGTCGTGCGGCGGCAGCGACGGCCGCACGCCCAGCTCGGCCAGCAGCGACTCCACCTCGGGCAGCAGCGAGTCCCATCGCTCGCGGTGCACCAGCAGCAGGTTGAGCCGGTTGCACACGCCGCGGCGGTCGAGGCTCTCGCGCACCAGCGCGAGAGCCCGGTCCGGCGGGCAGCTGCGGTCCACGTACAGCACCCCGCCGCCCTCGGCGTGAGCCAGGGTCCGCGTGCCGGCACGCGCGCCGAGCTCGGCCAGGTGCGCGGTGGTGGCGCCGCTGCCGCGAATGATCACGAGCGGCACGAGGTCGGGTATCGACACCAGCGCCTCCGCTCCCTCGCGGTCCGGCCGGCGCACGATCTGGATCGCGTCGCCGGGCAGGCCGGCGGCCTCGAGCCCGGGCGCGATCGCCAGGTCCACGCAGGCCGTGGCCGTGCGGATGGCGGCGCCGCCGGTGCGCAGCAGCCCGGCGTTGCGCGACTTGATGAGCTGCGAGGCGACGTCCACGGTCACGTTGGCGCGCGCCTCGTAGTTGGCGCCCACCACGCCGATCGGGATCCGCCGCTCCTCCACGGACAGGCCGTCGTGCTCGCGGGTCTCGCCGCGCTCCTCGAGCGAGGGCATGCCCGCCAGCGCGCGCACCTGCCCCGCGATGGCGGCCAGCTTGGCGTCGTCCAGCCGCAGCCGGTCGCGCAGGGCCTCGGTGATGTCCGCGGCCGCGTCGAGGTCCTCGCGGTTGGCCGCCAGGATCCGCTCGCGCTCGTCCTCCAGGCGGTCCGCGATGCCGTTCAGGGCGCCGTCGAGGGCGTCGTCGGACGCCGCCGCCATCCGGTCCACGGTGGCGCGCGCGGCCCTCGCCGCCTCTCTGACGGTCTCCAGCACGGGTGAATCTTACGGGCGCCCCCCGGCCCGAACCGCGCGGCGGCGGCCGTTAACCTGCCGCGCTCATGGCGACCCCCGACACCTGCCCGATCTGCTCGGGCGCGCTCGAGCTGCGCCACCGCGGCACCGCGCCCGCCCTGCGCCCGGACTCGCTCTCGCCCACCAATCACCGCACCGGTGAGCACGGCGACCTGTACGGGTGCCTGGAGTGCGGCACCGTGCACCAGCCCGCGCTGCCGCCCGGGGCGGAGCTGGCCGACCTCTACCGCGAGATGCGCGACGACGCCTACCTGGCCGAGGAGGCGGGCAGGCGGCGCACGGCCGGCCGCCTGCTGGACTCGATCGCCCGCTACGTGCCCGCGGGGCGTCTGCTGGACGTGGGCTGCGGCCACGGCCTCCTGCTGGACGAGGCGCGCCGGCGCGGCTACGAGGTCGAGGGCGTGGAGCTGTCCGGCAGCGCGGCCGCGTACGCGCGCGAGGTGCTGGGGCTCCACGTGCGGGAGCTGCCGCTGGCCGAGCTCGAGCCCGAGGGCGAGGGCTACGCGGCGATCGTGATGGCCGACGTGCTGGAGCACCTGGACGACCCCGTGGACGCCATCCGCCGCTGCCGCGACCTGCTGCGGCCCGGCGGGGTGCTGTGCGTGGTCACGCCCGACCCGTCGTCGCCCACGGCCCGCCTGGCCGGCGCCCGCTGGTGGGCCCTCCTGCCGGCGCACACGTTCCTGATCCCGCGCCTCACGCTGCGCGAGCTGATCGCGGCGGAGGGGCTCGTGATCTCGGACGACGTCCCGTTCGTGCGCTCGTTCTCGGCGCGCTACTGGCTGGCCGGGCTGGCCGAGCGCGGCGGCGCGCTGGCGACGGCCATCGGGGCCGCGCGGCGCGCGCTGCCCGCCGGGGCCGGCCTGTCCCTGTCGCTGGGAGACGAGCGCGTCGTGATCGCCCACCGCGTGGAGGTGCTGCGCTCGCCGCGGCCGCTGGTCCGCCCGCGCGGCGGCGACAGCGAGGTGCACGTCGTGCTGCCCGCCTACAACGCCGAGAGCACGATCCCCCAGGTGGCGCGCGACATGCCGGTGGAGGCGGCCGACCGCGCCCTGCTGGTGGACGACGCGAGCCGCGACCAGACGGTGGCCGTGGCGCTCCAGTCCGGCTTCGACGCCATCGCCCACCCGGCCAACCGCGGCTACGGCGCCAACCAGAAGACCTGCTACGTGCGCGCCGTCCGCGACGGCGCCGACGTGGTGGTGATGGTGCACGCCGACAACCAGTACGACCCCGCGCTGGTGGCCGACATGGTGGCGCCGATCGAGCACGGCGAGGCCGACGTGGTGATCGGCT
Organism: Thermoleophilaceae bacterium; assembly: GCA_036389105.1. Lineage (GTDB taxonomy): Bacteria > Actinomycetota > Thermoleophilia > Solirubrobacterales > Thermoleophilaceae > AC-37. The sequence continues at coordinate 2,488 of DASVQK010000204.1, forward strand.
CGCGGCTCCTGGAGGACGAGACGATCGCGGGCGGCATGCCGCGGTGGAAGTGGCTGGGCAACCGCGCGCTGACGTGGATCGAGAACCGCGCGTTCCGCCGCGGCTACTCCGAGTACCACACCGGCTACCGCGCGTTCTCCGCCGAGTTCCTGCGCTCGATCCCGTTCGCCCGCGACAGCGACGGCTTCGTGTTCGACCAGGAGATGTTCGCCCAGATCGTGGCCCGCGGGGCGCGCGTGGTGGAGCTGCCGATCCCCACCCGCTACTTCCTGGAGGCGTCCAGCGTCTCCTTCCGCGCCAGCGTGGAGTACGGGCTGCGCACGCTGGCGGTGCTGGCGCGCTACCGGCTGGACGAGAGCGGGCGGCTGCGCTGGCCGCTCCTGCGCCGCCCCGCGGCGCGGCTCGAGCCGTGGGACCGAGCGCCGGACGAGGTTCGACAGGTTGTCGATTCCCGGCCCTGAATCTTCGGCCGGCTGTCCAATGACTCAGGCGGGGCGCGCGCTTAGCCTCGACCGATGGACGCGGTGCGCCCGCAGATCGTGGCGTTCGGGGGCGGGGGCTTCTCGATGGAGGCCGGCAACGCGCTGCTGGACGACTACGTCGTCGGCCTGGCCCAGCGGCCGCGGCCCAGGGTCTGCTTCCTTCCCACCGCCAGCGGCGACGCCGACCACTACGTAACCCGCTTCTACCGCGCCTTCGACGCGAGTCGCTGCGAGCCCTCGCACGTGTCCCTGTTCCGGCGCGACCCGGGCGTGGCGGACGTGCGCGAGCACCTGCTCACCCGCGACGTGATCTACGTGGGGGGCGGCAGCGTGGTCAGCCTGCTGGGCACCTGGCGCGCGCACGGCCTCGACACGGTGCTGCGGGAGGCGTGGCGGTCGGGCGTGATCCTGTGCGGGCTCAGCGCCGGCTCCCTGTGCTGGTTCGAGAAGGGCGTCACGGCCTTCCACGGCCCGCCGGTGGCGGTGGACGGGCTGGGCTTCCTGCCCTGGAGCAACTGCGTTCACTTCGACGCCGACCGCGGCGCCGCCTACCGGCGGATGCTGGCCGAGGGGATGTGCCAGGGGTACGCGGCCGAGGACGGCGCCGCGCTCCACTTCGCCGGCGAGCGGCTGCTGCGGGTGGTCAGCTCGCGACCCGAGGCGCGCGCACACCGGATGTGCGTGTCCGGAGGGCGGGTGGTGCGGCGCGCGCTTGCGTCCACGTACCTGGGCGCCGGGGCTCCCGTGCCCGGGTCGCCCGGCCGAGGCCGGCTGCACGTCGTGGCGGCGTGACCGCCCGCCGCGCGACCGAGCGCCGCCGGATCTTCGCGATGGGCGGCGGCGGCTTCGGCAGCCCGCCGGGGGACCCGGCCCTGGACGAGTTCGTGCTGGAGATCGCGGACGCGGCGCGCCCGCGCATCTGCCTGCTGCCCACCGCGAGCGGCGATCCGGAGGAGCAGATCCGCCGCTTCTACTCGGCCTACCGCGACCTGCCGTGCGAGCCCACGCACCTGTCGCTCTTCCGCCTGGGAACGCAGCCGGTGGACCTGCGCGACCACGTCCTGGGCCAGGACATCGTTTACGTGGGCGGCGGCAGCCTGCTCAACCTGCTGGCCGTCTGGCGGGCCCACGGGCTCGACGTCGTCCTGCGCGAGGCGTGGCTGCGCGGCGTCGTCCTGTGCGGGATCAGCGCGGGCGCGATGTGCTGGTTCGAGGCCGGCGTGACCAAGTCGTTCGGGGCGCCGCGCGCGGTTCCCGCCCTGGGCTTCCTGCGCGGGAGCAGCTCGGTGCACCACGGCGCGGAGCACGATCGCGGCCGCTGCTACGCGGCGGCGGTGGCGGCGGGCTCGGTGCCGCCCGGCCTGGCCGTGGACGACGGGGCCGGGGTGCTGTTCGAGGGCATGGAGCTGAGCTCGGCGGTCACGGCGCGGCCCGGGGCGGCCGCCTACTGGGTGGGCAGGCTGGACGGCACGGTCGTCCAGCGGCCGCTGGCCATGTCGCTCCTGCGCTCCGAGCGCGAGTCCGAGCGCGATCCGAACACGCCGCTGTCGATCGCCGAGTTCCGCGAGCTGCGCCGCGCACGCGGGAGGCCCAACCGCCTGGGCAGCTACAGCGCCGAGTCCGAGGCGCCCTGGTAGCCCCTGGCGAACGCGCGCGCGCCGCGGTACTCGTCCAGGCGGTCGTCCAGCCGGCGGTAGCCCAGCCGCGACAGCGCCGCGACCCCGGCCGCCTTCGCGTGCCCGACGGCGCGCATCCGCGGCGGCGGCTCGCGCAGCTCGGGCCACTTGCGGTGCAGCAGGGCCGCGGCGGCGCCCGCCTGCTCCATCCGCCGCTCCGTGCGCCGCGGCGTCTCCTCGCGCAGGTGGTGGCCCAGCGCCAGCGGGTCGTAGCGCAGCCGCAGCCCGCGGCGGCTGAGGCGGAACCCCAGCTCCGTGTCCTCGTAGATCGGCAGCTGCTCGTCGAACGGCTCCAGGAACTCGCGCTTGAGCGAGCAGTTGGCCGTGTAGAGGTGGTCGAACGACACGTCGTCGGGGTCGCCGATCGTGTCGAAGGAGAACAGCGGCCCGCCGCGCTCCAGCCAGCGCATGTGCCGCGTGATCTCGAGCTCCGGCGCCCAGGTCACGTGGCCGAGCAGCGCCTCGTGCGGCTCCGGCAGGCGCTCGTGGTGGCGCGCGTGGCGCTCCACCAGCCCCGGCTGCGCCAGCACGTCGTCGTCCAGGAAGAGCACGATGTCGCCGCTCGCCGCCTCCAGGCCGGCGTTCTTGGCGGCCGAGCGGCCGCCGTGCCGGCGGCGTACGACGCGGGCCCACGGGCGCTCGGCCAGCACGGCGGCGGTGGCGTCGGTGGAGCCGTCGTCCACCACCACCACCTCGTCCGGCTCCTGGGCGGCCAGCGCGTCCAGGCAGCGCGCCAGCACCGGCGCGCGGTTGTGCGTCGGGATCACGGCGGACAGCACGCTCAGACTCAGGCGGGCTCGGCCAGCGGCGGGCGCATGTCGCGGCGCAGATCGCGGATCAGCCTGCGCTCGCCCCTCGCGGTGGCCGTCGCGTAGGCCGCCGCGAACAGCGCCAGCTCGGCCGCGGCCTGGAGCGGTCCGCGGTGCCCGCCCAAGAGCGCGAGGCGCAGCGCGAGCGGCGCGGCAGCCGCCGCCACCACCGGCCACAGCGCCCGCGCGGCCAGCGGCGCCAACCGCACGCCCGGTAGGAGCCGGCGCACGAAGTACGCGCGGACCGCGAGCACGCACACCGACGAGAACGCGATGGCGATCACGTAGGCGGTCGGCCCCCAGGCGAGCAGCGCCGGCAGGGCCACGAGCGCGAAGACCGCCAGCGCCACCACGGCCTCGAGCGCGGGCGGCCGCGGACGCCCCATCCCGCGCGCGAACGCGATCCACCCGAAGCCGAGCTGGTAGAGCCCGGCCGCCACCCCGAGCCCCTGGAGGAGCACCACCGCGCCGCGCCACTCCTCGCCCAGCAGGAACGTGACCAGGTCGGGGGCGAACAGCACGAACAGCGCGGCCAGCCCGAGCGACCACACCGCGGTGGCCCGCACGGAGGAGACGAACATCCGCTCGAGCGTGGCCGTCCTGTCGCGCACGGCGCAGATGGCCGGGTAGATGGCGGGCGAGACGATCTGGTCAGCGCGGTCGGCGTAGCGCGTGAGCGCCACGGCAAGCGACACGAACCCCGCCGCCGCCAGGCCGCGGTCGAGCTTCCAGGCCAGGATCTGGCCCTGCGACGCGATCAGGCCGCCCGCCGTGACCACGAAGATCGGCCAGGAGAACATGAAGTAGCGCCGCGCCGCGGCCCTGTCGAAGCGCAGCCGGAGCCGGTAGGGCGACAGCCGGACGGCCATGATCACCGCCGCCGCGTTGCCGGCGAAGGCGCCGATGACCAGCGACCACACGCCGGCGCCGGCCAGCGCCAGCGGGACGGTGACCAGGAAGGTGACGACCGGGACGATGGCCTGGAGGCTGCGCTGGCGCAGGAAGTCCATGCGGCGGAAGAAGATCCACAGCGGCGCCTGGAGCGCGAACGCGAGCGGCAGGTACGCCAGCGCCAGCGTGAGCGGCAGCAGGCGGGGCTCGTTGTAGGCGGCGGCGACGATCGGCGCGGCCGCCGCGATGAGCAGCGCGAACAGCGCGGACAGGCCCAGCTCGAGGGTGAACGCGAGCTGGAACTCGCGCTCCTGGTCGGCCTCGTCCTGCTGCACGTACGCCTCGTCGATACCCACGCGCTTGAGGGCGATGAGCGTGATGACGGTGATCGACACGATCCCGTAGAGCCCCACCTCGCGCGGGCCGAGGACGCGCGCCACGATCAGGCCCTGGGCGAGCGCCGCCGCCTCCACGATCACGAGGAAGACCGCGTTGATCCCCACCCCGCGAACGGTGCGGGAGCGCAGCTCGCCGATCTCGAACGGCAGCCGCTCGCTCACGCCGGGCAAGGTACTACGGTGCCCAGCGTGAGCCCGACGGCCACGGCTTCGGCGCGGCTGCGCCCGCGCGTCGACGCAGCCGCACGCCGGCTGGGGCTCGACACCTTCGAGCTGGGCGTGCTGGTCGTGCTCTGCGGCACGTCGCTGGCGCTCCTGCTGCCGCTGCTCACGCGCGGCCGGCCGCTGTCCGGCTCCGACGGGTTCTTCCCGGCCGACCAGATGCAGTACTTCGCCTGGATCCGGGACGCGTCGCACCACGGGCTGATCGGCAACCGCTTCGACCTGGCGCCCGGCGGGCGGCCGTTCCTGCACCCGGGGTACCTGCTGTCGGCGGTCGTCCACTCGGTGAGCGGCATCTCGATCCCGCTCTCGTACCTGCTCTGGAAGCCGCTGGCCGTGGGGCTCACCTTCGTCGGCGCGCTCCGTTACGTGCGCCGCCTGCTGCCCGCGGGCTGGCAGCGCCGCGCCGCGCTCGTACTGGTCCTGTTCGCGGTGATGCCGGCAGCGGCCGTCGTGGCCTGGACCGGCTTGGGCGGCAAGCCGCGCCAGTACACGTTCGACTTCATCTCGGGCGAGATGTGGACCGGTCAGTTCCTGTGGGGCTACCTGATGACCGCGATAGCCGTCTTCCTCATGCCGCTCGTGCTGCTTGCGGTGGAGCGCTGGCGCCGCGAGGGCGGCGCGCGGCGGCTGGCGCTGGCGGCGGCGGGGGCGCTGATCGTGATGTGGCTTCAGCCGTGGCAGGGGGCGACCCTGGCGGCGATCGTGGTCGCGGTCGAGGCGGTGATGCTGGCCCGCACGCGCGAGCGGCCGCCGTGGCTCCTCGCGGTCGTCCCACTGGCCGCCGCCCTGCCGGCCGTCTACTACGCCCTCCTCCAGGCCGGCGACGCCTCTTGGAAGCTCGCCGGGGAGGCGAACGGCGCCGGGTCGCAGCCGGAGTGGCACTGGCCGTGGTGGGCGATCGTGCTCACGGTGCTGCCGCTGGCCGTGCCGGCGGCGCTGGCCTACCGGCTTCCAGCGCGCTCGTGGCAGGACGTGGCCGTGCGCGTCTGGCCGCTGGCCGCCCTGGCGGTCTTCCTCCAGCCCGGCGGCACGTTCCCGTACCACGCGTTCCAGGGACTGGCCATCCCTCTGGGCGTGCTGGCCGTGCAGGGGGCGATGAGCGTTCGGGACCGCCTGCGCTTCGGCGCGCCGGCCGTGGTGTTCGCGCTGGCGCTGCTCACGCTCCCCGGCTTCGCCCACAAGCTCGAGAACGCCGCCGACAACATCCACCTGGGCGCCGACCCGTACTTCATCCTGGGAGACGAGCACCGGGCGCTCGACTCGCTGGAGCGCGACCGCCGGCCCGGCGGCGTGCTGGCCCCTCTCTACTCCGGCTTCTACGTGCCCTACGCCACCGGGCGCGAGGTGTACGTGGGCGCGCTGTCGTGGTCGCCGAACTACAGGGCCCGCCGCGCCCTGGCCGACGCGCTGTTCGAGGGTCGGTTGAGAGGCGCGCGCGCCCGCGCGTTCGTGAGCTCCACCCGCGCGCGCTTCCTGTTCGCGGACTGCCGCAAGCTGCGCGACCTGTCATCCGACCTGCGACCGCTGCTCGAGTCCGTTCACCGCTTCGGCTGCGCGACCGTCTACGTGCTTCGGTTCCGTCCGGAGATGGCGCGAGCGGCCGGGCGGCCGGACGCGTAGGTGCTCGGGCGGGTGCGGCGGCTGCCGCCAGCGCCGGGCTGGCTCGCGCTCGCGCTGCTGTTCGCCGGCGCCGCACTGCTGTCCGGCGCGAACATGCTGGACGGCGTACAGCCGAACGACGAGGGGCTCATGCTCCAGGCCGCGGATCGCATCGCCGGCGGGCAGGTGCCCTACCGCGACTTCTGGTGGTACTACCCGCCCGGCCAGCCGTACCTGCTGGCCGGCCTCTGGAAGCTGTTCGGCCCGTCGCTCCTGACGTGGCGGATCGTCCGCATGGCCGCCGACGCCGCCGTGGCGGTGCTCGCGTACAGGCTCGCGCGCAGCCGCGGGCCGGTCGGGCTGGCGCTGACCGCGTGGCTCGTCGCGGCGTGCGCGATGGCGTTCCCCAAGTCGCCGCACCCGTTCCCGATCGCCCTGGCGCTGGCGCTGGGCGCGCTGCTGCTGCTGGAGCGGCGGCCGGCCCTGGCGGGCGCGCTCGCCGGCGCCTGCGCCGCGTGGCGGATCGAGTTCGCCGCCTACCTCGCGCTGGCCGCGGCGCTCGGATACGCGGTCTCGGCCGGGGCGGTGCGCGAGCGTTCGATGCGCCTGGCGCGCTTCGCCGGCGCGGCCCTCGCCGTGGCGCTTGCGCTGTTCGCCCCGGTCGTGGCCGCGGCCGGCCTCGGGCGGAGCTGGGACCTGCTGGTCCGCTATCCGCTTGTGGACTTCGCGCGCTACCAGTCGCTGCCGTTCCCGTTCGATTACTCGGGGCCACTCAACACCAGCTCGCCGGGCGGCTTCCTGAGCGACTCGGCCGAGAACCTCCTCCACTTCTACCTGCCGCTGGCGCTGCTCGTGGGGCTCGCGGGCGCCCTCGTCGCGCTGGCGTCGCCGCGCCGCCGGCCCGAGCCGGGCGTGCTGGCCGCGGCCGTGTTCGCGTTGGGCATGGCCCACTACCTGCTGGTGCGCACCGACCTGTTCCACACGGCGCCGCTGGCCGTGATGGTGGCGGTGCTCGGCGCGTGGGCGCTGGGTGCGCCGGCGCCGGCGCGCGCCTGGTCCCGGGGGAGGGGGGCCGCGCTGCTCGGCGTCGCGGCGGCCACCGCCGCCGCCGGGTTCGCCTGGGCGCTGGCCGAGGGGGTGGACCGGTTCGCGCGCGGGCTGGGCGAGCACACCGTGGCTCTGGACGTGCCGGTGGCGGACGGCGTGCGCGCGCGGCCGCTGCGGGCGGCGCCGCTGGTTCGCGCCGTCCGCTACGTGCGGACGCACGTGCCGGCCGGCGAGCCGATCTACGTGACCGGCGCGCGCGCCGACCTGGTCACGTCGGGCAACCCGCTCCTCTACGTGCTGGCGGAGCGGCCGAATCCGACGCGCTACGACATCGCGGCGCCGGGGGTGGTCACCTCGGCGCCGGTGCAGCGGGAGATCGTGCGCGACCTGCGGCGGGCGCGCCCGCGCGTGGTGGTGCGCTGGACCGCGCCGGTCACCGCGCTCCACGAGCCCAACCGCTCGGGCCGCTCGAGCGGGGTACGGATACTCGACCGCTACCTGACGCGCGACTACCGGCTGGCGGCGCGGTTCGGCTACTACCTGCTGCTGGCGCCGCGGGCTAGGGGCGGCCCGTGACGTCCCTGACGGTCACCTACGTGCTGGAGCGCTACCCCGAGCTGTCGCAGACGTTCGTCGAGGCGGAGCTGCGCGAGCTGCGGCGCACCGGCGTCGAGCTGGAGGTGCTGGCCCTGGCGCCCGGCGCGGACGCCGAGCTGGCCGACGCGCGCTTCCGCGCGCGCCACCCCGCGGCTCCGGCGCGGCGGCTGCCGGCGCTGGCCGGCGTGGCCCTGGGTAGACCGCGGGAGTCGCTGCGCTTCGTGCGCGAGCCGGGCCCGTGGCCCTCGGACGGTCGTCGCCTGCGCGGCCTGGCCCGCGTGGCTCCGTGGCGTGGCGTGGCCGCGCGCGCCGACCACCTGCACGCCCACTTCGCGTCCGAGGCGACCGACGTCGCGGCGCTGCTCGGGCGGCTGACCGGCACGCCCCACTCCTTCACGGGCCACTCCACCGACCTGTTCGGCGACCCGGATACCCTGCGCCGCCGGCTCGCCCACGCGGCCTTCTGCGCGCTGGTATGCGAGTACGACCGGCGCGAGGTGGAGCGGCTGGCGCCCGGAGCCGGGCGGCTGGAGATCGTGCCGCTCGGGCTGGACCTGGATGAGGTCCGACGCTCGTCCTCTTACGCCGGGGACGGCCCCGTGGTGGCCGTCGGCCGGCTGGTGGAGCACAAGGGCTTCGCCGACCTGGTGGCCGCCGCGCCGGCGCTAGACCGCGAGGTGGCGATCGCCGGGGACGGGCCGCTGCGCGCCGAGCTGGAGCGCGCGGCCGCGGGCGCGGTCAGCTTCACGGGCGCGCTGCGGCCGGCCGACGCGCGGCGGCTGATCGAGGACGCCGCGGTGCTGGTCGCCCCGAGCGTCGTGGCGCGCGACGGCTCGCGCGACGGCGTGCCGATGGTGGCGAAGGAGGCGCTGGCGCTGGGCGTGCCCGTGGTGGCCAGCGACGCCGTCGGCAACCCCGAGGCCGTGCAGCCCGACCGCGGCGCGCTGTATCCGGCGGGCGACCGCGCCGCCCTGGCGGAGGCGCTGCGCGCGCTCCTGGCTCGCCCCGCCACCGAGCGCGAGGCGATGGGCCGCGCAGGGCGCGCGTGGACGGAGCGCGAGGCGGACCTGGTGCGGCAGACGGCGCGTCTGCGGCAGTTGTTCGATGGTGCGTCCCCTGAGTAAGCCCTGCGCGTCGGCGCTTCAGCGGCGGCCGCGCATATGTTCAGCATCGACGCGTGCCCACGATCAGTCGCTTCTATGGGATCACGATCCAGATGTTCTTCAAGGAACATGGCATTCCCCACTTTCATGCACGGGTCGGCGGCCAGATGGCCGTATTCGCAGTGGATGCCCTCGAAGTCCTTCGCGGCGAACTGGCACCACGTCACGACCGGCTCGTTCGCGAGTGGGCGACCTTGCATCGCGCCGAGTTGATGCGAAACTGGGAGCTTGCACGAACGGGGAGGCCGCTCGAGCCGATCGAGCCGCTGAGATGAGCGACATCCACGACATGGTGCGCGTTGAGGTGACGGGCGACTACAACCTGCGCGTGACGTTCGACGACGGAGCAATCCGCGACGTGAGTCTCGACGGGCACTTGGACGGGCCTGTATTCGAGCCGCTTCGCGACCCGCGAGTTTTCGCGCAGGTCGAGGTCGACGCGGAGTCGGGCACGGTCACATGGCCAACCGGCGCTGACCTCGATCCGATCGTCGTTTACGAGGGGCTGCCGCCCCTGAACGCGCGGGTAGTGCGCGAAGCGGCAGCATGACGATCCTCAGGTCAGTCTGTATCTAGTCGGACATATTGCCCTGCACGGCGCGCAGGCTCGCCGACGTCCTGGCGCTGGCCGAGACGCTGCCGACCCGGCAAGACCGCGAGTTGCGATACCCGCCGTTCGCTCGCCATGCGGCCTCCGGGTAAAGCGTTCGCACGACCCGACTAGGCGATCTCTCCCAGCGCGGGCTGCGCGTCCTCCAGCGGCGGCTCGCCGTGCGACACCGCGCGGAACGCCAGCGCGAGCATCGCCACCGCCAGCGCCGCGTTCAGGGCAAGCAGCCCGACCGCGATCTGGCGCAGGTTCGGGCCGATGGCCGAGATCACCACGGGCTGGACCACCGCGGCCACCGCCAGCACCCCGATGAAGCGCCAGCGGTGGAGCGCCAGGTGGTACTGCACCGCCAGGTAGGTGCCCGCCAGGCACGACAGCGCGACGCCGAGCAGCGGCAGCGCGCCCGCGCCGCCGGTGAACTTGAAGGTCAGTCGCAGGAGCGGTTCGGCGGCCACGGCGAACAGCAGCACCATCGGCGCCGCCGCCAGGGCGATCAGTCCGAGCGTCCTTGCCAGCACGCCGCTCGCCGTCTCGCGCAGGTGGGCGCGCCGCGCGGTCTCCGGCACCAGGTAGAGCCCCAGCCCCACCGCGATCCACATGATCGCCTTGGCCGCCACCGCCGCGGCGTTGTACGCCCCGGCCTGGGGCCCGCTGGCGATGTGCTTGACGATGATTACGTTGCCGTCCTGCATCCAGGCGACCAGCGCCAGCGCCGCCACCGGGCCGCCGGCGCGCACCATCAGCTCGCGCAGCGGGTGCTCGTGGGGCTCGGCGTGGGGGAGCAGCCGGTTGAGCGGTACGAGCAGCGCCAGCGCCACCGCCAGCAGCCCGAGCGGCGTGCCCAGGTAGGCGCCGGTCACGCTCGCACCCAGGCCCACGAGCAGGAAGGCGAACACGAACCGGGCCAGCTGCTCGCCGACCCATGAGGCGCCCACCGCCCTGTACGCGCCGAAGCCCTGGAGCGCCCCGCGCTGGATCGAGAGGATCAGCCACAGGCAGCCGCTCGGCACGGTGGCCGCGGCGGCCCAGGGCAGGTCGTCGACGCCGATGGCGGCCGCGAGCAGGTCGCGCGCCAGGACCGCGGCCAACGTCAGCACGACGGTGACCAGCGCCAGCCCGCGCAGCCAGCGCCGCACCCCGGCGCCCGCCTCCGGGTCCTCGGCGGCGAACTGGGCGCTGATCTCGCGCGCGACCGTCGTCTGGAGGGCGGAGCCGGGGACCATCAGGATGATGTAGGCCGAGATGAGCGCGCCCAGCGAGCCGTAGCCCGTCTGCCCGAGCTTGCGCGCGAACACGACGGTGAAGCCGAGCGCCAGGATGTTGCCCGCCATCACCGCGCCCGCCATCCCGGCCGCCTTGCCGGTGTCGGAGCGCGCCAGCTCGGCGAGGCCGGTGCCGTCGCGGGACCGGGTCACAGACCGTCTCAAGGCCGCGCAAGGCTACCGCCCGGCCCCGTCCGATCGGGCGGTTTTGACGGCCCGGACCGCCGTTATCCTCACTCGCGTGCAGGAGCGCGCCCTGGCCGAGCGCCTGATCACCTACGACACGTCGACCCCGGACGGGATCTTCGCGGCGGCCGGCTTCGTCAAGGGCTGGCTCGAGTCGAACGAGATCGAGGTCAAGGACGGCACCAAGAACGACCTGCCGGTGCTGGCCGCCACCGTCGGCCCCGCCGCCGGGCCCACCGTCGTGCTCCACGGCCACGTGGACGTGGTGCCCGGCCGCCCCGAGCAGTTCGAGCCGCGCGCGGACGGCGACCGGCTGATCGGCCGCGGCGCCTACGACATGAAGGGCGGGCTGGCCGCGATGATGTGCGCCGCGCGCGACCTGTCGGCGCAGGAGGAGGTGCGCGTGCACTTCGTCTGCGTCTCCGACGAGGAGTCCGACGAGCCGTGGGTGGACCGCGGCACCGACTACGTGGTGACCAAGGGCTACACGGGGGACTTCGCGATCACCGGCGAGCCCACCGACCTGCGCATCGGCGTGCAGGCCAAGGGCGTGCTGGCCCTGCGCGTGGAGGTGACGGGCACCTCCGCGCACGGCTCCACGCCGTGGGAGGGGGACAACGCCGTGCTCAAGGCCGTCGACGTCTTCAAGAGCATCCAGGCCATGCCGTTCGCGCGCGAGGCCTCGGAGCTGTTCGACCGGCCGTCGATCAGCCTCGGTCGGATCCTCGGGGGCGACCGGATCAACAAGGTGCCCGACTTCTGCGCGATCGACGTGGACATCCGCTACCTGCCGGGCCAGGACGCCGAGGCGATACTCGAGGCCATCCGGTCGCTGCCGGACGTCAGCGTCACCGTGGTGTTCAGCCGGGCGCCGGCGATGGTGGACCGCGACGACCCGCACGTCCGCGCGCTGGCCGCCGTGGTCTCCGACTGGACGCCGGCCGACCGCATCTCGGTGGGCCGCGACGGCGCGTCGGACGCCAACAGCTTCCTCGACGCGGGCGTCCCGGCCGTCGAGTTCGGCCCGGTCGGCGGCGGCCATCACGGCCCCGACGAGTGGGTGTCGATCGAGTCGCTCGACCGCTACCGCCGCGCGCTGGTCGAGTTCGTCCGCTCGCTGCCGCAGAGCGTCGGGAAGGGCCACCTGCGCATTGCCTGACGAGCGCACCTTCATCTGGAAGCGCTACCTCGTCGGTGGGCTGCTGATAATCGCGGCCGCCGGCGCAGCCACCGGCGTGGCCGCGTTCCACGAGATCGACAAGGTGGTGAACGCCTTCAAGGAGGGCAACACCATCAAGCTGCCGCTCGACCTCCAGGAGGCGGACAGCGGCAAGCCGCAGACCATCCTCCTGATCGGCGCCGACCAGCGCGCCAAGGGCGCGGCCGACTACGGCACGGGCGCGCGCTCGGACACGATGATGCTGGTCCGGCTCGACCCGTCGAAGAAGGCCACCGCGCTGATGTCGCTGCCGCGCGACCTGAAGGTGTCGATCCCGGGCCACGGGGTCGCCAAGCTCAACGAGGCCTACTCGGACGGCGGCGTCAAGCTCACCGTGCGCACCATCAGGAAGCTGACCGGCCTCGGTATCAACCACGTGGTCAACATCGACTTCCACGGCTTCCGCAAGGCCATCAACGCCCTGCACTGCGTGTACGTGGACGTGGACCGGCGCTACTACAACCAGGGCGGCGGCTACGCCAAGATCGACCTCCAGCCGGGCTACCAGAAGATCTGCGGGGAGACGGCGCTCGACTACGTTCGCTACCGGCACACCGACAACGACATCGTGCGGGCCGCGCGGCAGCAGGACTTCCTGCGCCAGATCAAGCAGCAGATCGGGATCAACAAGCTGATCTCGAACCGCGACAAGCTGATCAAGATCTTCGGCAAGTACACGCAGTCGGACATCGGCTCCGAAACCGGTGTGCTGCGCCTGCTCAGGCTCGCCGTGGACTCGGCCTCGCACCCGATCCACGAGATCCACTTCGAGGCCAAGCTCGGCCCGAGCTACGTCACGGCGTCGCACTCGGACGTCAAGCGACTCGCCCAGGAGTTCCTGGGCGTGACTGCGTCGGCGTCGCCGGACGGCAAGGCGAAGAAGAAGA
>DASVQK010000205.1:0-2377 GCA_036389105.1 Thermoleophilaceae bacterium
CGGAGGCGCGCAGCTGATCCCGCTGCGGATGGCGGAGCAGCTGGGCAAGCGGGTGGTGCTGAAGGCGCCGGTGCGCAGGATCGTGCAGAAGGGCAACCGGGTCCGGGTGGAGTCCGATCGGCTCAGCCTGACCGCGCGGCAGGCGATCGTGGCGGTCCCGCCGTCCGTCGGCGCCCGGATCGAGTACGCGCCGGCCCTGCCACCGCTCCGCGCCGAGCTCGTCCAGCGCTACCCGCAGGGATCGACGGCGACCTTCTCGGCGATCTACGAGAAGCCCTTCTGGCGCGAGAAGGGGTACTCGGGCCGCGTCGGCTCCGATACCGACCCGGTGTTCCTCTGCATCGACAACTCGCCGATCGACGCCGGGACCGGCATCCTCACCGGCACGACCGACGGCGCCCGGGCGCGCCGCCTGCCACGGAAGTCCGCGGCGGAGCGCAGGCAGGCCGCGCTCGAGAACTTCGCGGTGTTCTTCGGCGACGAGGCGCTCAAGCCGATGATGTTCCTCGAGCGCAACTGGTCGGTGCCGCAGTGGACGCGCGGCTGCCCGGGGTTCCTTCCGCCCGGCGTCCTGATGGAGCACGGTCCCGCGATCCGAGCGCCGGCCGGCCGGGTCCACTGGGCGAGCACGGAGCACTCCACCAGCTGGAACACGTTCATGGAGGGGGCCGTGCGCCGGGGCGAGGCGGTGGCGCGGGAGGTGCTCGCGGCGCTCTGACGCTCCGCGCCCCCCGCGTTTCGCGATCATGGCCGGGCCCACGTGACCCCCTCCCGGACCAGCAGGCGCCAGCCCGCGCACCTCGACGCCGTGTTCGGCGCGCTGGCCGACCCCACCCGGCGCACGATCGTCGAGCGGCTGACCGGCGGCGAGGCGACCGTGAGCCAGCTGGCCGAGCCGTTCGACGTTTCGCTGACCTCGATCGCGAAGCACCTGCGCGTGCTGGAGGACGCCGGTCTGGTGGCCACGCGCAAGGAGGGGCGGATCCGCCGCTGCCGGCTGGTCGAGGATCCGCTGGCCGACGCCATCTCGTGGATGGCCGGCTACGGCGCCTTCTGGGAGGACCGGCTGGACTCGCTCGAGCAGCTGCTGGCCGATCGTCGACGGCGGTCCGAGCGGTGATCGAGCGGCTGGGCGCGGCGCCCCCGGGCACGGTGCTCCAGGTCCGCAGGACGATCGCGGCGGCGCCCGAGGAGGTGTTCCGCGCGTGGACCGATCCCGAGCTATTCCAGCTGTGGTTCAGGCCGGCGGCGACCCGGAACGAGGGCGCCGAGCTGGACGTCCGGCCGGGAGGGCGCTGGCGGGTGCGGCTGCGGTCGGCCGGCCGCCGCTACTTCGCCTTCGGTGAGTACGTCGCGATCGAGCCGCCGCGGCGGCTGGTCTTCACCCTGGGATGGGACCGGGTCCCGCTCGTGAACCCGACGGACAGCGTCGTGACGGTCGAGCTGACCGAGCACGGCGACGACACCGAGCTGGTGCTCACCCAGGAGCGGCTGCGCACGGTTCCGGAACGCGTCTGGCACGCCGTGGGCTGGCGGATGGTGCTCGGCCGGTTGGTCGCTCAGCGCACCCGGAACGAAACCCGGCCCACGCGCGGGCGCTCCTTGTTCCGCCGGTAGTCCACCCCGCGCGCCTGCGCGCGGTAGGGCCCCGGCGGCAGCTTCACGCGGAAGGTGAAGCCCCACTTCTTCGTGCCCTTGGCCTTGAAGAGCACGGGACGACGGCAGTTCCGCCAGCCGGTGAGCAGGTACCTGGTCCGCGAGCGAAGGAAGCGGCAGTTCGCGCCGCTCTTCCCGCGCACGCGCGCGAGCGACACCAGCACCTTCCGGACGCCGCTCTTGCACGGCGAGCCGACGTCGCGCGAGCGTCCGCTCAGCGCGATGCGCTTCGCGCGCGCCTTCCCGAGCTTGATCGTGCTGACCGGCGGCTTGCGGTCGGGACAGGTCGTGGACGAGGCCGGCCCGCAGTCCTTCCCCCGCAGCCCGGGGCCGCCGTTCTGGCGCAGGAAGATCGGCAGCGCCGTGGGCCGCTCGCCGCCGTCCGGCGCCGGCACGGTCGTGTCGCCGCTCGCGATCAGCACGCAGCCGTCGCGGTCGATCGCGTTCGTGAAGAAGTCGCCCAGGCGCCGGTCCTGGCCGGTCGCGACGCACGTCGTGCCTCCCTGGCACACGAAGTTCGTGTGGATCGAGCGGCCCACCGCATCCACCGTCTGGGGCGTGGGGCTGTCGCTCGTGGCGTTCAGGATCGTGGACGCGTAGATCGACGTCTTGGCGGCGGTGCAGTCGAGGTCCACCACCTTGTCGGCCTGGTACCAGGCCACCGACACCTTGCCCGCGTCGCCGGCCGCGATCCACGGCCAGTACACCTTCTGGCCCGCCG
>DASVQK010000206.1:0-5571 GCA_036389105.1 Thermoleophilaceae bacterium
GACTTCGGCGACTTCCAGATAGCCGGCGCCTCCCCCGAGTCGCTCGTGAAGGTCAGCGGGCGGCGTGTTGAGCAGCGGCCGATAGCGGGCACGCGACCGCGTGCCGGAACCGCCGAGGAGCGCCCGATCGCCGGCACCCGGCCACGCGCCGACAAGGCCGAGGAGGACCTCGCTCGCGCCGGCGAGCTGCTGGCGGACGAGAAGGAGCGCGCCGAGCACGTGATGCTCGTGGACCTGGGTCGGAACGTCCTAGGCCGCGTCTGCCGCTACGGCAGCGTGCGGGTGGACGAGCTGATGGTCGTGGAGAGCTACTCGCACGTCATGCACATCGTGTCGTCGGTGTCCGGCGAGCTGGCGGACGGCGTGACGCCCATGGACGCGCTGCGCGCCTCGCTGCCGGCGGGCACGCTGTCGGGCGCGCCCAAGATCCGCGCGATGCAGATCATCGACGACCTGGAGCCCAGCGGCCGCGGCCCGTACGGCGGCGCGATCGGCTACCTGTCGTTCACCGGCGACCTGGACACGTGCATCTACATCCGCTCGGCGCTCGTCAAGGACGGCCGCGTGCACGCGCAGGCCGGCGGCGGCATCGTGGCCGACTCCGACCCCGGCTACGAGGTGCGCGAGACCGAGGCCAAGGCGGGCGCCGTGTTCGAGGCGGTGGCGCTGGCCTGCCGCCAGCCGGATTGGGCCTAGGAGGCCGCTTGGCGATGAAGGTCCTGATCCTCGACAACTACGACTCGTTCACCTACAACCTCGTGCAGTACCTGGGCGAGCTGGGGGCGGAGCCGGACGTGGTGCGAAACGACGCGGCCGACGCCGGCGAGCTGCTCGAGCGCGGCGCCGACCGCGCGGTGGTCTCGCCGGGGCCGGGCGGGCCCGCGGACGCCGGTGTCTCCATGGAGGCCATCCGCCGCCTGGCCGAGGCCGGCACCCCCGTGCTGGGGGTCTGTCTGGGCCTCCAGTCGTTGGCGGAGACGTTCGGCGGCCGGGTCGTGCGCGGCCAGCCGATCCACGGCAAGGCCGCCTCGGTGGAGCACGACGGCAGGACGATCTTCCGCGGCCTCGAAACCCCGCTCGTGGCCGGGCGCTATCACTCGCTTGTGGTGCACCCCGACCTGCCCGACTGCCTCGAGCGCTCGGCGTGGTCAGGCGACCTCGTCATGGCCGTCCGCCATCGCGAGCTGCCCGCCGAGGGCGTGCAGTTCCATCCCGAGTCGGTGCTCACGCCGCACGGCAAGACGCTGCTGCGCAACTTCCTGGCCGGCGACGGCGCTGGCCCCGGCTCCTGATGCCCAACCCGGTCCTGACGCGGGCCATCGACGACCTCGCCCAGGGCATGCACCTGAGCGCCGACCACGCCGCCGCCGTGCTGCGCGAGGTGATGGACGGCCGGTCGTCCGAGGCGGAGACCGCGGCTTTCCTGATCGCGCTGCGCACGAAGGGCGAGACCGTGGAGGAGGTGGAGGGGCTGGCGCGCACGATGCGCGAGCTGGCCGTGCCCGTGACGGTGGACCGGGCGCCGCTGGTGGACACCGCGGGCACCGGCGGCGGCAGGCCCACGTTCAACGTCTCCACCACGGCCGCGTTCGTGGCGGCCGGCGCCGGCTGCGCGGTGGCCAAGCACGGCAACCGCTCGGCCACCGGTCGCTCGGGCTCGGCGGACGTGCTCGAGGCGCTCGGCGCCCGCATCGACCTGGCCCCCGAGGCGGTGTCGGAGTGCATCGAGTCGGTGGGCTTCGGCTTCATGTTCGCGCCCGCGCACCACGCGGCGATGAAGCACGTGGTTCCGGTGCGCAGGGAGCTGGCCGTGCGCACGATCTTCAACTTCCTCGGCCCGCTCACCAACCCGGCCGGGGCCACCCGCCACCTGATCGGGATCTCCGAGCGCGCGTACCTGGAGACGCTGGCCGCGGCCCTGGGGCGGCTGGGCGTGGAGAGGGCGCTGGTAGTGTCGGGCGAGGATGGGCTGGACGAGGTCAGCGCCTCGGGCCCCACGAGGGTCATGGAGCTGAGGGAGGGCACGCTGGAGCCGGCGACGATCGCGCCGGAGGAGCTCGGCGTGGAGCGGATCGCGGCCGACGCCCTGGGCGCCTGCGAGCCGGGCGAGAGCGCCGACTGCGCGCGCCGCGTGATGGCGGGCGACCACGGGCCCGAGCGGGCCATCGTCGTGCTGAACGCCGGCGCCGCGATCTACGTGGCGGGCGGCGCCGACACGCTCGAGGCGGGCGTCCGCGCGGCCGAGCGGGCGATCGACTCCGGCGCGGCGGGCCAGACGCTGGAGCGGTTCGTGGAGCGCACGCGGGAGCTGGCGCCGGCGTGAGCGTGCGGCTCGAGCAGCTGATCGACTCCACCCGCAGGCGGCTGGACGAGCGCAAGCGGGCCTGCCCCCTGTCCGAACTGGAGCGTCAGGCCGCCGAGCGGGGCGAGTGCCGGCCGTTCAGCGAGGCCCTGGCCAGGCCGGGCACGTCGCTGATCGCCGAGTACAAGCGGCGCTCGCCGTCGGCCGGCACGATCCGCGAGGGCGCGAGCGTGGAGGACGTCGTCCGCGCCTACGAGCGCGGGGGCGCCGCGGCGCTGTCGGTCCTCACCGAGGAGGACCACTTCGGCGGCTCGCTGGACGACCTGCGCCGGGCGGCGGCCGCCAGCGACCTGCCGGTGCTGCGCAAGGACTTCACGGTCGACCCCTACCAGCTGTACGAGGCCAGGGCCAACGGCGCCGACGCCGTGCTGCTGGTGGCGGGCTCGCTGCGGCAGACCGAGCTCGGCTCGCTGTACGGGGTCGCCCGCGCGCTCGACCTGGACCCCCTGGTGGAGGTGCACGACGAGCGGGAGCTCGAGGCGGCGCTCGCGATCGACGCCGACGTGATCGGCATCAACAACCGCGACCTGGCGGACTTCAGCGTCGACCTCGAGCGCACGTTCGAGCTCCTGACGGACGTGCCGACCGGGAAGATCGTCGTCTCCGAGTCGGGCATCTCGCGGCGCGAGCAGGTGGAGGAGCTCGAGCACGTGGGCACCGACGCGATCCTGGTCGGCGAGGCGCTGATGCGCGCGCCGGACCCCGAGGCGGCCGTGCGCGACCTGACCAGGACCGAGGAGCCGACTCAGGCCTGATCGGTCGGATCCCCCATTTGGGGGTATCTGATCGGAGGTGTTGCAGCGCTCAATCCAGCCGGTCTAGTGTCGCTCCTACGCGTGCCCACGCGCACCACACCGAGCAGCACTGGGGAGATCCAATGGAACGCAAGATTCAGGGCTACGGCTGGAACCGGGACCTGCCGGACGGCCGCGACCACATGTACGCCGCACCCAGCCCGATCGTCGCGGCGCTCCCGGACAAGGTGGACCTGCGGCCGCAGTGTCCGCCCGTCTACGACCAGGGGGCGCTGGGAAGCTGCACCGCCAACGCGATCGGCGCGGCCTTCCAGTACGACGAGATCCGCCAGGGGCAGAAGGAGGAGTTCGTCCCCTCGCGCCTGTTCATCTACTACAACGAGCGGGTGATCGAGGGCACCGTCGAGTCCGACTCCGGGGCGATGATCCGCGACGGCGTGAAGAGCGTCGCCAAGCAGGGCGTGTGCCCCGAGCGCGACTGGAAGTACGACATCTCGAAGTTCAAGAACAAGCCGCCGAAGAAGTGCTACGACGTGGCGCGCAAGCACCAGCTCCTGACCTACCAGCGCGTCACGCAGACGCTCGGCCAGCTCAAGGGCTGCCTGGCGGCCGGCTTCCCGTTCGTGTTCGGCTTCGCGGTCTACGAGAGCTTCGAGAGCCCCGAGGTGAAGAAGACGGGCACCGTCCCGATGCCGGGTGCCAAGGAGGAGTTCCTCGGCGGCCACGCGGTGATGGCGGTGGGGTACATCGAGCGCCGGCAGCGGTTCATCGTCAGGAACTCGTGGGGGCCCCGGTGGGGCAACGGGGGGTACTTCTCCATGCCCTACCCCTACCTGCTCCAGGACAGCCTGTCCGCCGACTTCTGGACGCTGCGAGTGATCGAGTAGGCGGGCAGCGCACCCGGCGGCCCGGCTCCCGCCGGTCCGTAAGATCGTCCGGGTGAGCACCGTCCCGCAGCTGGACCCGGCGGGTGTCGCCGCGCTCGGCCAGCGGCTTGCGGCCAACGTGCGCCGTGCCGTCAAGGTCCCGGACCACGCTCTGCGCGACCTGCTGGTGGCGCTCGTGGCCGAGGGGCACGTGCTGATCGAGGACTATCCGGGTGTTGGCAAGACCGCGCTGGCGCGCTCGCTGGCGCGGTCGGTCGACGCCGAGTACGCGCGCGTGCAGTGCACGGTGGACCTGCTGCCCGCCGACGTGGTGGGCACGAACGTCTACAACCAGCGCGAGGGCCGCTTCGAGTTCAGGCCCGGCCCGGTGTTCGCCAACGTCGTGCTGGTGGACGAGGTCAATCGCGCGTCGCCGAAGACGCAGTCCGGCCTGCTCGAGTGCATGCAGGAGCGGCACGTGACCGTGGACGTGCACACCCACGAGCTGGCGCGCCCGTTCATCGTGGTGGCCACGCAGAACCCGGTCGAGTACGAGGGCACCTACCCGCTGCCCGAGGCGCAGCTCGACCGCTTCATGGTGCGCCTGGCGCTGGGCTACCCGGACGCCGACGACGAGGCCGAGATGCTGGCCCAGCACGCCGAGGGCGATCGCGTGCTGGAGCTCGAGCCGGTGGCCGGCGTGGCCGAGGTGCTGGCGGCCCAGGAGGCCGCCGGCCGCGTGCACGCCAGCGACGCCCTGCGCCGGTACGTGGTGGCGCTGCTCGAGGCCACGCGCTCCGACCCACGCCTCGAGCTGGGCGCCAGCCCGCGCGCGGGCCTGATGCTGATCAAGGCGGCCAAGGCGCTGGCGGCGCTGGAGGGCCGCGACCACGCGCTGCCCGACGACGTGCAGGCGCTGGCGGCGTCCGTCCTGCCGCATCGGCTGATCCCGGCGCCGGACGCGGGCGACGTCGGCCGCGCCCAGATCGTCCGCGACACGCTCGAGCGCGTACCGGCGCTGTGACCCGGGCCGGCGGCGCCGCGGCGCTGGGCGGCCTCATGCTCGCGGCGGCGCTCACCCTGGGGGCGTCGACCCTGTACGTGCCGGCGGTGGGTCTCGTGCTGCTGGCGGCGGCCGCGTGGACCTGGGTCGCGCTGGCCGCGGCGGGCGCGCGCCTGGAGCGCCGGGGCGGCCCGCACACCGTCCAGGAGGAGCACGAGTGGCCGCTGGTGCTGGAGCTGCACCGCGGGCTGCTGCCACCGCCCGGCGGCGAGCTGTCGGAGCCGCTGCTCGATCGCCCGATCCCGGTGGGCCACCGCGCCGCGCGGCGCGCGCGCGTCGAGGTGCACTTCGGCCGCCGCGGCAGGCGCACGCTGGAGCCCGCCGTGGCGTCGATACGCGATCCGTTCGGGCTGGCGCGGCGCGAGCTGACCGCGCCGCCGATCGAGCTGATCGTCCTGCCGCGCATCGAGCCGGTGCTGGCGCCGGCGGGCGGCGAGGCCGGAGGCCCGGCCGGCCGCGCGGGCCGGCCGCTGGCCGCGGCGGCCGAGGTGGAGCTGGACGCGCTGCGCCCCTACCGGCCGGGAG
>DASVQK010000207.1:0-2604 GCA_036389105.1 Thermoleophilaceae bacterium
CTGGACGCCGGCGAGGTGCACCTGCTCGCCGCCGGGTCCGCGGATTGACCGGACCGCATCGCTGAAAGTACTCTGAGCCGAGGGGGACGCTCATCGCCATCCGCGAGACAGACTTTCCGCGTTACACGATCGCGCTCGTCCAGAACGCGTCGGAGATGCTCCAGCAGCCCGCCCACGACCTGCGGGCGTTCCTGAGCGCGAGGAAGCAGTGGGACGTGGAGTTCTTCACCGAGCTCACGTTCGGCGGCCTGATGGACAGCGAGGCCCGGTTCGACTGCGTCGTGCTGGGGTACAACGCGGCACACAAGAGCAAGCGCATCCGCGACGCGCTCACGCGGGCGCTTCCGGACGCCGGGCTCTGCGTCCTCCACCAGATGGGCCTGGACAGCCTGAGCTTCATGACCGGCGAGGTGGGCGTGTCCGTGCGGCAGCTCGAGGCGGAGGCCGAGAGCGTCCGCGTGGCCGCGGGTCGCGACGCGGAAGCGGAGATCCTCCTCCAGTGGCCGCAGCCCACCGGGATCGAGGACGACCTGGCCGTCTGCACGGCGGTACGCGGACTGACGCCGTCGGCCGAGAGCACCTGGCGGACCGTGCTCGAGGTCTCCGAGGGGGACGAGCAGATACCCGTCCTGCTCCGATCGCGGATCGGACAGCGCCGGGCCGTGGCCTGCACCGCGCTCCTCCAGCACCGCCTGCCGCCGCACGCCGCGCTGCTGGACAACGCGATCATGTGGGCCGCCGGCGCGCGCCCCGACGCGGTGATCGCCGCGCCGGCCTCGTTCGAGCGCGCGGACCTCGTCCAGCGCAAGCTCCACCTCCAGGGCACGACGGCGATCGTCGAGCGGATCGACGCCGAGTCCGACCTGGACTTCGAGGAGTGGCCGCTGCGCGGCGTGAGCACGCTGATCCTGCCGCCCGGCGTGGACCCGACCGCGCGGACCGGCGAGGAGGGCGAGCGGGTGAGCGCCTGGCTCAGGCAGGGCGGCCGGCTCGCGTGGCTCAGGGACGACGGCATCGAGGTGCGCCACGGAGCGCCGGACGTCCGCTGGGCCGCCGAGGGCTGGGCCGCGTGGTTCGCCACCCGGGCCGAGGTGGACTGGCACGGGGGCGAGCGCGACGGGGAGGTCCGGAAGGGGAGCATCGTGAGGAGCCGCGCGATGCTCGAGGTCCTCGACTACCTGAAGCGGTCGGAGGTGGACCTGGGGCGGCTCGGGCTGTCCGATCCCGCGGTCTACGCCAACCCGATCCGCCGCCTGCTCCACGAGCGGGTCCCGATCGACAACTGCGACGCCACGGTCGGCACGACGGTCAACGCGCTCGAGTTGGACAGGCTGGTCGGCTACGGGGCGCTGAGCCGAGGCAAGCGCGACAGGGTGAGCGCCTGGCTGGTGGCCGAGGCGGACGCCGACTGGAGGGACGGCGAGGTGAGCCTCCACGAGGACGAGCCGAGCCAGGCCGCCGGCGCGAGCGCCGAGGAGGTCTTCGAGATCGCGCGCTGCCTCAGCTCCCGGGTGCTGCTCGACGCGGCCGTGGGCCGCCTGCTCGACCGCTGCGCAAACCGGGACGACTCGACGATCTCCGCGGTGGCGGTGATGAAGCTGCGGGAGGCCGCGATCGCGTGCGAGGTCGAGCCCGGCGAGCTGGGGCCGAGCATCGAGGGCCTCAGCTGGGATCCGGCGCCGGAGCTTCGCGCCAGCCCGCTGCTGGCGGCCAACTACCTGCGCGTGGCCAGCGAGCTGCGGGCGCGCTGGGGCCACGACCCGTCGATCGACCCCCTGCTCCGCGACCCGGACGGCACCAGGGCGCGCGCGATCAGCACGATCGCGCCGTTCCTCCGCGCCGAGACGGGTACGCGGGACATGGGCGAGGAGCTCGTGTGCGCGGGCACGCTCGCGATCCTCACCTATGTCGACCCGAAGGAGCCCGGCACGCACGTGCTCTCGGAGGACAGCGGTGTGTCGTCCCAGCTCGTGTCGCTGGTGCTCGAGGAGTCCGAGGACCTCCGGTCGAGGTACGCGCTCATGCTGCACGACCGCAGGCTGCTCCGCCGTGCGCGGCACACGATCGCCGCCTTCACGCTCGCCGCCGCCGTGCCGCTGTCGTACGGGCTCTCCCTGGCCGCCCAGGAGGTTGGCGCGCTCCCGGTCGGCAACGAGTTCACCGCCTGGCCGTTCAGTTTCGCGGTCGTTATGCTCGCCGCGCTGTGGGCTCTGAGGAGGTCGGAGCTCCTGGTGGAGTGGCTCGTCCGCTTCGTCCGCTTCACGATCAGGCAGGTGCCGGGCATGCGCGACCGCTTGACCAAGGAACCCGAAACCGTCGCCGAGACGCCGCGCCCGTGAGGGGTGTGATAGCCGGCGCGCTCGCGCTGTCCGGGCGCGCTGTGGAGGGTTGGCTGCGCATCGACGGCGAGACGATCGCCGCGGCCGGCCGCGGACGCCCCCCGTCCCGCCCGACGCTCCGGCACGACGGCCTGGTGGCGCCGGGGCTGTGCGACGTCCAGGTGAACGGCGCGGCCGGGGTGAACGTTTACGAGGGGCCCGGAGCGCTGGACCGGATCGACGCGATGCAGCTCGCCCATGGCGTGACGAGCTACCTGCCGACGGT
>DASVQK010000208.1:0-14781 GCA_036389105.1 Thermoleophilaceae bacterium
GCGCCTGGCGGCCGCCTTCTGGCGCTTGCGCTCGGCGCGCTGCGCCTTGCCGCGCAGGGTCAGCGCGCGCTCGCCCGCCGACGCGCCGTCCGCGGCGCTGCCGGTGTCCGCGTCCGCCGCGAGCGCGACGGCCGGGACGGCCACGGCGGCGCACAGCAGCGATACGAGAAGCTTCCTCAACGTCACACACCTCCGGTGTGTTCGGGTCCGGTTCCTCTCTCTCTCGCGCCATCCCGGCGCGACTCGCCCGAAGGCGGCCCCTGGGACCGGCCGCGGCCCGCGAACGGGCCCTACGGGTCGGTCCTCCTCTGGTCCTCCTACCCCCGCGCGGGCCCGTCTACGTGACGCCCGTCACATTGGTGACGACCGCCCACCCGGCCCCGGCGGCATCCGGCGCCGCGATAACTTCAACCCATGCAGGTAAAGCTCCCCGACGGCAGCCCGCTCGAGCTGCCCGACGGCGCCACCGGCGCCGACGCCGCGCGCGCCATCGGGGAGGGCCTCGCCCGCGCCGCGCTGGCCTTCCGCCAGAACGGCGAGGTGCGCGACCTCTCGGCCGCGCTGGACGACGGGCAGCCGATCGAGATCATCACCGGCAAGAGCCCCGAGGCGCTCTGGCTGATCCGTCACGACGCCGCTCACGTGATGGCCACCGCGGTGCTGGAGCTCTACCCGGGCACCAAGGTGTCGATCGGCCCGCCGATCGAGGACGGCTTCTACTACGACTTCGAGTTCCCGGACGGCGTGAGCGTGGGGGAGGGCGACCTCGAGCGGATCGAGCAGGCCATGCGCACCCACATCAAGGCCGACGAGCGCTTCGAGCGGACCGACGTTCCCACCGCGGCGGCGCTGGAGCGCTTCCGCGAGGAGGACCAGGCCTACAAGGTCGAGCTGATCGAGGACCTGGTCCGCGACCAGGGCGTGCAGACGGTCTCGCTGTACCGCAACGGCCCGTTCACGGACCTCTGCCGCGGCCCGCACGGCCCCACCACCAAGCGGATCAAGGCGTTCAAGCTCCTGTCGGTGGCGGGCGCCTACTGGCGCGGCGACGAGAACCGCCAGATGCTCACGCGCATCTACGGCACCGCGTTCCTCTCCCAGGAGGACCTGGACGCGTACCTGGAACGCCTCGAGCAGGCGCGCGCCCGCGACCACCGCAAGCTTGGGCGCGAGCTGGGGCTGTTCATGTTCTCGGAGCTGTCGCCGGGCTCGCCGTTCTGGCATCCGGACGGGATGGCCATCTGGAACGAGCTGACCGCGCTGTGGCGCGACGAGAACGCGCGCCGCGGCTACCGCGAGGTGCGCACGCCGATCCTCTACGACGTCGAGCTGTGGCGGCGCTCGGGCCACTGGGACAAGTACCGCGAGAACATGTACTTCACCGAGGTGGAGGAGCGGCCCATGGGCCTGAAGCCCATGAACTGCCCGGCTCACATCCAGCTGTTCGCCTCCGACCGCCGCTCGTACCGCGACCTGCCGATCCGCTACTCGGAGGCCGGCCTGGTGCACCGTCACGAGCCCAGCGGCACGCTCCACGGCCTGCTGCGCGTGCGGCACATAACCCAGGACGACGCCCACATCTTCTGCACCGACGACCAGATCGAGGACGAGGTGATCGCCTGCCTCGACTTCGGCTACTTCCTCTACCGGATCTTCGGCTTCGAGCCGCGCCTCGAGCTGTCCACCCGACCGGAGAACCGCGTGGGCAGCGACGAGATGTGGGACGCCGCCGAGACCGCCCTCGAGAGCGCCCTGCGCCGCAAGGGTCTGGAGTTCGAGCTGAACGAGGGCGACGGCGCGTTCTACGGGCCGAAGATCGACCTCCACATGACCGACACGATCGGGCGCTCGTGGCAGCTCGGCACGGTGCAGCTCGACTACTCGATGCCGGAGCGCTTCGGGCTCGAGTACACGGGCGCTGACAACGCCGAGCACCGGCCTGTGATGATCCACCGCGCGCTGCTGGGCTCGTTCGAGCGCTTCGTGGGGATCCTGATCGAGCACTACGCCGGCGAGTTCCCGCTCTGGCTGGCGCCGGTCCAGGCGCTGATCCTGCCGATCGCCGACCGCCACACGGAGTACGCGCGCAGGGTCACGCGCGAGCTGACCGACGCCGGGCTGCGGGCCGAGCTGGACGAGCGCAGCGAGTCGGTGGGCCGCAAGATCCGCGACGGCGAGCTGCGCAAGGCGCCGTACATGCTGATCGTGGGCGACCGCGAGCAGGAGGCCGAACGCGTGTCGGTGCGCCGGCACCGCGAGGGGGACCTCGGCGACATGCCGGTCGCGGAGTTCGCGGAACGTGCGCGGCGGGAGATCGAGGAGCGCCGCGAGGCGCCGGCCGATGGCGGTTGACAGCCCCTGTCCGCCGTTATACTGGCCGCGAATGAGAGGCACCACCGATCCGCGCAGCAGCTGACGCGCCCGTGCCCTCGTCTTTCTCCGGCCTCCCGACCCTCCGAGCCTGCCTTTGACGCCTAGCTTGGCCTTCGCCTAGTGCCGATCCCGCGCAGGTTCGATCGGCGCCCGCCGGAGCGGGACACGACGCGTATCAACGACCGCATCCGCGTCTCGGAGGTGCGGCTCATCGGCGAGGACGGCCAGCAGGTGGGCGTCGTCGCCACCGACAAGGCCCTGAAGTACGCGCAGGAGCGCGACCTGGACCTGGTCGAGGTGGCCGCCGAGGCGCGCCCGCCCGTGGTGAGGGTGCTGGACTACTCGAAGTACAAGTACGAGCAGGAGCAGAAGGCCAAGGCTGCGCGCCGGCACCAGAAGCAGGTCACCGTGCGCGAGATCAAGCTGCGGCCGAAGATCGCGGACAACGACTACGAGACGAAGAAGGGCCACGTGGTCCGCTTCCTCAAGCACGGCGACCGCGTGAAGATCACGATCATGTTCCGCGGCCGCGAGCAGGCGCACCCGGAGCGCGGCGAGGCGCTGCTGATGCGCCTGTCCGACGACCTGGGCGAGCTCGCCACGATCGACCAGCGCCCCACCCAGGACGGCCGCAACATGACGATGCTGCTGGCGCCCACCAAGAAGCAGGAGGAGGGCGAGGCGGACCCGGCGCCCGCCCAGCCCGCCGCCGAGCCGCGCCAGCGCCGCGAGCAGAAGCTCGCGGCCGCGGAGGCCGCCGCCGAGCCCGCGGAGCCGGCCCCCGAGCCGCCGGAGCCCGCCGCCGAGCCGGCCCAGCCCGCGGAGCCAGCGGCGCAGGAGCCCGACGCGGCCTGACGCGCGCCGCGGCTCGTCAGATCAGCGGAAGCGCGCCCTCGTCGCCCCACCGACGGACGAAGCGGTACATCGCGCCGCGCTCGTCGAAGCCCAGCCGGCGGTAGATCGCCTTGGCCCACTCGTCCGGCTCGGACTCCACGAACACGAGCATCGCCCCCGGCCGGGCGCGCCGGCGCGCGTTGGCTCCCGCCGCGACGACGGTGGCCAGCCCCACGCCGCGGCCGTGGGCGCGCTCGAGCGCGCTGACCTCGGTGAGCTTGGCCACGGTGTCGCTCGCGCGAATCAGGCAGTAGGCGGCCACCTCGGACCCCACCTCGGCGCACAGGGCGGTCGCGCCCAGCTCGGGGTGCGGAAGCACACCGGCCTCGAGCACCTGGGCGGCCACGTCCAGGTCGCGGTGGCGGCGCTTGATGGCCGCGTCGCGGGCCGGACGGAGCCGGTCGAGGTCGACCTCGGTCACCCCCGTCGTGTCGATCGGGCGGTCGGGCATCCGCCGGAGGACCATCAGCGCGGTTCGCGTGACGGTCCAGCCGCCGGCCGCGAAGTCCCGCGCCAGCCATTCGCCGGCGTGCTCGTCCTCCACGCGGATCGACCTGTGAGGGAGCCCCGCCTGGAGGTTCTCGGCCTCGTCCATCAGGGCCGCCGCGTCCATCCCGCCGAGCGGCTCGCTCACGCGCAGGAGGTTGAGGTCGGCAACGCGCGGCAGGTCGTCGCGGAACACCGCCGCGCCCCAGTCGGTCGGCTCGACGCGCGTGGCCAGCTCGTCCTCCAGCCGGCACTGGAACTCCAGCGCGCGCGTGCGCGCGTCGAGCGGAATGGGGCCGGGCGCGCCCGCGGGGGGTGGGGCCGCGTCCGCGGCGGAAGTCGCCTCCATCTCGGGGCCTCCTGGGTCGGTGCGGCCCGGGTC
This sequence comes from Thermoleophilaceae bacterium, assembly GCA_036389105.1. GTDB lineage: Bacteria > Actinomycetota > Thermoleophilia > Solirubrobacterales > Thermoleophilaceae > AC-37. The sequence goes on from DASVQK010000208.1 coordinate 4,136, forward strand.
CTGGCCGTCGTGCCCTCCGTTATACGGCCCGCGCGCGAGGGGAGGATTCATGATTCGACGAAGATACGGCCTCCGCGGGACGGCTCCGCTCTGCTTCAATAGGCGCGAATGCCGAAGGTAAAGACGCACTCGGGCGCGAAGAAGCGCTTCAAGATCACCGCGAAGGGCAAGGTGCGCGGCAGGCACGCCATGCGCAGCCACATCCTCGGCAAGAAGAACGCCAAGCGCCGCCGCCGGCTCGACGAGCCGAAGATCCTCTCGGACTCCGACCGGGTCAAGGTCAAGGCCCTCCTGCGCAAATGAGCCGCGTCAAGCGCTCCGTCCACGCCCGCAAGAAGCGCCGCGCCACCCTGGCACGGGCCAAGGGCTACCGCGGCGAGGCGCACTCCAGCTACAAGCGGGCCAAGGAGGCCCTGCTCAAGGCGGACTCCTACGCCTACCGCGACCGGCGCAACCGCAAGCGCGACTTCCGTCGCCTGTGGATAACGCGCATCAACGCGGCCGCCCGCCGCGAGGGCATGAGCTACAGCCAGCTGATGCACGGGCTGCGGCTGGCCGAGGTCGAGCTGGACCGCAAGGTGCTGGCCGACATCGCCGTGCGCGACCCCGAGACCTTTCGACGTTTTGCCGAGCGCGCCCGGGAGGCGGCCGCTGCCTGATCGACAGGCTCCGACCAGACCGATTCCCAGGGCGCCCCGCGAGGCGCCCTTTTCTTTTCGATGATCACATCCCCCGACAACCAACAGCTGAAGACCATCCGCCGGCTGCACGACAAGCGCCACCGCGAGCGCGAGGGGCTGTGCCTGGCCGAGGGCGAGGACCTGGTGGACGCCGCGCGCGCGGCCGGGCTCGAGCCCGCCGTGCTGCTGGTGGCGGGCGAGGACGTGGAGCCCGAGCTGCTCGACGCCGTCAGCACGCTGGGCTCGGGTACGCGCACGATCGGCGTGTTCCCGGCGCGCTGGGCGGAGCCCGGCGGCGACCTGTCGGTCTACCTGCACGGCGTGGGCGACCCCGGCAACGTCGGCACGACGGTGCGCTCGGCGCATGCCCTGGCCGACGGGCCGGTGGTGCTGGGGCCCGGCTGCGCCGACCCGTGGTCGCCCAAGGCGGTTCGTGCCAGCATGGGCTCCGTGTTCGCCCGCCCGCCCGCGCGGGCGTGCCTGGACGGCCTGGCGGGGACCACGGTCGCGCTGGCGCCCGACGCGCCGGCGCCGCTGGCCGAGCTGCGCCCCGAGCCGCCCGTGGTGCTGTGCCTCGGCGCCGAGCGCAGCGGGCTGCCCGCGGACGTGCGCGAGCGCTGCTCGGCGGCGGCGCGGATCCCGCTGCGGCCCGACGGACCGGAGTCGCTCAACGTGGCGATGGCCGCCACGGTGGCGCTCTATGAGCTGAATAGGATGGCCGGCGATGCCTGACGCCGCCGGACGCCTCGACGAGCTGCGCCGGGAGGGCGAGTCGGCGATCGCCGCGGCCGGCTCGTCGGCCGAGCTCGAGGAGCTGCGCGTGCGCTACCTGGGGCGCAAGTCGGAGCTGACCGGCGTGCTGCGGTCGATCGGCGAGCTGCCGCCCGACCAGCGCGGGCCCGTCGGCGGCGCGGCCAACACCGTGCGGACGGCACTCGAGTCGCGGCTGGCCGAGCGCGCCTCGGCGCTCGACTCCGAGGAGCTGGACGCGCGGCTGGCCGGCGACCGGATCGACGTGACGCTGCCCGGCGACCCGCCGTCGCCGGCCGGCCACCTGCACCTGATCACCGAGACCCGGCGCGAGATCGAGGACGTCTTCGTGGGGCTGGGCTTCCAGGTGGTCGAGGGGCCCGAGGTGGAGTTCGACTACTACAACTTCACGGCGCTCAACATGCCGCGGGCGCACCCCGCGCGCGCGATGCAGGACACCTTCTACGTGACCGACGACGTGGTGCTGCGCACGCACACCTCGCCGCTCCAGGTGCGCACGATGGAGGTCCAGGAGCCGCCCGTCTACGCGATCATGCCCGGACGCGTGTACCGGCGCGACTCGGACGCCACGCACACGCCGATGTTCCACCAGGTCGAGGGCCTGGCCGTGGACGAGGACATCACGCTGGGCGACCTCCAGGGCGTGCTGCTGGAGTTCTCGCGCGCGATCTTCGGACGCGAGCGCGAGATCCTGGTGCGCTCGAGCTACTTCCCGTTCACCGAGCCGAGCGTAGAGGTGGACGTGTCCTGCTTCCAGTGCGGGGGCAGCGGCGCGCTGCCCGACGGCTCGCGCGACCCGCTGTGCAAGGGCTCGGGCTGGCTCGAGATCCTGGGCGCCGGGATGGTGGACCCGAACGTCTACGGGTTCGTCTCGGACAACGGCTACGACCCGGAGCGCGTGCAGGGCTTCGCGTTCGGGATGGGCATCGAACGGATCGCGATGCTGCGCCACGGCGTTCCCGACCTGCGGATGTTCTTCGAGAACGACCTCCGCTTCCTGGAGCAGTTCGGATGAGGGTGCCGCTGGGATGGCTGCGCGAGTACTGCGACCCGGAGCTGTCGACCGACGACCTGGCGCGGCGCCTGAACCTGACCGGCACCGAGGTCGGCAGGGTGGAGCGCTCCGGAGTGCCCGACACGGGGGCGTTCGTGGTCGGCAAGGTGCTGGAGGCCGGGCCGCACCCGGACGCCGACCGCCTGACCGTGTGCCAGGTGGACGACGGCTCGGGCTCGGCGCGCACGATCGTGTGCGGCGCGCCCAACGTGGCCGGCGGGCAGACCGTGGCGGTGGCGCTGCCCGGCGCCACGATGCCGGACGGCCGCGTGCTGGGCGAGGCCAAGCTGCGCGGCGTGCTGTCCAGCGGGATGATCCTGGCCGAGGACGAGGTGGGCATCGGCGAGGACCACGCCGGGATCATGGTGCTGCCGGACGGGCTCCCCGCCGGCGCGCCGCTGGCGGACCACCTCGCGATCGCCGACGACGTGCTGGACCTCGAGGTGGCGCCCAACCGGCCCGACTGCCTCGGCGTGTACGGGGTGGCACGGGAGGTGCACGCGATCGCGGACGCCCCGCTGTCCGAGGACCCCGCGGCGCGCGACGCGGAGGCGCTCGGCGACGACGGCGCGGAGAGCCACGCCTCGGTGGAGATCGACGACCCGCACCTGTGCCTGCGCTTCACCGCGCGTGTGTTCGAGGGAGTGAGGATCGGGCCCTCGCCGCTGTGGCTCAAGGCGCGCCTGACCGCGGCCGGCCAGCGCCCGATCTCGAACGTGGTGGACATCACCAACTACGTGATGCTGCTGACGGCTCAGCCGCTTCACGCGTTCGACCTCGACCGCGTGCGCGGCGGGCGGATCGTGGTGCGCGGCGCGCGCGCCGGCGAGCGCATGACGACGCTCGACGGCGTGGAGCGCGCGTTCGACCCCGACACGGCGCTCGTCTGCGACGCCGAGGGCCCGTCGGGCATCGCCGGGATCATGGGCGGCCAGGTGTCGGAGGTCTCCGACTCCACCACGCGAGTCCTGATGGAGGCCGCCACCTGGGTGGGCACCAACATCCTGAAGAGCTCGGCCCGGCTCGGCCTGCGCACCGAGGCCAGCACGCGCTTCGAGAAGCAGCTGCACCCCGACCAGGCCATGGCGGCCCAGCGGCTGGCCGCCCGCCTGATGGTGGAGCTGTGCGGGGCGAGGATGGTGCCCGGCACGCTGGACGCGTACCCGCGGCCGCTCGACACGCGGGTGGTGACCCTCCGCCCGGCACGAGTGGCGGCGCTGCTGGGCGCCGAGGTGCCCGCGGGAGAGATCCTGTCGATCCTCGACCGGCTCGGGTTCCAGGTCGCGGAGGGCGGCGGCGCGCTGTCGGTCACCGTCCCCTCCTGGCGCTTCGCCGACGTGGACCGCGAGGCCGACCTGATCGAGGAGGTGGGCCGCGTCTACGGGCTCGACCGCCTGCCCGTCACCCTGCCGGCGCGGCGGCGCGCGGTCGGCCGGCTGACCCCCGCGCAGCGGCTGCGCCGCCGGCTCGAGGACGCGCTGCGCGACCGCGGCCTGAGCGAGGTCGTCTCGTACAGCTTCACCGCGCCCTCCACGCTCGCCCGTCTGCGCCTTGGCGGCCCGGAGCCGATCCGGCTGGCCAACCCGCTGAGCGAGGACCAGAGCGCGATGCGTCCCCTGCTCCTGCCGGGCCTCCTCGACGCCGCGTCCCGCAACGCCGCCCACGGCCGTCCGGGCGCTCGGTTGTTCGAGTCCGCGCACGTGTACCCGGCACCCGATGGGCCGCTGACCGCCGGCGGCGGGGCGGACGACGTGAGCCCGGCGGGCTCCGCGCCGGCTCCCGAGCGCCACCCCCTGGCCGTCCTGCTCGCGGGCGCCGGCGCGGGCGGTTGGCGCACCCCGGCCGCGCCCACGGACCTCTTCGCCGCGAAGGCGCTGATGGAGGCCGTGCTGGACGCGGCTCGCGTGCGCGCGCGCGTGGAGCAGGGGGAGCGGCCGTTCCTGCACCCGGCCCGGGCGGCCGCGGTGATCGCCGACGACGGGCGCGAGCTCGGCTGGCTGGGCGAGGTGCACCCGTCCGTGGCCGCCGCCTGGGACATCGAGTCGGCGGCGGCGTTCGAGCTGGACGCCGACTCGCTGACCGAGCTGTGGCCCGGCCCCGCCGCGTTCCGCGACCTGACCGGCTTCCCGGCGGTGATCCAGGACGTGGCGGTGGTGGTGCCGGAGGACGTTCCGGCCGCGCGGGTGGAGGCGGCCGTGCGCGAGGGGGCGGGCGAGCTGCTGGAGTCCGCCCGGCTGTTCGACGTCTATCGCGGCGACCAGGTGGGGCAGGGCAGCAAGTCGCTGGCGCTGCGGCTGGAGTTCCGCGCGCCCGACCGCACGCTGACCGACGAGGACGTGGCGGGGCCGCGGGCCGGCATCGAGTCGCGCCTGGCGGAGATCGGGGGGCGGCTGCGTGCATAGGGTCGCCGTGGCCGGCGCGTCCGGGTTCGCGGGCGCCCTGGCCGCGCAGCTCGTGGACCGCCACCCGTCGCTCGAGCTGACGGCGGTCACCGCGCGCTCGGACGCCGGCCGCCGCCTGGACGCGCTCTACCCGCGCTACCGCGTGCGCATGGAGCTGGAGGCGTTCGACGCCGACGCGGTGGCCGAGCGCGCGGACGCCGCCCTGGTGGCCTACCCGCACGGGGCCGCCGCGCCGGTGGTCCAGGCGCTGGTCGAGCGCGGCCTGAAGGTGGTGGACCTGTCGGCGGACTTCCGGCTGGACCGGGAGCGCTACGAGCGCTACTACCAGCCCCACGAGGCGCCCGGCCTGCTCGACCGGGCCGTCTACGGGCTCACCGAGCTGCACCGCGACGAGGTGCGCCAGGCCGACCTGGTGGCCGCGCCCGGCTGCTACCCGACGGCGGCGCTCCTGGCGCTGGCGCCCCTGCGCGAGCTGATGAGCGACGCCGTGGTGGACGCCAAGTCGGGCGTCTCCGGGGCCGGCCGCGAGGCAACCGGCACAACCCACTTCGTGTCCGTGGACGAGAACGTGAGCGCGTACGGGGTGGAGGGCCACCGCCACCGGGCGGAGCTCGAGCACGAGCTGGGCGACGGCGTGCCGATCACCTTCACCCCGCACCTGCTGCCCCTCGACCAGGGCCTGCTGGCCAGCTGCTACGTGACCGCGTCGCGCGAGCTGTCCGCCGACGAGCTGCGCGACCTGTTCCGCGCCGCCTACGACGGCGAGCCGTTCGTGGAGCTGGCCGACGCGCCGCCGGGCGTGCGCGACGTGCGCGACACCAACATCTGCCGCATCCACGCCACCGTGGAGCCCGCCACCGGCCGCGTGCTGGCGTTCGCGGCGATCGACAACCTGTGGAAGGGCGCCGCGGGACAGGCCGTGCAGGACCTGAACCTGATGCTCGGGCTGCCCGAGGAGGAGGGGCTCAGGTGACGTTCTTCCGCTCCCGCTGGGTGACGCGTCCCGACCACGTGACGGAGCTCGAGCCCAGCGCCCTGCCCGCCGGCTTCCGGGCCGCCGGCGTGCACGCGGGGCTGAAGGCGGACGGCCCGGACGTCGCGCTGCTGGTCTCCGACGAGCCGGACACCGTGTCCGCGGCGCGCTTCACCACCAACGCCCGCGTGGGCGCCCCCGTGGCCGTCTCGCGTGACGCGGCCCTGGACCGGCTGCGCGCGGTGGTGGCCAACTCCGGCGGCTCCAACACCGGCGACGGCGAGCGCGGCCTGGAGACCGCGCGCGCGTCGCAGCTGCTCGCGGCCGAGCTGCTGGGGCTCGAGCCCGACCAGGTGGGGCTGGCGGCCACGGGCGTGATCGGCGCCGAGCTGCCGCGCGAGCCGCTCTTGAGCGGCGTGCGCGCCGCGGCCGCCGCGCTGGCCCCCGACGCCGACGGGCTCTCGCGCGCGATCATGACCACCGACGCCGCCCCCAAGCGCGCCTGCCTGGAGGTGGCGCTGCCGTCGGGCGCCGGCGTGCGCCTGGCGGGGCAGGCCAAGGGCGCGGGCATGATCTCGCCGCGCTTCGCCACGATGTTCTGCTTCGTGCAGACCGACGCCGCGCTCGACCCGACCACCGTCGAGCTCCTGACCGGTGTGTGCGTCAGGCGCTCGTTCGACCGCATCTCCGTGGACGGCCAGCTGTCCACCAGCGACACGGTGTTCGCGATGGCCGGCGGCGCCTCGGGCGTCGAGGTGGGGCCGGAGACGCCCGACGAGCTGGCGCTGGGCGAGGCGATGGACGCGCTGATGCGGCAGCTGGCGCTGGAGATCGTGGCCGACGGCGAGGGCGCCGCGCGCGTGGGCCGCGTGGTGGTGCGCGGTGGGCCCGACTACGTGGAGCCGGTGGGGCGCGCGGTGGCCAACTCGCCGCTGGTCAAGACAGCGCTGCACGGGGCGGACCCCAACTTCGGCCGCATCCTCCAGGCGGCGGGGATGGCCTTCTCGGCGGTGGACGACGGGACGCCGTTCTTCGCCGACCTCGACATCGAGGGCCGGCGCGTGGTGTCGGGAAGTGTCGCGACGATCCAGCCCGGCGGCGGCGACTGGCGCGAGCTGGAGGAGGCCGTGCGCGGGCCCGAGGTGGAGTACGAGCTGACGCTGCCGGGCGACGGCGGCGAGACCGAGGTGTTCTTCAGCGACCTCGGCCACGAGTACGTGACGGTCAACGCGGAGTACACGACATGAGCGCCGATCCCCGCCGTGCGGTAGCCACCCTCCTCGAGGCGCTGCCCTACATCCGCGAGTTCCACGGCAAGACCGTGGTCATCAAGTACGGCGGCGCGGCCATGACCGACCCGCTGCTGCGCGAGGAGTTCGCGCGCGACGTGGTGCTCCTCAAGTACGTGGGCATGAACCCGATCGTGGTCCACGGCGGCGGGCCCGAGATCACCGCCTACATGGAGCGGCTCGGGATGAAGGTCGAGTTCGTGGAGGGGCTGCGGGTGTCGGACGCCGACACGGTGGAGATCGCCAAGATGGTGCTGGTCGGCAAGCAGAACACCGACATCGTGCTGCGGCTGAACCACGCCGGCCAGCCGGCCGTGGGCCTGAGCGGCGACGACGGGCTCCTGTTCCGCGTGCGCAAGCAGCTGGGCCCCGGGGACCGCGACATCGGCTTCGTGGGGCACATCGAGCGGGTGGACGTGGACGTGCTCAACCACATCGCCGAGGACTACATCCCGGTGATCGCGTCCGTGGGCGCCGACGAGGCGGGCCAGTCCTACAACGTGAACGCCGACGAGGCGGCCGGCGCCGTGGCCGAGGCGATGGGCGCCTACAAGGTGGTCTTCCTCACGGACGTCCCCGCCTGGCTGGCCGACCCGGCCGACGACTCGTCGCGCATCGGGCAGGCCACCGCCGCGGAGGTGCGCGCCAGGCTGGACGCGGTGACCGGCGGCATGCGGCCCAAGCTGGCGGCATGCGCGCACGCGGTCGAGGCGGGCGTCACGGCGGCGCACATCATCGACGGCCGCGAGCCGCACTCGCTGCTGCTCGAGCTGTTCACCGACGCCGGCATCGGCACCAAGGTCTTCCCGTGACCCTGGCCGAGCTCCAGGCGCTGGAGCGCGATTACGCGATCCCGACGTACGCGCGGCAGCCGGTCGAGTTCGTGCGCGGCCAGGGCACGCGCCTGTGGGACGCCGAGGGCCACGAGTACCTGGACTTCCTGACTGGGATCTCGGTGGTGCAGCTCGGCCACGGCCACCCGGCGGTCCTCGACGCGATCGCCGAGCAGTCCGCGCGGCTGATCCACGTGGGCAACCTCTTCTACACCGAGCCCGCGATGCGACTGGCGGAGCGCCTGTCGCGCGGCTCGCTGGGCGGCAAGGTCTTCTTCACCAACTCCGGCGCCGAGGCGATCGAGTGCGCCATCAAGCTGGCGCGCCGGCGCCGCCGCGGCGGGGAGGTCGTCGTGCTCTCGGGCGGCTTCCACGGCCGGACCATGGGCGCGCTGTCGGCCACGCCGCAGGAGTCGAAGCAGGAGCCCTTCGCGCCGCTCGTGCCCGGCTTCGTGACGGTGCCCCGCGACGCGCCCTCGCTGGCCGGGGCGGTGACCGAGCGCACGGCCGCGGTGCTGATCGAGCCGATCCAGGGCGAGTCGGGCATCTGGCCGGTCTCCGGCGAGCTGCTGCGCGACGCGCGCGCGGCGTGCGACGAGACCGGAGCTCTCCTGGTCTTCGACGAGATCCAGTGCGGCATGGGGCGGACCGGATCGCTGTGGGCCTGGCAGCGCGCCGGCGTGAAGCCGGACGTGATGACCGTGGCCAAGGGCCTGGGCGGCGGCGTGCCGATCGGCGCGTGCGTGACCGACCCCGACAACGCCGACGTGCTGCGGCCCGGCGACCACGGCTCGACCTTCGGCGGCGGTCCGCTCGTGACCGCGGCGGCGAACGCGGTGCTCGGCGTGGTGGACGACGACGCCTTCCTGGCCGAGGTGGCGCGCAAGGGCGACCTGCTTCGCGACGGGCTGTCCGGGCTCGGCCTGGAGCCGCGCGGCGCGGGCCTGATGCTGGCGTTCCGGACGCCCGACGGGCCCGAGCTCGTACGGCGCGCGCTGACCGAGGAGCGGCTGGTGCTGAACGCGCCCGCGCCCGACGCGGTGCGCCTGCTGCCGCCGCTCACCGTCTCGGACGACGAGATCGCGGAGGCGGTGGGCCGCATCGGCTCGCTGTTAGGGTCGAGCGCCGCGTGAGCGAAGAGCGCACAACCCTCTCCAAGACGGCCTCCTACGAGGCCGAGCCGAGCGAGGTGGGCCGGGTGCTGCTGCTGTACTCCGGCGGGCTCGACACGAGCGTGATGCTCAAGTGGATCCAGGACGAGTACGACGCCGAGGTGGTGGCGCTCACCGTCAACCTGGGTCAGCCGGACGAGGACTACGACGTGGTGCGCGGCAAGGCGCTCGACCTGGGCGCGATCGAGTGCCACGTGGTGGACGCGCGCGAGGAGTTCGCGCGGGAGTACGTGCTGCCGGCCATCAAGGCCAACGCGCGCTACGGCGGCGGCTACCCGCTGTTCACGGCGCTCGGCCGGCCGCTGATCGCCAAGCTGGCCGTGGAGAAGGCGCGCGAGGACGGCTGCGACACGATCGCGCACGGCTGCACCGGCAAGGGCAACGACCAGGTGCGAATCGAGGCCACCGTGGCGGCGCTGGCGCCGGAGCTGAAGATCATCGCGCCGGTGCGCGGCTGGCAGATGGGCCGCCAGGAGGAGATCGAGTACGCGCGCGAGCACGGCATCCCGGTGAAGGGCGGCACCGAGGCGCCGCCGTACTCGATCGACGACAACCTGTGGGGCCGCTCGTCCGAGGGCGGCCCGATCGAGAACCTGTCCGAGCCCCCGCGCGCGGACGTGTTCGACCTGGTCACGCCGCCGGAGGACGCGCCGGACGAGCCCGAGCTGGTGGAGATCGAGTTCGAGCGCGGCGAGCCGGTCGCGATCGGCGGCGAGCGCCTGGGCCTCGTGGAGCTGCTGGAGCGCGCGGGCGAGGTCGGCGCGCGCCACGGCGTGGGCATCGTGGACCACATCGAGGACCGCATCGTCGGCCTGAAGGTGCGCGACATCTACGAGGTGCCGGCCGCGGAGCTGATCCTGACCGCGCACCAGGAGCTCGAGAAGCTGGTCGGCACCATCCACCAGAACCTCTTCAAGGCGCAGCTCGACCGCCAGTGGGGGTTCCTCGTGTACGCGGGGCTGTGGCACGAGCCGCTGCGGGGCGACCTCGACGCGTTCATGGACCGCGTGAACGAGCAGGTGACCGGCCGGATCGTGCTCAAGCTCTACAAGGGAAGCGCCAAGCCGGTGGCGCGCTCGTCGCCCAACGCGCTGTACGACCCGGAGCTGGCCGGGTTCGGCGAGTCGGGCGGGCTGTTCTCGCAGCAGGCCAGCCCCGGCTTCATCGAGCTGTGGAGCCTCCAGTCGCGGATGGCGTACGCGATCCGAAATCGGGTAGAAGGGGAGACGTGAGCTCGAAGGGCTACACCGTGCTGGGCTGGATCGTCTGGCAGATCGGCTCGCGCGTGGCGAAGAAGAAGATCGCGCAGAACCGGGTGAAGATCGGGGCGGCGGGCGTCGTGGCGCTGGTGCTGGTCGGCGGCGTGGCCGCCGCTCGGGCGGGGTCTTCCTCGGACGCTTAGCTCCGCGGCGCTGCTGCGGGCGGGTCCTGTCGTGCTCCGCGACGCCCTCCCGTCGGGGTCCTCGCCCGTA
>DASVQK010000209.1:0-2935 GCA_036389105.1 Thermoleophilaceae bacterium
CAGTTCCTCGCCGAGAAGCTGAAGACCGAGGAGGAGTTCTTCCATACGTTCAACGCGCTGTACGAGACCGGCAGCCAGCTGGTGATCACCAGCGACCGCCGGCCGCGCGACATCGAGTCGCTCGAGGCGCGGCTGCGCGAGCGGTTCGAGTGCGGCCTGGTGGCCGAGCTCGAGCCGCCTGAGCTCGACGCGCGGATGGCCATCCTCGAGCAGCGCGCCCGCGCCGACGCCCTGGCCGGCATCGACCCGGCGGCGCTGGCCGAGATCGCCGCGCGGGTGACCAGCAGCGTGCGCGCCCTGGAGGGCGCCCTGATCCGGGTAGTCGCCTACGCGTCGCTGCGAGGGGAGGAGCCCACTCCCGAGCTGGCGCGCCACGTGCTGAGCAGCCTCTACGCCGGCGCGGCCGTCAGGCCGTCGACCCTGGTGGAGATCCAGGCCGCCGCGGCGGCTGCCATGGAGGTCCCGGTCGAGGCGCTCCTGGCTCACGACAGGCGCCCGCGCGTGGCGCTCGCGCGCCAGGTGGCCATGTACCTGGCGCGCGAGCTGACCGACGCCAGCCTGCCGGCGATCGGCCGTCACTTCGGGGGCCGGAACCACTCCACGGTCCTGCACGCCCACCGGCGCATAACCTCCGAGCTCGGCACCCGTCCGGAGACGACGGGGGCGGTCGAGCGCGCCCGATCCGAGCTGGCCGGGCAGCCGACCGACCGGTCCTGATGCGAGAATCGACAGCTTGCCAACACGCGGATCCCGCTCTGCCAAGCCCAATCCGCGCACCCGTCAACATCCCAACAGCACCAAGTTCAACCAAGAGAAGAGGTCTTCCATCTAGATGAAGTTCTCGATCGGCAGGGAGACGTTGCTCGGAGCGCTCGGCATCGCCGTTCGCGGTGCCTCCACGCGCAGCGCCATTCAGACGCTGGCCGGGGTGATGATGCGCGCCGAGGAGGGAGCGGTCGAGCTCCAGGCCACCGACATGGAGCTGGGCGTTCGCGTCAGGGTCGAGGCGCAGCCCGAGCGCGAGGGCTCCGCGGTGATCCCGGGACGGCTGCTGCTGGACGTGGTCCGCTCGCTCCCCAAGGACGACCTGACGATCGAGTACCGCTCCGCGCAGGGCGACGTCGAGCTGGTGTCCGGACCGGCGCGCTTCCACCTGCGCACCCTCCCCGCGGACGAGTTCCCGCGCCTGCCGGAGATCGGCGACGCCACGGTGATGAAGCTGCCGGCGCCGGCGTTCGTCGAGACCGTCAACCGCGTGGCCCGGGCCGCGTCCCGCGACGAGACGCGGCCCCACCTCACGGGCGTGCTGGTCTCCGCGGGCGAGCGCGAGCTGCGGATGGTCGCCACCGACTCGTACCGCCTGAGCGTGAAGGAGACGACCCTGGAGGAGCCGCTCGAGGGCACGCTCGAGGCCAACGTCCCGGCGCGCACCCTCCAGGAGCTCGGCCGGATCGCCGGCGCCGGCAGCGCGGCGGAGATCGAGGTGGCCGCGCTCGAGCACCAGGCGATCTTCAAGCTCGGCGACGTGACGCTCTCGTCGCGGCTCGTGGAGGGTCGCTTCCCCAACTACAAGCAGCTCCTCCCCGAGTCGTTCGAGCACGAGCTGCGGGTGAGCACCGCGGAGCTCGTCGAGGTCGTCCGCCGGATCAGCCTGCTCGCCCAGAAGAACGCGCCGCTGCGGCTGCGCTTCAGCGAGGGCTCGCTCGAGATCTCGGCCCAGACCCCGGACATCGGCGAGGCCAACGAGTCGCTCCCGGTCCCGTTCGAGGGCGAGCCGCTGGAGATCGGCTTCAACCCGGACTTCTTCCGCGAGGGCCTCGAGAGCGCCGAGTCGGACGAGCTGGTGCTCAAGCTCATCAGCCCTCTCCGCCCTGGCCTGATCGAGTCGGGCGCGGACGGCGAGGCCGGCTCCTTCATCTACCTCGTCATGCCGATCCGGCTGAACGTGTAGGGACCGGCGGCCGTGCACGTCACGCGCCTCACGCTGCGTGACTTCCGCAACTACGAGCGGGCGGAGGTCGGACTCGCGCCGGGCCTCAACGTCATCGCCGGTCCCAACGGCGCCGGCAAGACCAACCTGCTCGAGGCGCTCTACTTCGGCCTCACCGCCCGTTCCTGCCGGACCTCGAACGAGCGCGAGGTGGTGCGGCTGGGCGCCCCCGTCGCCCGCGTCGAGGTCGAGGTGGAGGCCGAGGACGGCCGCCACGCGCTCGAGGTGGGGCTCGAGCCGGGACAGGAGAAGCGGGTGCGCGTGGACGGCGCCCCGCTCGCGAAGAGCGCCGACCCGCCGCGCCCCCTCGTCAGCGTCTTCCTCCCCGAGCGCCTGGACCTCGTCAAGGGGCCGCCCGCCGGCCGCCGCGGCCACCTCGACCGCGTGGTGGCCGCGCTCTGGCCCGCCCGCGCCACCACTCGCGCGGCCTACTCGCGCGCGCTCGCGCAGCGCAACGCGCTGATCGCTCGCGTGCGCGCCGGCGCGGCGCGCCGGGAGCTGCTCGACCCGTGGGACCTCGAGCTCGCGCGGCAGGGGGCGGAGCTGATGGCCGACCGCTCGAGCGCCGCCGAGCTCGTCGCACCGGCCTTCGCGGCGCGCGCCGAGGAGCTGGGCCTGCCGGAGCCGGCCGAGCTCCGCTACGCCCCGCGCTGCGCCGAGGGCGATCCGGAGGTCATCCGGGCCGAGCTGGCGGAGCGCCGTCAGAGCGACCTCGACCGCGGGTTCACCACCCACGGCCCGCACCGCGACGACCTCGCGCTGCGCCACGGAGGGCGGGTCCTGCGAACGCTCGGCTCTCAGGGCCAGCAGCGGATCGCGCTGATGCGCGACCGGGCGGAGGCGGTCGAGCTGGTGGGCGACGCCTTCGCCGAGCGAGCCGCCGAGCTCGGCCTGCCCGAGCGGGCCGGGCTGCGCTACGCGGCGCGGTCGAAGGCCGAGGACGCC
>DASVQK010000210.1:0-16886 GCA_036389105.1 Thermoleophilaceae bacterium
CCGGCAGCGGGGCGCCCGCCCACAGGAGCACGCGCACGTCCACCCGCTGGGCCAGGTCGGCCAGGAGGTCCCGCAGGGCGGGTGTGGAGCCGTCGCGGCGCAGGGAGAACTCGGGCGTCACGTGCCAGGCCGCGATGTGCACGTGGGAACGCGCGCCGCGCAGCTCCTCCTCGATCGCCGCGAGGCCCTCCTCGCCGTCGATCAGCACCTCCACGGAGTTGCCGGAGCGCGGCGGCGGGTCGCCCGCGGCCCACAGCCCCTGCCCCCGCGGCGGATCGAGCGACTCGTCGTGGCCCAGGCGCCGCAGCCGGCGCCGGTGGTGCGAGGTCACGGTCCGCTCGAGCGCTTCCCCCAGCGCGGCGTCGGCGCGCTGGAGGAGGGCCGGGGTGCGCACCCGCCGCAGCGTAGAGCGCCGGCCCGCATTCGTGTAGCTTCACGCCGGTGACCGCCGCGAAGGAGCTTCTTCGCGAGCGCCGCGTGGCGCCGTCGATCCTGGCCAGCGACTTCGCGCGGCTGGGGGACCAGGTGCGCGACGTGATGGACGCGGGAGCGCGGGTGATCCACGTGGACGTGATGGACGGCCACTTCGTCCCCCCGATCACGATCGGCCCGCTGATCGTGGCCGCGCTGGCCGAGCAGGTGCGCGGGGCCGGCGGCCTGCTCGACGTGCACCTGATGATCGAGCGCCCCGAGCGCCAGATCGACGAGTTCGCGCGCGCCGGCGCCGACCAGATCAGCGTCCACTTCGAGGCCACCCCGCACGCGCACTACGCCGTGAAGGCGGTGCACGAGGCCGGCTGCCTGGCCGGCGTGGCCATCACACCCTCCACGCCCGACCAGGCGCTGGCCGAGCTGGCCGGCGACCTGGACACCGCGCTGTGCATGACCGTCAACCCCGGCTGGGGCGGCCAGCCGTTCATCCCGGAGACCCTGGCGAAGGTCGAGCGCCTGCGCGAGCGGATGCCCGAGGCCGTGGCGATCGAGGTGGACGGCGGCGTGGACGAGGAGACCGCCCCGCGCTGCGCCGAGGCGGGCGCGCGGCTGTTCGTGGCCGGGTCGTCGGTGTTTGGCGCGCCGGAGCCCGGGGAGGCATACAGGCGCGTGGCCGAGGCGGCCGGAGCCGTCTGAGACACTGCGGTGGGAGCGACTACGGGAGGTCGGGACATGGCCGAGGAGGCGACCGAAGAGCGCGACGCGACCGAGGAGCGCGAGGACCTCGAGGTGCTGCTCCGCGACGAGGACTCCTTCTCGCCGCCGGAGGAGTTCGTGGAGCGGGCCAACTTCTCCGACCCCGCGATCTACGACGAGGCGGAGGCCGACTTCGAGGCCTGGTGGGAGCGCTGGGCCAAGGAGCTCGACTGGTTCGAGGAGTGGCAGACCGTTCTCGACTGGAACCCGCCCTGGGCCAAGTGGTTCAAGGAGGGCAAGATCAACGCCTCCCACAACTGCCTGGACCGCCACGTGGACGCCGGCAGGGGCGACAAGGTGGCGTTCCACTGGGTGGGCGAGGACGGCGACACCAAGGACGTGACCTACGCCGACCTCCTGGACTCGACCAAGCGGTTCGCCAACGTCCTCAAGTCGCTGGGCGTGGAGAAGGGCGACGTGGTGGGGATCTTCATGCCGATGGTGCCCGAGACTCCCGCGGCCATGCTCGGCTGCGCGCGGATCGGCGCGGTGCACAACGTGGTGTTCGGCGGCTTCTCCGTCGAGTCCGTGAAGGAGCGGATGAAGGTGTCCGACGCCAAGGTGCTGGTCACCGCCGACGCCACGCTGCGGCGCGGCAAGCCCACGCCGATGAAGGAGAAGGTCGACGAGATCCTCGGCGAACTGCCGAACCTCGAGCATGTGGTGGTGGTCAAGCGCACCGACGAGGACGTGCCGATGACCGACGGGCGCGACCTGTGGTGGCACGAAGCCGTCGACGGCGCCGACGCCGACTGCCAGGCCGAGCCGCTGGACGCCGAGCACCCGCTCTACATCCTCTACACCTCGGGCTCGACCGCCAAGCCGAAGGGCATCCTGCACACCACCGGCGGCTACCTGACGGGGGTCGCGGCCACGCACAGGGTGGTGTTCGACCTGAAGCCGGACGACGACGTGTACTGGTGCGCGGCCGACGTGGGCTGGGTGACGGGCCACTCCTACATCGTCTACGGGCCGCTGTGCAACGGCGCGACGTCCGTCCTGTACGAGGGCGCCCCGGACTATCCGGAGAAGGACCGCTGGTGGCAGATCGTGGAGGACCACGGGGTCACGATCCTCTACACCGCGCCCACCGCCATCCGCGCGTGCATGAAGTGGGGCGACGAGCACCTGGAGAAGCACGACCTGTCGTCGCTCCGGCTGCTGGGCTCGGTTGGCGAGCCGATCAACCCGAAGGCGTGGGCCTGGTACCACAAGGTCGTGGGCGGCGAGCGCTGCCCGATCGTGGACACCTGGTGGCAGACCGAGACCGGCCAGATCATGATCACGCCGCTGCCGGGCATCACCGAGACCAAGCCGGGCTCGGCCACCAGGCCGTTCCCCGGCGTCGAGGCGGCGGTGGTCAAGAAGGACGGCTCGATCGTGGAGGAGGGCGGCGGCTTCCTGACGCTCCGGCGGCCGTGGCCGGCGATGGCGCGCACGCTCTACGGCGAGGACGACCGTTACGTGGAGACCTACTGGAAGAAGTACGGCAACGACGTCTACGAGGTGGGCGACGCCGCCAAGATCGACTCCGACGGCTACTTCTGGATCGTCGGTCGGGTGGACGACGTGATCAACGTGTCCGGCCACCGCATGTCCACGATGGAGATCGAGTCGGCGATCGTCTCCCACGACCGGGTGGCGGAGGCCGCCTGCGTGGGCGCCCAGGACGAGGACACCGGCCAGACGATCGTCGCGTTCGTGACGCTGAAGGGCGACTCGCAGGAAGAGGAGGAGGGCTTCGACGACGAGATCCGCGCGCACGTGGCGGACAAGATCGGCAAGCTGGCCCGGCCGAAGCGGATCGTCTACGCCGACGACCTGCCCAAGACGCGCTCGGGCAAGATCATGCGCCGCCTGCTGAAGGACATCGCCGAGGGCCGCGAGCTCGGGGACGTGACGACGCTGCGCGACCCGACGGTCACCGAGAAGATCAAGGAGAAGATCGAGTCCGGCGAGGCGGACGAGGAGTAGCGCGGAGGCGCTAGCGCCGCTTCTTCTTCTTGCGCTTCTTCGACCGCGGGTGCTGTGCCGGCGCCAGCGGGCGCGGCTCCGGAGTCTCGCCGAGATCGTCCGCGCCGTTCGACGAGCCGTCCCCACCGCCCGCCGTCCCGGCGAGGCGCTCGAGCCAGCGCGGCGCGGGCCGCGGCTCCGGCCGTGCGGGCGGGTCGCCCCCGTCTCCCTGCTGAGCCGCCCGGATCTCCGCGGCGGTCGGCCAGGGGTCGGCTTCACCCGTCTCCCAGGCGGGGCCGCGCCCGTTCCCGGGCCAGCGGTCGATGAACAGCAGGCCCATCGCCGCCGTCCAGTAGTACAGAACCAGCGCCGGCCCGAGCAGGAAGTTGAGGACGATCCATATCCCCCCGATCACGCCGAGGATCCCCATGAACTGGCTGAGCAGCCCCGCGCGGCGGGCGTTCATGGCGACCATCCCGATCGCGAACGCGAACACGATCGCCAGCACGAGCCCGACGTACGGCAGGACGCCACCCGCGCCCTTCGCGAGCTCGTCGTCGGCCAGGTCGAGGGCGGCCTTCGGGGGCAGCGGAAGCTTGGCGGCGACGCGGTCGGCGGCGGCGATCTGCTCGATCGAGCTGATCACGCCGCCCAGCGCGAGCAGCGGCGGCGCGACCAGGGAGATCGGCAGCAAGGCGCGGGGGATCTCCGGCAACCGGCTCTTGGCGGCTCGGTAGAGGAAGTACAACACGGGCGCGAGTAGCGCGAGCGAGATCGCCTGGAAGATCAGGATCGCAACGAACGGGCCGCCGTGGTTGTGGATGCGCAGGTACTCCTCGACGCGGTCCCCGATGGGGTGATTGGTCTGGTAGGCGGAGCTGACCGCGATCGTGGCGAGTCCGAGCAGCGCCGACACGAACGCCGCCGCCGCCGCGGGCCGGCCGGCTCGCTTCTCCCACGCGAGTTGTTCCTCGGGCGCCACGAGGGCGCCTACTCTGACATACGCGCGACGGTCGTCTTCAGCGCTTGGATCGCTCGCCCGGGCGACCGAGCCGCGGATCGGCGGCGCCGGAGCGGACCGGGTAGTACTCGTCGTCCTCGGGGGAGACCAGCTTGGACAGGCGCTCCCCGGCCGCCAGCACCAGGTTCAGCCCGGGCGCCATGATGCGTATGAGCGTCTCGACCTGATCGCGGCGGTGGCGCTGCTCGGGCGTGAGCGGCATCTCAGCCTCCCCTCTGGTGGAAGAAGAACTCCGGCAGGGCGGCGCGGGCCACCTGCGCGGTCATCTGCTGGGCCAGCTGCGGGTCGCCGGTGCGCACGGCCAGGTCGTCCAGCGTCACGATGCCGGCCAGGCCCTCGCCGTCGGTGACCGGCAGGCGGCGTATGCGGTGCTGCACCATGAGAGCCGCGGCCTCCTCCAGGTCCATCCCGGCCTCCCCGGTCACGAGCGGCCGGGTGGCGTGCCCGCCCACGGGCTCGCCGCGGTCGGTGGCGTCGGCCCCGAGGGCCAGAGCCATGTCGCGGTCGGTGATCAGCGCAACCGGGCGGTCGTGCTCCAGGATCACGACGGAGCCCACGTTGCGGTCGCGCATCAGCTCGGACACCTCGCCGAGCGTCGCGTCCGCGGCCGCGGTAACCACCTCCTGGGTCATCACGTCACCGATGCGCATCGCGGCGAGTCTACGGGAGCCGGATCGCCCGGATGCCCAGCTAAGGTCCGCGCGGATGCGCCACCACGCCCTCTCAGCGATCGGGCGCGACAGGCCCGGCATCGTCGCGGCCGTGTCCGAGGTGCTGCTCGCGCACGACGTGAACATCGAGGACTCGCAGATGACGATCCTGCGCGGCCACTTCACGATGATGCTGGTGGTGGCACTGCCCGACGGCGCCGACGCCGACGCGCTGCGCGCCGACCTCGACGCCGTCCGCGACCGGCTCGGACTGGAGGCTCTCGCGCTTAGCGAGCTCGGCGACGCCGACCCGGCCGGCGAGCCCGTCCCATCCCAGATCGTCACGCTCTACGGCGCCGACCACCCGGGCATCGTGCACGCGGCCACCTCGGCGCTGGCCGAGCGCGGCGTCGACATCACCGACCTCAACACCAAGCTGGTGGGCGAGGGACCCGAGACGCCCCTGTACGCGCTGATGATGGAGATCGCACCGCCCGACGACGTCGACGCGGCCGAGCTCCAGGCCGCGCTCGAGCGCGTGGCCGGCGAGCAGGGCGTGGAGGTCACGCTCCGTCCGCTGGCGCAGGACGCCCTGTAGACGGCCGCGATGGCGGTTCGCGACGTCCTGCACGTCCCCCATCCCCTGCTGAAGAGCGACGCGCGGGCGCTCGAGCCGGGCGAAATTGCGGAGGCCGAGCGCGTGGGGCGCGACCTGCTCGACACGATGCGGTCGTTTCCCCGCTGCGTGGGAATCGCGGCCCCGCAGATCTCGGAGCTGGTCAGGGTCGTGGTCGTGGACGTGACCGACCATCCGAAGGCCACCGTCTGCAACGGCGAGCTGGTCCTGGTCAATCCGCGCGTCGTGCGCTCGGAGGGAGCCGAGGTGGCGCGCGAGGGCTGCCTGTCGATTCCCGACCTGACGGCCAACGTCCGCCGCGCCACGCACGCGACGATCGAGGCGCGCGACCCCGGCGGCGCCGGGCTGACGATCGAGACCGAGGGCTTCGAGGCCCGCTGCCTGCTGCACGAGCTGGACCACCTGGACGGGATCCTGTTCCTGGACCGGGTGGACTCGCTGAAGACGGACGTCTTCAGGCGCAAGAGCTACGGCTGAATACCCCCGTCCGGGGCGCTACTCGAACGCCGGCAGCCCGGCGCCCACCAGGAGCAGCCCCAACGCCCCGAGGATGCCGGCCACCACGAGGCCGCCCACGACCATGCTCACGTCCGGGGAGTCGCGGCGACCGACGGCCTGGAGCGCGTGGAACGCCACGCAGCCGACCGTGGTGATGGCCGCGGCCAGTATCAGCCCGGCCAGGTTGGGCAGCTGGGCGGCGAGGAGCAGGCTGGACAGCGCGCCCACGGCTACCTGCCCACCGGATAGAAGCGGTCCACCAGCTCCAGCACGAGCTTGCGCGGCAGCATCCGTCCGCTCACGGCGCCGACCGCGTTGGTGGGCCCGGGAACCACCGCGCGGCGGCCCTTGTCCATGGCTGTCACGCCGGCGTCGGCCATCTGCTCGGCGGAGTACACCAGGCCGGGAATCTCGAAGAGCTCGTCGGGTATGCCGGCGGCGTCGCCGAACTCGGTCTTGGTGGGGCCGGGGCAGAGCGCGGTGGCGCTCACCCCGGTGCCGCGGAGGTCGGTGTGCAGGGCCTCGGTGAAGCTCAGCACGAACGCCTTGGTGGCGGCGTACGTGGCCTGGCGGGGGATCGGCTGGTAGGCCGCCACCGACGCCACGTTGAGCACCGCTCCGCAGCCGCGCTCGGTCATCTGCGGCACGTAGGCGCCGCACAGGTCCACGACGGCCTCCACGTTGGTGCGCACCATCTGGAGCTCGGCCTCCTGGTCGAGCCTCTGGAAGCGGCCGGCGCTGCCGAAGCCGGCGTTGTTCACAAGCACGTCCACCTGTAGGCCGCGGTTCTCCACAGTCGAGATCATGCGGTGGCGCGCCGCGGCGGAGGCCAGGTCGCAGGCCACCGTCTCGGCGCGAACGCCGTGCTGTTCCGACAGCTCGCGGGCCAGCTTGACCAGCCGCTCCTTGCGGCGCGCGACCAGCGTCACGCCGTGGCCGCGTGCCGCCAGCTTGCGGGCGATCTCCACGCCGATCCCCGCCGACGACCCCGTGACCAGGCACGTGGACGACTCGCTTGGCGGCGGCAGTGCCATGGGCGGCTCGCGAGGTTACCCGAGCCGTACAATCGGTGCGTGGCATCAGAGGAAGATCCCTTCGGCGGGCTGTTCGGCGACCCCGAGGAGCTCAGGCGCCGGATGGCGGAGCTTGCCGAGCAGATGCAGGGCGCCCAGCGCGTGGCCTGGGCCGACAACGCGATCAAGCTGGCCGTCGACATGACCGTGGCCGGCATCGCGCGGCTCAACCTCCAGGGCAACGCGGAGCAGCAGGCCGCCGAGGTGCGCGCCGCGATGGGCGTGCTGTTCCCGGAGGCCGTCACCCTCGTGCGCGAGGCGCGCGAGGGCTTCGGCACCTAGTCACGCCGGCGTCGGCGCCTCCTCCTTCTCCGCGGCCCGCTCCTGCTGCCCGCGGCGGATGACCTCCTTGAAGCTGCGGATCCGGAACACGAACACCAGCGCGAGGAAGCCGCAGCCGAACGTGAACGCGGCGATGGCGATCTGCTGGCCCACCGAGTAGGCCGCCAGGGTGGCGGAGGCCACGGTCCCGCCGAACACGTGCACCAGCAGCGCCTGCTGCGCCCCCGCCCCGCCCGGGGTGAACGGGAGGGCGGCGCTGACCGCCTGCACGCCCAGCACGAGCAGCACGTTGCGGACCGACCCGCCGATGTTGAAGGCCTCGAGCAGGAACCAGAACGCCGTGAAGCGGAACAGCCAGGCGATGGCCTGCACGCCGAAGACCTGCCGGAAGTAGCGGCGGCGGTCCAGGAGCACGGTGAACCCCTGCTTGACGCGGGACCAGAAGGCCCTGGCGCGGACGGACAGGAGGGCGGTGGCGACGATCACCGCGATCGCCAGCAGGGTGAGGACGAACAGCGCGAACTTCGGGTGCGCGGCGAAGTACGAGAGGTCGAACGCGTTCAGCTTCGACAGGTCCGGCAGCTTGGGGAAGACGCCCTGGGTGGCCGAGAACACGATGGCGGTGCCGCCGGCCACGAGGTCGAAGAGCAGGTCCACGGAGAAGGCGGCCGCGACGGTCGGGTAGGTGGCGCGGGGGATCGACCCCTTGGTCAGGAACAGCCGGATCACGTCGCCGCCGCGCGCCGGGATCACGCTGTTGAACCCGTAGCCGGCCATGTACGCGCCCCAGATCTCGCGGAACGGGATGCGCTCGGCCGGGTAGGCCGCCCTCAGGACGTTGTACGACGCGCGCGCCCGGAGGGTCAGGTAGGTGCCGAACGCGAGCAGGGCCAGGGTGAGCGAGCCCCAGTGGATCCTGGCCAGGCTCGAGAAGAACGCGTCCACCGCGTCGAAGAACGAGCGGAACGAGTCGCCGAGGGATGCGGCGGGCGGCACGCCGTAAAGGTACGGGCCGGCGGCGGGACCGGCCGTCTAGCGGCGGCGCCGCCGGGGACTCTTGTCCACCAGCACCACGCGCGCGTAGGTGGTGCGCCGGGTGCCCGCGCCGTCCTGAGCCACGCTGGTGACCACCACGGTCAGCCGCCGGCGCCGGGACAGCTTCCGCGCCGCCCGCTTGGACAGCCGCACCGAGACGGTGGAGATCGCGCCGGGCTGAAGCCGGAAGCTGCCGCGGCCCAGGCGCGGGCCCTTCGACACCGGCACGCTGGAGGCCCCGGCGCCGCCGGGGACCACCGGCGCCGCCTGCTTGACGCTGGCCGCGCCCTGGCAGTAGCGCGGCGTGTTCGACGGGCAGGCGTGCAGCACGCGCGCGACCCCGCGGCGCACCGAGGCCCTCGGCAGCGGGAGCACCACTCCGGCGAAGGGGTCGATGGCCCGGGTGGACGCCGACGCGCTGTTGTTGCCGGCATCCGGGTCCGAGGTGGCGCTGATCACGCTGCCGCGCACGGTCACGGTTCCGGGGCTGCCGGGCCGGACCGCCACCGCCACGGTCGTGCTCTCGCCGGCGCGCAGCGTGCCGAGCCAGCAGAACACCGCGCGGACCCCGCCGCAGAGCCCGCTGCCGGCGCGGGTCCCCACGAGCTGCGCGGTCTCACCGACCGGCACGCGCAGCCCGATGTTCTCGGACGGGCTCGTGCCCAGGTTGCGGACGGTCATCGTATAGACGGCCGTGTCGGCCAGCAGCAGCTGCGCGGGGGTCGCCGTCGCCGTCAGCTCGAGGTCGGCGGAGCAGGGACCGTCGTGGATGGCGGGGTCCGCCGGGCAGCCGTCCTGGGACTCGTCGCCGTACCCGTCGGCGTCGGTGTCGGGCTCGACGGTTCCCTGGAGCACCACCTCGGCGTCGCACGAGCCGGAGTCGTAGGGCTGCGAGCTGCCGACGGGATGGAGCCCCTCGCGCACGAGGCATCGGCGCGGGTCGCCGGACGCCAGGTACGCGTCGCCGGACAGCGAGTCGCCCGCCGCCAGCGCCAGGCGGTCGCCCTCCTGGACCGGCCGCCGCGCCGCGAACGTCAGCGTCTGGGCGGCGCCGGACGACGGGGACAGCGTGGCCGCCAGCTCCGGTCCCGCGTTGAGGAACGAGCCCGGCCCGCTCGGGCGGAGCACGCGGAAGGCGACGACCGCCCCGTCGCCCGCGTAGCGCATCCGCACGCGCGTGAGCACGCCGTCGATCGGCGCCCCCCGCTCGTCGCTCCCGTCCGCGTGGACGTCGTCCACGATCGAGCACGGGTAGCTGGCGCACCCTGCCGCGGGCGACAGGGGCTGCTCCAGGTCGGCCGACCCGAACGTGGCGGCCTGAGCGGGCGCGGCCATCAGCACCGCCGCGGCGGCGCCGGCCACCACCGCGGCGGCGGCGGCCCGGGCGCGGGTCACTTGAGCAGCCTCGACAGCCGCCGGTCCTTCAGCACCCTGCCGCCCGTCTGCTCCCGCGGGCAGTAGCACATCACGTAGTCCTTGAAGTGGACGGCCTCGATCGTGGCGCCGCAGCGCGGGCACGCCTCGCCCTTGCGGCGGTGCACCTTGAGCGGCATCGGGGCCTTGTCGGGGATCGAGTCGCCGATCGTCCTCTCGTAGTGCTCCAGCGCCCCGCCCAGCACCTCGTCCATCGCCTCGTGCAGGCGCGCGACGTCGTCGGCGTCCAGCTCGGAGCCCTGGCGGAACGGCGACAGCCGCGCCGTCCACAGGATCTCGTCCACCCACGAGCGGCCGATGCCGGCGATCGTGCGCTGGTCGCGCAGCAGCGGGTGCAGGTGGCGCGGCTGGTCGAGCAGGCTCGCTAGCTCCTCCGGCGGGGGCGGCGGCCAGGCCTCGGGACCGAGCTTGGCCACCGCCTCGTCCGCCGCCAGGTCGCCGGGCGTCAGCAGCTTGGCCCAGGCCCGCTGCTGGGTGCCGAACTCGCGCAGCCTCAGCTCGCGCCCGTCGGCCAGCCGCACCAGGAGCCGCGAGCGCTTGTCGCGCAGGGACGCGCGCTCGCCGAACAGCTGAAGCCTTCCGGCCGACATCAGGTGAACGAGCAGGGACAGCCCGCCGAAGTCGACTACGGGCATCTTGCCGAACCGCCGCACCCCTGTCACAACCCGCCCGGCGAGCGAATCGAGCGGTGGATCGATCGTCTTCAGGGTGACCATGCCGGGCGCGAGCGCGGACTCCACCTCCACGCCCTCGAGCGCGCGGTGGAGCCGGCGCGCCACGATCTCCACCTCGGGCAGCTCGGGCATGGATTCAGCTTAGGCCGCGGTCCTCGGCGGACCGCCGGGACGGGACGCTCAGCGGCGCTTGCGGCGCACCTTGACCGTCTGCGTCATCTGGACCGGGTGCAGACCGCAGAACAGCCGGTAGGTGCCCGGCTTGTCGAAGCGGTACGAGAAGCGCCGGCCGTCGCTGAGGTTGTCCGACGAGAAACCGCGCGGCCCGTTCGCCAGGGTCACGTTGTGGAGCGTGTCGGGGCCGAAGCGCCAGTCGAGCGTGGAGCCCTTGGCCAGCGACAGGTTGGGCTTGGCGAACGAGAAGTTGCGCACGTTCACCGTGGCGCCGCTCTTCACGCGCACCGTCCTGCCCGGCGGGCGCTTGATCGCCCGCGCCCTGCCGTCCCTGCCTATGCCGGTGATCGGCACGCGGAAGGCGGGCGTGTCGGTGCGGAATGGGATGCCGGCGGCCTGCGCCGGCTGGATCGTGGCGATGTCGTCGGGCGGCTGGGAGCACCCCGGCGGCACCTCCTGGGGCGCGAGGTACATGCCGACGATGCCCATCACGCGCGTGTGGGGCAGGAAGTTGTCGTAGCGGGAGGTGAGCCGTATCCGCTGGCCGCGCTCCACCGGGTAGCCCTTCTGCGAGTACAGGCCGCTCATCGAGATCGGCCCGGGTTCGTGGAGGATCGGCCGCACGTGGTAGAAGGGGTGGTCGGGCATGCCCCAGGCGGGCTGAGAGCGGAACACCGCGCGGTCGCCGCAGTCGGGCTGCGACACCGTCAGGTCGCGTGCGCCGCCGTGCACGTGCGCCCCGGCGGACACGATGCGCCCCGACTCGGGCATCGTGTACTCGAACGTCTCGGAGTGACTCGACCCGCGCTTGCCGCCTCCGGGCACGTCGTAGACGGGGTCCGCGCGGCAGTTGCGCACGTCGAGCCAGTACGGGTGCAGCTCGGTGATGTCCGGCGAGTCGTCCCACGTCACCGTCCAGCGGATCCGCACGTCGTCGTCCACGCCGCGATGGTTCATCAGCATCCAGACCATCGCCCAGGACTCCTCCTTGGTGATGCGGTAGCCGTAGCCGGGCGGCAGGTTCAGCACGTTGTGCTCCTCGCCCGCGCCGTAGAACGACTCGCCCAGGTTGGGCACCGTGGTCTTCGAGTCGAACGCCGTGTACGGCGTGGAGCCGCAAGTGCGGCTGGGCCGGCCCAGGCTGGCGAACACGATGTGGTGCAGCATCACCCGCCGGATCGGCACCGGCCTGCCGTCCGCGTCCACCACGTCGACGGACATGCGGGTGATGAAGGCATCGACGCCGGGCGAGGCGACGAACGAGAAGTCCTGCTTGACCTGGTAGGGGCCCAGGGTCACGGGATAGTCGAAGCTCCGGGTCTCGGTGGCGGCCTGCGCGGGCGCGCCCGCGCACATGGCCAGCACGAATGCCGCCGTCGCCGCGAGGATGGTGCGCTTCAACACGAGTCCGCTCAAAGCGTACCGCCGGGCTGGACTACCCTGGCGGCCATGCGGATCGCGGTGTCGAGCGACGAGCGCACTGGGGTCGCGGAGGCCGTGGTGGAGGAGCTCCGCCGGCGCGGCCACGACCCGCTGCCGCACGGCGCCCTGGCCGACGGCGAGCGGGACGACTGGGCGTGGGCGAGCGAGGCCGCCGCCCGCGACGTGGCCGACGGCCGCGCCGATCAGGCCGTGGTGTGCTGCTGGACCGGCACCGGCGCGTCGATCGCGGCCAACAAGGTGGGCGGCGTGCGCGCCGCCCTGTGCGGGGACGCCGAGACCGCGCGCGGCGCGCGAAGGTGGAACGACGCCAACGTGCTGGCGCTGTCGCTGCGTACCACCAGTCAGGCGCTGCTGGGCGAGATCCTTGACGCGTGGCTCGACGGAGAGCCGAGCGCGGACGAGTCCGACGTGCGGAACGTCCGCCACGTGGACGAGATCGGGCCTACTTCCTGATCCGGAACGTGGTCAGCGTGGGCTGGGACTGGTTCCCGGCCTGGTCGGTGGCCACCAGCCGGAGCTCGTACTTGCCGGCCTTCAGGCGCTTCCCGCCCGGCTTTCCGGCGAACTTGACCACGTTCTCGCCGGCGTCGGCCTGACGCTGGAAGACCACGACGGCCCCCGTGCCGCCCTTCACCGGCGACGCGTCCGCCCTCACGCTGGCCGCCTCCGACAGCGTGAACCTGATCCGCGTGCCGGGCTTCCTGCACTTCCTCGACTTCTTCCTGTTGCAGAACTTGGACGGCTTGGCCTTGAGCCCCGTGATGACGGGCGCGGTGGTGTCGCCGGGGGGTGGCGGGTTGCCGCCCTCCTGCTCGACGATGACCTTGCCCGACATCCCCTCGCCGTTCGGACCGCCGTGCTGGTCGCAGTGGTACAGGAAGGTGCCCGGGGCGTCGAACTTGCGGTCGGCGTTCCAGGCCGTCGCGCTCGGGGCGGGCGGGTCCTTGAAGCTGCCGTCGTCGAACGACACGTTGTGGAAGCCGCCCGCGTTGTGCCAGTGCACGCTCTCCCCGACCTTGATGGTGACGGCTGCGGGCGTGAAGGTGGAATCGGGGTTGGCGCTCACGCTCTGGTCCACCGCCAGAGCGGTCGCGCCCGGCCCCGCCAGCACCGCGAGAGCCAGACCGACTGTCAACGCCAGCCGCCGCATGCGCGGAGTTATACGCGCCGGAGCCGGGGTGGTTCAAACGGCCGCGCGCGCCGGCTGCAAGGATTGCGGCCATCGTGGCCGCGCGGGACGTAGTCGACACTCACGAGCAGGCAGCCCAGCAGGAGCTGGCGCCGCTGATCGTGCGCGAACCGCTGGCCGCCTACCTCGACGAGCGCGGGATCGGCTCGGGGCCGGTCGCGGCCGAGCGGATCGGCGAGGGGCACTCGAACATCACCTACCTGATCGATCGCGGCGGCGAGAGCTTCGTGCTGCGCCGCCCCCCGCGGCCGCCGCTGCCGCCCACGGCGCACGACGTGCTGCGCGAGGCGCGCCTGCTGACGGCCGTGCGGGACGCGGAGGTGCGCACGCCGCGCGTGCTGGACGCCTGCGACGACGAGTCCGTCCTGGGCGTGCCGTTCTACGTGATGGAGTACCTGGAGGGCACCGTCATCACCACGTCCGTGCCCGACCGGTTCGCCACGCCCGAGGAGCGCAGGCGGATCTGCTGCGAGCTGGTGGACTCGCTGGCCGAGATGCACGCGGTGGACTGGCGCGCGTGCGGACTGGAGGGCTTCGGCAAGCCCACCGGCTACCTCGACCGCCAGCTGCGGCGATTCGGGGGCCTGTGGGACGTGAACAAGACGCGCGACCTGCCGCTGGTCCAGGAGGTGGGCGACTGGCTGGCGGCCAACAAGCCCGAGTCGCCGCCCGCCACGATCGTCCACGGCGACTACCGCCTGGGCAACACGATGTTCGCGAGCGACACGCCCGCGCGGCTGATCGCGATCTTCGACTGGGAGATGGCCACGATCGGCGACCCGCTGGCGGACATCGGCTACCTGACGGCGACGTGGTCGGAGCCGAGCGACGCCGATCGGCTCGAGACCATGTTCGACCGGCTTAGCGTGACGCACGCCGAGGGATTCTTCAGCCGCGACGAGCTGATCGCGCGCTACGAGGAGCGCAGCGGGCGCTCCATGTCCGACCTGCGCTGGTACCAGGCGCTGGCGCTGTGGAAGGCCGCGGTGTTCATGGAGGGCAACTACAAGCGCTCGCTGGCGGGCACGACCGACGATCCGTACCTCGCGCTGTTCGACAAGGGCGTGCCGCAGCTGGCCGAGGCCGCCCACGAGATCACGAAGCTGCCCGCCCCGAGCACGTGAGAGGCTTGCTCGTGGACTTTGGAGGCGTTCTGACCACGAACGTCTTCGAGTCCTTTCAGCAGTTCTGCGTGGCTGAGGGACTCGAAACCGAGGCAGTGAGGAAGCTGTTCCGCGAGCGGGGCGAGGGGCTCGACCTGCTGCGGCAGCTCGAGCGGGGGGAGCTGGAGGTGCCCGAGTTCGAGCAGCGCTTCGCGCCGTTGCTCGGTGTGCGCGAGCCTTCGGGGATGGTCGAGCGGCTCTTCGCCGGCGTTCAGCAGGACGAGCGGATGATCGACGCCGTGCGGCGCGTCCGGGCGGGCGGGACGCCCACCGGCCTGATCTCCAACTCGTGGGGCGGCACCACCTACGACGACGCCCTCATCGACGAGCTGTTCGACGAGGTCGTGATCTCCGGCAAGGTCGGGCTGCACAAGCCGGAGCCGGAGATCTTCCACCTGGGGGCCGAGAAGATCGGCGTGCCGCCGGAGGAGTGCGTGTTCGTGGACGACCTGCGCGAGAACTGCGAGGGCGCCGAGGCGGTGGGCATGACCGCGATCCTCCACCGCGGCGCCGAGGGAACGATCGCCGAGCTCGAGCGGCTGCTGGCCGTCCAGCTGACCTGACCCTCCCGTATCCTCCTGCAAATGCTGGGGATCGAGCGCGCCGCGGACTCGGCGGCCAACCTCTGGGACATGACCGTGGGGGCCGGCGTGGCGGACCTCACTCGCGCGCCCAGCTCGATCATCGACGAGGGGCCGCAGCGGACGGTGCACCGCTACCGCCCCACCCGCACCGCAGCGCGGCGCGCCCCGGTGCTGCTGGTGCCGCCGCTCGCTGCGCCCGCGCGCTGCTTCGACCTGCGCCGCGGCTGCAGCCTGGTGCAGCACCTGCTGGCGCTCGGCTACCCGACGTATCTCGTGGACTACGGCCCGATCTCGTTCAGCGACCGCCAGCTGGGAATAGAGCACTGGGTCGACGACGTGATCCCGTCGGCTATCGAGGTCGTGAGCGAGGACGCGGGCGACCTGCCGGTGCAGTCCGTGGGCTGGTGCCTGGGCGGGATCATGTCGCTCCTGGCGGTGGCGGGCAACGAGCTGCCGGTGCGCTCGGTGTCCCTCGTGGCCAGCCCGTTCGACTTCGCCAAGGTGCGCACGATGGCGCCGATCCGGCGCCTGGCCGAGATGACCGGCGGGCGCCTGGTCACGGGGCTGTACTCGGCGCTGGGCGGCGCGCCGGCGCCGCTGGTGTCGCTGGGCTTCCAGCTCACCGCCCTGGACAAGCGCGTCACCAAGCCGCTCACGCTGCTGCGCAACATCGACAACCGCGACCTGCTGGCGCACGTCGAGGCGGTGGACGACTACATGGCCAACATGCTCGCCTACCCGGGCCGCACCTTCGCGCAGCTCTACCACCGCTTCTTCCGCGTCAACGAGCTGGCCGGCGGCCGCATCGAGCTGAGCGACCGCCGCATCGACCTGGCCGCCGTGGACGTCCCGGTCCTGGTGGTGGCCGGCAATGACGACGTGCTGGCCCCGGCCGAGGCGGTCATCGCGGTGGAGGACCTGCTCACGGGCGCCCCCGAGGTGCGGGTCCACCGCGCGCCGGGCGGCCACCTCGGCGTGCTGACCGGCCGCGGCGCCCGCCGCTCCACCTGGCGCCACATGGACGACTTCCTGGCCACCCACGACGTCGAGCCCTCGAAGGCGCTGCGCGCCGTGGCCCAGGCGCGCGCCCGGGAAGCGGCGGAGCTGGCGGAGGCCTCGTAGCGCCGCGCCCCCTCGATTTGCCGCTAACAGCGGCAATGAAGGGGGCGAATCCAATCGAGTGGTGACTTTATGAGTCCATGGACTCCAAAAGGAACCACTCGTCGAGTAAACGAGTCTGGCAACTCGCTCGCCGGCAGCACGGCGTCATCGCGCGGGCGCAGCTCTTGGAGCTCGGATTCGAGCCCCAGGCGATTCAGCACCGCATTCGCAAGGGCCGTCTGCATCGGGTGATGCAGGGTGTGTATGCCGTTGGGCGGAGCGAGCTGTCGCGTGAGGGAAGGTGGATGGCGGCGCTACTCGCCTGCGGCCCAGGCGCCGCCTTGAGCCACGAGAGTGCCGCCGTGCTGTGGGGCATTCGCAAGTGGGACAAGCGCGGCATTGAGGTGTCGGTGACGGGTCAGTGCGGTCGTACTCGCCGAGGCATCGCGGTCCACCGCCGTAATCAGCTATCCGTGGGGGACGTGACGCGGCACAAGGGCATGCCGGTGACCACCCCGGCGCTGACCATCGTCGACCTGGCGCCGCGAATGAAGCGCGACCACCTCGAGGCGATGATCAGCGAGGCCGACGTGATCGGGCTGATCGATCCCGAGGCCCTCCGGGCAGCGCTCCGGCGGCTGCCGCGCTCGCGCGGCGTCGCGATCATGCGCGCGCTGCTCGACCGGCGCACGTTTCGAGTGACGCGCTCCCGGCTCGAGCGGCTCTTCCTGCCGATCGCGGCCGCGGCCGGCCTGCCCGCGCCGCTCACGCGGCAGATCGTGAACGG
>DASVQK010000211.1:0-12557 GCA_036389105.1 Thermoleophilaceae bacterium
TGGGAGCGCCGCCGAGAACAGCAACGCGGGACCGAGCCGCGAGAGGGACTCGACGATCACGTCGGCCGCCTCGGGCGGCAGGTGCTCCGCCACCTCGAGGCACATGACGAGATCGAAGCGCCGCTCGAGCCGGAGCGGCTCGGTGAGGTCGTGCAGCAGGAACCGTTCGGGCGGGATGCGGAGCGACTCCGTCGGGGTGTGTCCGTCGATTCCCAGGTAGTCGTCCACCCCGAGCCGCTCGGCCTCGGCCAGCCACGCGCCCGAGCCACAGCCCACGTCCACGATCGAGCTGGGCGCAAGCGCCTCCAGCAGCGGCGGCAGTACGCGTGCGGCCGAGTCCCGCGCCGAGGGCTCGATGCGCGAGAAGAAGTCGGGCCCGTAGGGCGTCGCGCCCGCTAGTCCTTCCTGAACCATGCCACCCCGGGCGCCGCCTGGATGCGGTGGGCGAGCGCGCGCCGTCCGAGGAACTCGTGCACCGCGATGGCGCAGCCGTCCCAGACGTAGTAGTCGTCGAGGATCACGATCCCGCCGCGCGATACCTGGTCGTAGAACGTGTCGAGGCAGAGCTTGACCGGGTCGTACCAGTCGCAGTCCAGACGCAGGAGCGCGATCGGGCCGACCCGCTCGCGCACCGCCGGCAGCGTGTCCTCGAACCAGCCCGGGACGATCTCCGTGCGGTCGGTCAGCCCGAGCCTCTCCGCGTTCGCGCGGACCTCGGCAAGGTCCGCCCGGCAGTTGTCGAGGTACATCGGGTCGTCGGTGTTCTCGGCATACGCGTTCGCACCCGGCCCGTCGATCTCGCGCGGCGGCGGGAGTCCCTCGAAGGAGTCGAAGAGCCAGACCTTCCGGCCGCGAGCGCGGCGCTGGTTGAGCACCTCGGCCATCAGGAACGCCGAGCCTCCCCGCCACACCCCGCACTCTACGAGGTCGCCCGGCACGCCCCGATCCACGACCTCGTCCACCCTCGCGACGAGATCGGCCAACGTGGGCTCGAAGACCATCGTCAGTGGCCGCATGCGCTCGACGAGCTCGGCGACCGCGCGGTCGTCGAGGGCGGGCGCGTGCGGCGCCGCGGGCGCCGACGAACGCGCCCTCGCAGGGAGACGCGACCGGATCCTCCGCGCAAGCGTCAAGGCGCCCAGGCTATCCGCGGACGGGCCTCACCAGTCGAAGCTCTCCCCCGCGAGCTCGAAGAACCGGCGGTTGGGCTGCGCGTAGAACTCCCTCAGGCGCTGCATGACCGTGGTGTCCGCCGGTTCGGCGTAGTCGCCGACGAGGACCGGGGGGAAGTCGTCGCCCCAGTCGTAGGGGGCGAGCTCGAGGAAGGCGAGGACCCGGTTGAGGGCGTCCGCCGGGCGCTCGGCCAGCTCACGGTCCTCCATGATCAGGAAGCGCTCGCGCGCGAAGAGGCGAAGGAACCGCTCGACCTGGTCCGCGTACAGGCCGGCCGCCACCAGGGCGGGCAGCGTCCACGCGGGCCCGTCGCGCTCGATCGCGTCGAGCTCCGCCTCGATCGCCTCGGCGAACGAGGGGAACGGCTTGCGTTCGAGCATGGCGATCCCCGCGGCTCGGTCCGGTGGGTTGTGATCCTCCAGCCAGGCCTCGAAGCGGGCGCGCTCGCGGGGCACGGTGCTGAGCCTGCGGTACATGTTCCACGCCGAATAGGCGCGCGCCGCGGGCTCGCGAACCATCACCACGAAGCGCAGGCCGGGATCGAACGCGGCCAGCCGCCCGGGCACCAGCGGGCTGAGGAGGTAGGCCACGCTCGCCTCGAAGAACAGCTCACGGCCGGGGAGCCGCCGGCGCGGGAAGTAGCTTCGATAATGGTCGAGTCCGAGGCCCTCGTAGCGCGCGTCGCGAAGGAAGAAGTCCGGCTCCTTCTCGGTGGCGAGCACCAGGCGCGGGTGCCGGTCGAGGAAGACCGCCAGTGCGGTGGTGCCGCACTTCTGCGCCCCCGGGATCAAGAACGAGGGGCTCCCGTGGCGGAGTCCCACCGGACCGGCTAGCGGAACAGCGACGGGAGGCCGCCGCCCCTCCTGCGCGCCAGGCGATCGCGAAGCACGTAGCGCGCGCCCTGCGCCGGATGGCCCATTCGCGCCGGCGCCTCCGGCAGGCGCTCGTCCTGGATCTCGCTGAGCGGATCGCCCATCGCCGCCAGCAGCAGCGTGTGGTCCCTGTACGGGGCAAGCGTCGGCACCACCGGATGGAGGACCTCGGCCACGGAGGTGAACCCGGCGTCCGCGAGCAGGTTGACCAGCGACGGCTTGGTCGGCCAGAAGCTGCGCCGGTTGTCGAGCGACGCACCCGCCTGAGCGACGTCCTCGTCGTACCAGAGCCCCTCGTACGACTTCCCGTCGTAGCGCACCGTCTGCTTCGCGGAGAGCCCGACCTGCGTCTCGACCAGCGCGTACCCGCGGCAGACGGACGCCAGCGCGCGGGCGAACTCGAACACGGCGGGCACGTCCAGGTGGTAGAGCAGCCCCAGGCACAGCACGACGTCGAACTGGCCGTGCCGCTCGCGGCTCAGGTCGCGCGCGTCCCCATGGAGGAACTCGATCTGAGTCAAGCCCTCGGCGTCCCGGCTCGCGATGGCCTTCGCGAGGTTCGCCTCGCGCCCCTCGATCGCGAGGACCTCGCGTGCGCCCAGCCGCGCCAGCTCCAGGGAGAACCCGCCGTCGTTGCACCCGAGGTCGAGGACGCGCGCCGAGCCGAGGCGCTTCCCGGTGAGATCCGATACGAGCTGCACGACCCGCTCGGTGCGCCGAAGTCCCGTCGAAGCCATAGCCGCAGGATCGTACTTTCGCTCCTCCGCGGACGGCTATTGTGCCCGCGCGATGGGCACCACCGCGTCGCGCGAGGACCTGGCAGCGGCCCTCGATCGCGAGTGGTACCACACGATCGAGCTGGCTCCGGGCGTGGTCACCCCCGGCTGGTTCGACACGCGCAGCGTCGCGCCGCGGCTGCCGTTCCCTGGCTCGCTGGCCGGAATGCGCTGCCTGGACGTCGCCACCTTCGATGGCTTCTGGGCTTTCGAGATGGAGCGTCGCGGCGCTAGCGAGGTGCACGCGATCGACGTGCTCGACCCGCGCGCCTGGGACTGGCCCGTGACGTCGTCGGAGGGGGCGGTCGACGCCATCGGCAGGCGGAAGGACGAGGGGCGGGGCTTCGACGTCGCGCACGCGGCACTCGGGTCGGACGTGCGCTTCGAGGAGCGCAGCGTGTACGAGCTCGACCCCGCGGAGATGGGTGAGTTCGACCTCGTGTACGTCGGCAGCCTGCTGCTTCACCTCCGGGACCCGGTGCGCGCGCTCGAGCGCGTCCGCTCGGTCTGCCGCGGTCAGCTCCTGCTGGTGGACAACGTCGACCTGCCCCTCACGCTGCTCCTGCGGCAGCGCGCCGTGGCGTCGTTCGACGGCATCGGCCGGCCGTGGTGGTGGAAGGTCAACCTCGCGGGACTCGAGCGGATGGTGCGCGCTTCCGGGTTCGAGTTGGAGCGGCGCCCGAGTCGGCTCTACATGCCGCCTGGCGCAGGCCACCCGCACTGGCGCACGCTGCGTCCGGGGACGCTGCGCACCGAGGAGGGCCGCCACATCGCGCTCACCGCGCTCAAGGGCGACCCGCACGCGGCGATCCTGGCTCGGCCGGCTGGCCGCCGGTAGAGGCGTTGGCCAGCTCCGCAGGCTCCTGCCCGGGCGGGCCGAAGTAGTCGATCGGCCTGGCCGGGGCGCCGACGGCGATCGTGTAGGCGGGGATCGGCCGCGTGACGACCGCGTTGGCGCCGATCAACGCCCTCTCTCCGATGTCCGCCATCACGGTGCACTTGCTGGTCACCACGGCCTCGTCCGCGATCCGAAGTGGGTGGAAGTCGAAGCCCTGGTGGATTATCGGGCGGCTCAGGTCGCGATACCTGTGCTGGCCGTCGATGAGGATCGTCGCCTGGCCCAGGCTGCAGTTCCTACCGATGTCGATCGTCGTGGAGCACTGGATCAAGACCGAGTAGGTGAGCTGGCTCCCCGCGCCGATCGTGACCCGCCCCCGGTCCGAGATCTCGCAACGGAAGTCACGTCTCAGCTGGACCCCGTCCCCGACGATGAACGCGCCCGCGTCCGGCATATGGAGGCTGAACCCGGGTCCGAGGTACACGTCCCTGCCAAAGCGGACCTCGCCGTGGGGATGGCGCAGCAGCACCCACTGCTTGCGCAGCCAGGACATGAGCCGCGGACCCGTGCCGTAGCCTAGGCGCGCCGGCAGCCAGCGGACGAGCTGGCGAGCTCGCGCCGGGGCCGCCCGCCTGGCGAGCGCCGCGAGCGTGGAGCGCTGATCAGCCATCGGACCGCAAGATACTTCGACATCGGCCGGGCCCCGCCCGCGTACCGGCGCGCTCGGCCGCCGCGGCCGCAGGATCCTCCTGGCGATGATCGCGATCGGCGCCGCCGGCCGAGTGGTGCTGGCGTTCAAGACCTACGGCGTGCCGTATGACATCGATTCGGCCCAGGCGGTCCGGAGCGCGCTCGTCGACAGCCCGCTGCACGTGTACTCGGCGGTGAACGGCGACCCGCTCAACCACTGGCCCTACCCGCCCGGCTTCTTCCCGCTGCTCGCGGCGTGCGGGGGCCTGGCGGACCTCACCGGGCTCGCGTTCCACGGCTGGATCCAGGTCCCCTCGATCGCGGCCGACGTGGCGATAGCGTGGCTCGTGCAGGATCACCTCGGACGGCGCGGCGCGGGCGAGCGCGTGAGGCTCGCCGCCGCCGCGCTCGTGGCACTCGGGCCGTCGTTCTGGATGATCTCGGGCTATCACGGGCAGATCGACTCGCTGGCGATCCTGCCGGCCGTGCTGGCGCTTTGGCTGTGGGAGCGGTCGCCGCCGGGGGCGCGGCGCGCCGTCTGGGCGGGCCTCCTCATCGGGGTGGGGACGAGCATCAAGAGCGTCCCGGCGCTGATGCTCGTCGCGCTGCTCCCGTCGGTTCGCACCCGCCGCGAGGCGGCGGCGTTGATCCTGCCGGCGGTCGCGCTCCCGCTCTTGGCATACGTGCCGTTCCTGCTCGCCGATGCCCACGGCACCGTCCACACGCTACGCACCCACCGGTTCCTGCCCGGCTTCGGGGGCATCAGCCTGCTGGCGCAGCCGGAGTTGGCCGACAGCTGGTTGCAGCACGGCGGCCATCGCCTGTCCGGCGTCAGTCGCTTCCTGCTCGACCACGAGGTGCCGATCCTCGCCCTGCTGATGGCGCCCTTCGCCCTCGTCGTGCTCATTCGCAGGGTCCCGCCGACGCTGGCCGCCGCGGTGCTCTGGTCGGCCCTGGTCGTCTGCAACCCCGGGTTCGAGTTCGAGTTCGTGGTCTGGGCGCTGCCGTTCCTCCTGATGGCCGGGTGGGTGTGGCAGACGGCCGTCGTCCAGGCAGTTCTGCTGCCGCCCGCCGCGATGCTCTACTGGCACCCGTTCGGCCACGCCCCCACGCCGCTCTACGCAGCGATCATGATCGCGGCCTGGTGCGCCGCCGCGGCGGTGGTGGTCTACATGGGCGCACGCCTGGCCCGGCGCGCGCGCCCGCTCGCGCGGCCCGGCTACATGTAGCCGAGGAGCTTCATCCGCTCCTCGATGTCGCTCAGCTCCTCCTGGGACGGCGGCCCCGCGGCGGCGGCGGACGAGGACTCCGGCCGGACCGAGGTCATGGCCGGGTGCTCGAGCGCGCGCCTCAGCGCGGCGACCTGGTCCGCCCGGCTCGCGTCGATCGAGTCGGGCGAGCGGGGGGAGAGCTCGAGCGGGTCGTCGGCCAGGTCGAACAGCTCCTCGCGCTCCCCGCGGCGCACGAGCTTGAGGTCGCCGGCCACGGCGGCGGTGAGCGGCTCGGTGAAGCGGCGCCGCGCATCGAGACCGAGGCCCCAGCGCTCGACCGTCTCGACCACGCGTGGGTCGTCGGGATCCTCGATCGGGGGATCGAACTGAGCCACACCCACCCCCGGTGGGGGCCCGTCCCGCCACGGGTGGTCATCCACGCCCGTGCTCTCGGCGATCGCTCGCGGGAGGTCGGCGAGGCTCGTGATCGTGAGCCGCTCGGCGCCCGGCCCGGCCGCCACGAATGGAACGTGTATCAGGCGATTGTCCAGGGAGAGGGCGTGTGCCAGGAGCCCGCCCTCGCCGAAGTTCTCGCCGTGATCCGAGATCAGCAGGACGAGCGTGTCGTCGAGGGCCCCTTCGGTGTCGAGCCGCTCGAGGAGCCGTCCGACCCAATCGTCCAGGAACCTGATCGCGCCGCGGTAGAGGCGTCGCATTCGGTCGAGCGTCTCGCTCGGCACCTCGAGTCCGCCCACGCCGGCCCGCCAGATCGCGTTCAGGTTCCAGTAGCGCTGGGCCTCCTCGGCGGCGCGCACGCGGTCGAGCGTCGACACGTCGCCGTAGGGCCGGGGCGGCAGATAAGGCGAGTGGCACTCGATCACGTTCGCGAAGGCGAAGAACGGTCTCCCGCCGGAAGCGGCGATTCGCCTCGTCAGCGCCGCGCTGATCGCATCGGCGCCGTCGTCCGCACGGCCGGCCGCGGCCTCTGCAAGCCACCTCAGGCGCGCCCGCCGGCTCGGGTCCCCGAACTGGGCATGGCGGCCGGAATCGACTGGCTCGAATGCCTCGAACCCCAGGTCGAAGCCACTCTCCGGGGATATCCAGAGATTCGCGCTCACACCGCCCGTCGAGTACCCCGCGCGGCGCAGGACCTCCGGCAGCAGCCGCTCTGAGTGGGATGCCAGGACCGGCTTCGAGGCGCTCGGTGACGGGACGCGCGACAGGCCCGCGGCGCGCGGCATGAGCCCGGTGAAGAAGGATGCATGCGACGGCACGGTCCAGCATCCGGTCGCGTACACCGAGGGAAGCGCCTTCCCCCGACTCGCCAGCTGGGCTATCGCCGGAGTGCTCCCCGGGGCGGCGCCGTACGGCTCGAGCGCGTCGCGGCGCGCGGCGTCGAGCACGAGAAGCAGGACGTTGGGGATCATCTGACCCGGTTGGCCACGCGCCGCAGGAAGCGGCTGGCCCTGTCGCGCGCCGGGCGTCCCGGCCGGTGCGCAGCCACGAACTCGGCCAGGTACGGATCGAGCTCCTCGCCCGACATCATGATCCGCTCCCCGTAGTCGAACGACCCCTCCCACCACAGCGACTGCGCCTTGTCCTCCTCGCTCAGCGTGCGGTAGAAGCGCGACGGGAAGTGGTTGGCCTCGGGGCCGTGGATCACGTGGTGCTTCATCGTGAACTCGATCCTTCCGTCGGCGATGTCGATCAGCCAGCGGTGGTGGCCCCAGCCCACCCACGGCCCCTGGAAGCCGTAGGTGTGCTCCTCGAGCCTCGACGGAACCTCGATGTAGCCGGCCCGCGCAACGCGGATCAGCTCGCTGCACACCCAGATCGGGTCGCGCACGTCCTCGAGCGTGTGGGCGCAGGTCGCGAAGTCGAACCGCCCGTCCTCGAACGGCCACGGCTCGCGGTCGCATATGTCGCGCTGCACCCAGGTCTCGGCGCTGAAGCGCTCCGGCGGCTCGCCCTGGTGCGGGCCCCGGGTCTCGTAGGGCATGAGGTCGATCACCCAGTCCGCGCGGGTGAAGGGCTGGATCCAGCCGCCCACGTCCAGGACCAGCGCGTCCGGGGGCAGCTCCCGCCCGAGCCGCTCCACGGTGGCGGCGCGGATGGCCATCGCTCAGGTGCCCCGCGGCCGCATCGGCGCCAGTCTACGTCGCTATAACTGCCGCTCCGCCCATGGCCGCGCGCAACCTCGTCATCGTGATCCTGGACAGCCTGCGCTTCGACTCGTGGTTGGCGGCCGAGCCGGAGACGCTGGCGGAGCTCGGGCCGGTGGAGCGCCGCTGGAGCTACGCCACCTGGACGGCGCCCTCGCACTACAACCTGCTGATGGGGCTCCTGCCCCACACGAGCCCGCCCGAGGTCTACGCCTCGGAGTACTACAAGCAGGACTTCCTGCGCTACGGCGAGCGGCTGGGCGTGCCGGACATGGAGTTCAGGAAGCTGCTGCCGTCGATCTTCCTGCCCACCTACCTCAAGCACAGCCTGGGCTATCGCAACCACGCCAGGGTCTCGATGCCGGTGCTGAACAAGCACACGGTCATCAACCGCGACTTCGACAGCTACGAGCTGATGCCCAAGCACAACGACATGGCCGCGATGCTGCCGGAGCTGCGCTTCGACGGCGACGCGCCGTCGTTCCACCTGCTGAACGTGGGCGAGACCCACTACCCGTACGCGCCGCCGCACGAGGACCCGAGCGAGTGGCCGCACATCTCCGGCGTGCACGGCGTCTTCAAGCGCCTGGACGAGCGCGACGAGGGCGGCGACATGGTCGAGTTCTTCGACCAGACGCGCCTGCGCCAGCTGCACGACCGGCAGGTGGAGGCGGTGCGCTACGTGGACGGCGTGTTCGCGCGCCTGTTCGACCTGCTGCCCAGCGACACCTGGGTGATCGTGACCTCAGACCACGGCGAGCTGTTCGGCGAGGAGCGCTTCTTCGGCCACGGCCCGATCATGCACGAGAAGGTGCTCGAGGTGCCGTTCGTCGAGGGACTGGTGCCGTGACGGCAGCGGGCGGCCGCTAGAGCAGGATCGTCCGGTAGCGCACGCTGCCGCGCACGAAGGTCGCCACCTCGGCGATCTCGACCACGAAGCGGGTGGGGACCTCGCTGATCGCGCGCAGCTGCCGGCGTTTGCCCAGGCCGTGGCGGCGGCGCTCGAGCTGCGCGTACGGGATGGCGCCGACGATCAGCCACGGGCGCCGCCTGGCCGCGACCAGCGCGGCCAGGGCCAGGGTCGCCCGCGAGTGCTCCGGCTTCCACCACACGCGCCACTCGCACTCCTCGCGCAGGCGCGGGTTCTTCTTCACGACGTAGGCCAGGTGCTGCCACTTGACCTGCGCGCGGATCTTCTCCCGCGCCGACAGGACGTCCACCGCGTGGTAGACGAGCGCGTCGGGGGCCCCCACCACGTGCGCGCCCGCGTCCTGGGCGCGGATGCCCAGGTCCATGTCCTCGCCGGTGACGGCGCGCTCGTCGAAGCCGCCGAGCCGCTCGAGCAGCGCGCGCTCGTACAGGATGTTGGCCGTCTCGGTCCGGCCGCTGGGCGGATCGATCCGCAGGGTCCAGACGTGCGCGTGCCGGTCGCCCAGGTGGGCCTCGCGCGGGTCCGGCAGGACGGCGCCCTGCACGACCGCTCCCGGGTTGGCACGCGACTCGGCCAGCAGCCGTTCGAGCCACTCCGGCGTCGGGCGGCAGTCGTCGTCCACGAACGCGATCCGCTCGCCGCGCGCCGCGCGCCAGCCGGCGTTGCGCTGGATCGACGGGCGTGCCCGCGCGGGGTCCGCCTCGATGGGAGTTACGGCGCGCCCCTCGAACAGCCCGGACGCCGCGTCCGGCGGGTAGGTGTGCACCACGATCAGCTCCCAGCGCTCGCGGGGGAGCGTCTGGTCCTCCAGGGCGTCCAGCAGCGTTCGCAGGCGCGCCTCGCGCCCGTGCGACGGGACCACAACGCTCAGCTCGGGCGTCATGCCCGCGACTCTATTCTCGGCCGATGCGGGTCCTGGCCGTGGGCAACATGTACCCGCCCCACCACTTCGGCGGCTACGAGCTGGTCTGGCGGGCCGCGATGCGGCACCTCGAGCGCAATGGCCACCAGGTTCGGGTCCTGACCACCGACATGGACACCGGCGCCGCCGAGCCGGACGACCCCAACGTCCGCCGCGACCTGCGCTGGTACTGGCGCGACCACGGCTTCCCGCCGCTGTCGCGGTGGGAGCGCGCGCGACTCGAGCACCACAACGCCCGCGTCCTGCGGCGCGAGCTGCGCGATCTGGGACCGGACGTGGTGACCTGGTGGTCGATGGGCGGCATGTCGCTGTCGATGCTCGAGCGCGTGCGCCGGGCCCGCATCCCAGCCGTCGCGTTCGTGCACGACGACTGGCTCGACTACGGGCGCGAGGTGGACGGCTGGACGCGCGGGCGGCCGCAGGCCTCGGGCCTCCTGGAGAGGCTGGCGGAGCGCGTGGTGGGGGCGCCCGCCGGCGTCGACCTGGAGCACGCCGCCCGGTACGTGTTCGTCAGCGAGACGACGCGCCGCCGCGCGCGCGAGGCGGGCGTCGATCCGCCGAGCACGGGAGTCGCGCACTCCGGGATCGACCCCGGGTTCATCGACCCGGCGCCCGAGCGGGCGTGGGACTGGTCCCTCCTCTACGTCGGCCGGCTGGACGAGCGCAAGGGCGTGGACACCGCCGTGACCGCGCTGGTGCACCTCCCCGACGCGA
Source organism: Thermoleophilaceae bacterium (assembly GCA_036389105.1). Taxonomy (GTDB): domain Bacteria; phylum Actinomycetota; class Thermoleophilia; order Solirubrobacterales; family Thermoleophilaceae; genus AC-37. Next base: position 10,290 of record DASVQK010000211.1, read on the forward strand.
CCCTCACGCTCGTGGGCGGCTGGGACGCGGGCGAGGAGGGGCGGCTGCGTGAGCTTGCGGACCGGCACGGGGTGGGCGCGCGCCTGCGGTTCGCGGGGCAGCGGTCGCGCGACGAGGTGCGCGCGGCCTACGCGGAGGCGGACGCCGTGGTGTTCCCGGTGCGCTGGGAGGAACCCTGGGGGCTGGTGCCGCTCGAGGCGATGGCGCGCGGCCGGCCGGTGGTGGCGACCGGCCGCGGCGGCTCGGGCGAGTACCTGCGCGACGGGGAGAACGCGCTGCTGTTCGAGGCCGGCGACGCCGCGGCGCTGGCCGCGGCGGTCGAGCGGCTGGCGGACGACCCCGAGCTCCGCCGCCGGCTGCGCGAGGCCGGCCTCGAGACCGCCGGCCGGCACACCGAGGAGCACCTCAACGCGGCAGTGCTGCGCGAGATCGAAGCCGCCGTTCGGTGAGGCGCGCGGCGCGACCTCGTCGGCGAGGCGGCGAGAGCGCCCTCACCCAGGCTGCCCGGTCGGATAGGCCAGTCGGAACAGCATCTGCCAGCCGCCGAACCCGCGCGGCAGCGGCCGGCGGCGCCGAGCGATCACGTCGAATCGGATGCCCTCGAACGCGGCCGAGCGCAAACCGGGGTCCGCTCTGAACGCGAGCAGAGCGCGGCTCAGCACGCTGTCGCGCATGAAGCGCCGGGCGAGAGTGTTCTGGTCGGCTATCCACCAGCGCGGCTTGTATCGCCGCAGGAAGGCCGTCAGGTCGGGGCCGTCCTGGTACTGGCGCACCCTGCCGTCGGTGATCCCATCGCTGCTGAGGACCTCCAGGTCGTCGCGCAGGAAGTAGCGCAGCTGGACCTCGTACGAGAGCACAACGTCGCCGGGCTTCGCAAGCCGGTCGATCCGGGTGGTCACGTCGCGCTCGAACACCTCGTCCTTGGTGATGTCGAACGAGCGCAGGACATCGGTGCGATCGCGTAGCTCGAGTGCGGCGGACCCGCCGATCGCGAGCAGGCCGGCGAGCAGCGCAGGGAGCCACAGCGCGGTGCCGCGCGCCCGCGCGAGCAGGTAGGCCGCGCCGACGGCGACGAGCGGTACCACCGGCAGCAGGTAGCGGGTGTTCTCGATGAACGTGGGCGCGACGAACGTGAGCAGGGCGATGTAACCCGCCAGCCCCGCGGCGCAGTAGACGGCGAGCCAGCGCGCCGAGCGCCGCCGCCACAGGAGGACGAGTCCGCCGAGGGCCGGGACGACGCCGAAAACCCACGGACTGGCCACGACGTCGCGGATCGCCACGCTCGAGCGATAGAAGGGCCCGATCCAGTGCGGGGCGACCTCCTGCAGCGCGAACGCTCGCTCCTGCGACGACGTCGAGGGGGTTCCCAGCTCGACCAGCGAGTAGCCGAAGTACGCGGCGGACGGGATCGCCGCCACCGCGAGCGCCGCAAGCAGCAGCGGCGCCGCCCGGCGGCGCCCGGCGGGCGCGAACGCGAACAGCGTCCCCGCCTGTGCGATCACGAGGAGGACCGCGTCCGGCCGGGCCAGCGGCAGCGCCGCCCAAACCGCCACGAGCGGGGCGAGCGTCCTCGGGCTGAGCCCCTCGTCCGTCCACCCCTCCGCGACCCGCACCCCGGCGAGCACCGCGAGTGCACACAGCGTGACCACCAGCCCCGACTCGAACAGCGAGATGGCGTACGTGGTCATCGTCCCCAGGACGAACAGGGAGGCGACCGACGCGGCCGTCCACGAGCGGCTCACGCGCCTGGCCGCGAGCAGGGTGGCCAGGAACGCGAGCGCGGCGAAGGCCGCGGCGAAGGCCTGGGCGCCGCCGATGCCCAGGCCGAACAGGTACGGCACGGCGAGCAGGAGGGACCACAGCGGCGACGTGCTGCCCGAGGAGAAGTCCCCGACGTTGAACTGGAACGGGTGCCCGTCGGCCGCGTTGCGCGCGTAGGAGAGGTAGATCGCTGCGTCGCCGACGTAGCGCTCCCTGAGCCTCCAGGCCGTATAGGCGGTGGCCAGCACGCCCGCGGCGGCGAGCAGCACGGCCAACCAGTGGCGCGCCAGGAAGCGCGCCGGCGATGCTCCCGCGGCGGTGCGGCCGGGTGTGACCTGAGCCTCCATCTGGGCGCAGCGGTGGAGGCTAGAGTGGTCGCGATGAGCCGCGCACCGGTGGCCGTGGCCGTCGTCTCCTGGAACACGCGCGAGCTGCTGGCACGGTGCCTCGAGTCGCTCGTGCCCGAGGTCGAGGCCGGGCGCGTCGAGGCGTGGGTGGTGGACAACG
>DASVQK010000212.1:0-21881 GCA_036389105.1 Thermoleophilaceae bacterium
GGGAGTCGAAGGAGCGCCGCACCTCCAGGCTGCGCGTCAGCCACGCCTTCCACTCGCAGCTGATGGAGCCGATGCTCGACGAGTTCCGCGAGCTGGCGGAGAGCCTCCAGTACGAGCCGCCGAAGATCCCGATCGTCTCCAACCTAACCGGCGACGCCGAACAGGACCTCGCCTCCGCCGACTACTGGGTCCGCCACGTCCGCGAGCCCGTCCGCTTCGCCGATGGCATCCGCCACCTGGAAACCCAAGGCGTAACCCGCTACCTCGAGCTCGGCCCCGACGGCGTCCTCTCCGGCATGGCGGCCCAGACCATCGAGCAGGACGCCCTGCTCGTCCCCACCCTGCGCAAGGACCGCCCCGACACCGAAGCCCTGACAGGCTTCCTGGCCGAGGCCCACGTCCGCGGCGCAAACCTCGACTGGGCCACCGTCCTCAAGGCCGGCCAGCTGGCCGACCTCCCGACCTACGCCTTCCAGCGCCAGCGCTTCTGGCTCGAGCCACGGCAGGGCGCGGGGGAGATCGGCGCCGGCTGGCACCCGATCCTCACCGGCACCCTGCCGCTCGCGGGCGGCGACGAGTGGCTCTTCACGGCGCGGTTCTCGCTCCAGACGCACCCGTGGGTGGCCGACCACGTCACCTTCGGCACGATCGTGCTGCCCAGCACCACGCTGATCGACCTGCTGCTCCGGGCGGGCGCCGAGATCGGCTGCGACGTCGTCGACGAGCTGACCCTGGAGGCGCCCCTGCTGCCGCCCGAGGAGGGCGACGTCGAGGTCCAGCTGCTGGTCGAGGCGCCCGACGAGGCCGGACGACGGCCGTTCTCGATCCACTACCGCACCGCGGGCGGCGCGCTCGGCGGGTCCGAGGACGGCGAGTGGATCCGCAACGCGAGCGGCGCGCTCGCGGTCACGTCTGGCGATTCCGATCCGCTGCTGGAGCGGCTCGACGCCGAGTCGTGGCCGCCCGAGGACGTGGAGGAGGTCGAGGTCGACTGGATCGTCGGCCAGATCGCCGACATAGCGGGCTTCGAGTACGGGCCAGCCTTCCTAGGCGTGCGCTCGGCGTGGAAGCGCGACGACGAGATCTTCTCCGAGGTGGCGATCCGCGAGGACTACGCGGCCGAGGCGACGCGCTACGGCGTTCACCCGGCGCTGTTCGACATGGCGCTGCACGCCGGGCTCGCGTCATACAACGAGAAGGACGCGCCCGGACACGGCAAGCTCCTGTTCCGCTGGGGCGGCGCGCGCTTCTACTCCACGGGCGCCACCTCGCTGCGCGTTCGCTCGGCTCCGGCGGGTCCGGACACGATCTGCATAGCCGCCTTCGACCCGGACGGCCGGCCCGTCGTGTCGGTGGAGGCCGTGGTTACGCGGTCGTTCGAGGTCAAGCAGCTGGAGGAGGCCGTGGGGGGCAAAGCGCGGGAGTCGCTGTACCGCGTCGAGTGGACCGACCTGCCGGCCTCGACCGACGGGGCGCCCCCGCGCCTGGCCGCGCTCGGCGAGCTCGACGGCGCGGCGGTCGAGGACCGCTACGCCGACCCGGCCGCGCTGGCCGACGCGCTCGCGTCCGACGACGAGCGACCGGCCGCGGTGCTGGTCGAGCCGGCGGTCGCGGCCGACGCAACCGGCGACGACGTCCCCGCGAGCGCACGCACGGCGATCGCCAGCACGCTTGAGCTGCTCAAGGGCTGGCTGGCCGACGAGCGTCTGGCAGACACCCGGCTCGTGATCGTCACGCGCGGCGCGGTGGCCGCCGGCGACGGCGAGCGCCCCGACTTGGCAGCGGCGCCGATCTGGGGCCTCGTCAGGAGCGCCCAGTCGGAGAACCCTGGGCGCTTCGTGCTCGCCGACCTCGACGGCGAGGAATCGTCGTGGCAGGCGCTCGCCTCCGCGCTCGCGAGCGACGAGGAGCCGCAGCTGGCCATTCGCGGGGGCGCCGTGCGTGCGCCGCGCCTGACGCGCGCGCCCGAGCCCGACGCGGAGGCCGCCGCCCGGCCGCTCGACCCCGACGGCACGATCCTGATCACCGGCGGCACCGGCGACCTGGGCGCGCTCGTCGCCCGCCACCTGGCCGAGCGCCACGGCGCGCGCCGCCTGCTGCTGGCCAGCCGCCGGGGAGAGGGCGCGCCGGGGGCCGCCGAGCTGGTGGCCGAGCTGGCCGAGCGAGGCTGTCACGCCACCGTCGCCGCCTGCGACGTCGCCGACCGCGACCGGTGCGCCGAGCTGCTCGCCTCGATCCCGGCCGAGCATCCGCTGACGGCCGTCGTGCATGCGGCGGGCGTCCTGGACGACGCCACGATCGAGTCGCTGAGCGACGAGCAGGTGGAGCGCGTGCTGGGGCCGAAGCTCGACGCCGCCGTTCACCTGCACGAGCTGACCGCGGAGGCCGAGCCCTCGGCGTTCGTCATGTTCTCCTCGGCCGCCGCGACGATCGGCAGCCCCGGCCAGGGCAACTACGCCGCCGCCAACGCCTTCCTCGACGCACTCGCGGAACGGCGGGCCGCCGACGGCCAGGCGGCCACGTCGCTCGCGTGGGGCCCTTGGGGCGGCGACGGCGGGATGGCGAGCGCGCTCGACGCCGCGGACGTCGCGCGCATGGAGCGCATGGGGGTGGGCACGCTGCCGCCCGAGGTCGGACTGGAGCTGCTGGACGAGGCCTTCGCCGGCGGCGAGCCGGCCCTGGTTCCGGTGCGCTTGGACAACGCGACCCTGCGGTCGCAGGCCGGCGTGGGCCTGCTGCCGCCGTTGCTGCGCGCGCTCGTGCGCGCCCCGGCCCGGCGCGACGGCGATGCCGGCGGCTCGCTGGGCCGTCAGCTGCGCGAGCTGCCGGAGTCCGACTGGGATCGGGTCGTGCTCGACCTCGTGCGCGGACACGTGGCGGCCGTCACCGGCCAGGACTCGCCGGACGCGATCGATCCGGAGCTGGCCTTCCAGGAGCTCGGCTTCGACTCGCTGGGCGCGGTCGAGCTGCGCAACCGGCTGATCCAGGCGACCGGTCTGAAGCTGCCCTCCACGCTCGTCTTCGACCACGCGACGCCGGCGGCGGTGGCCAAGTTCGTGCGCTCGCGTGTCGACGGCCTCGAGAAGGGCGCGCCCGTCAAGCGGCGCGCGCCGGTTCGAACCGACGAGCCGATCGCGATCGTCGGGATGAGCTGCCGCTACCCGGGCGGGGTGCGCTCGCCCGAGGAGCTGTGGGAGCTGGTCACCTCCGGCACCGACGCGATCACCGGGTACCCGACCGACCGCGGCTGGGACCTCGAGCGCCTGTACGACCCGGACCCCGACCAGCCGGGCACGGTCTACGCGCGCGAGGGCGGGTTCATTCACGACGCGGCGGACTTCGACGCCGGCTTCTTCGGCATCGGGTCGCACGAGGCGCTGGCGATGGATCCCCAGCAGCGGCTCCTGCTGGAGACCGCCTGGGAGGCGTTCGAGGACGCCGGGATCGACCCGGGCACCCTGCGCGGCAGCGAGACCGGCGTCTTCGCGGGCGGGAGCATGTCCGACTACCACCCGCTCGTGACGGGCGATCTCGAGGGCTTCCGGCTGACCGGCACGACCCAGAGCGTGCTGTCCGGGCGCCTGGCGTACGTCTTCGGCCTCGAGGGTCCGGCGGTGTCGATCGACACGGCGTGCTCGTCGTCGCTGGTGGCGATGCACCTGGCGTGCCAGGCCGTTCGCCACGGCGAGTGCTCGCTGGCGCTGGCGGGCGGCGTCACGGTGATGGGCAGCCCGTACCTGTACGTCGACTTCGCGCGCCAGCGCGGGCTGTCCCCCGACGGCCGCTGCAAGTCGTACTCCGCCAAGGCCGACGGCGTGGCGTTCTCGGACGGCGCCGGCCTCCTCGTGCTCGAGCGGCTGTCGGACGCGCGCGAGAACGGGCGTCGGATCCTGGCGGTGGTGCGCGGCACGGCGATCAACCAGGACGGCGCCAGCAACGGTCTGACGGCCCCGAACGGTCCCTCGCAGGAGCGGGTGATCCGCCAGGCCCTCGCCAGCGCGGGGCTGTCGCCCGCGGACGTGGATGCGGTGGACGGCCACGGCACCGGCACCACGCTGGGCGACCCGATCGAGGCCCAGGCGCTGCTCGAGACCTACGGCCAGGAGCGCGCCGACGGGCCGCGGCGGCTCGGCTCGATCAAGTCGAACATCGGCCACACCGTGGCCGCTGCGGGCGTGGCCGGGGTGATCAAGATGGCGATGGCGATGCGCCACAGCCACCTGCCGCGCACGCTGCACGCCGAGGAGCCCTCGCCGCACGTCGACTGGTCGGCCGGCGAGATCAAGCTGCTCACCGAGCCCGAGGAGTGGCCCGCCGGAGATCGCCCGCGGCGGGCGGCGGTGTCGTCGTTCGGTGTCAGCGGCACGAACGCGCACGTGGTGATCGAGGAGCCGCCCGCCCCGGAGCGCCAGCCCGAGCCGACGGCGCCCGAGCTGCCGGCGCTGCCGTGGCTCGTGTCGGCCAAGGGCGAGCCGGCGCTGCGCGCGCAGGCCGAGCGTCTGCACGCCCACCTCGAGTCGCGACCGGAGCTCGCGCCGCTCGACGTCGCGTTCACCCTCGCGACCGGGCGCGCCCAGTTCGACCGCCGCGCGGCGATCGTGGCCGGGGACCGCGACCAGCTGCTCGAGCGTCTGGCCGCGCTGGCGTCCGGCGGGTCCCCCGCGGGCCTCGTTCAGGGCACGGCGGGCGGCGGCAAGACGGCGTTCATGTTCACCGGCCAGGGGGCCCAGCGGGTCGGCATGGGGCGCGAGCTCTACGAGACGTTCCCGATCTTCGCGGAGGCGTTCGACGCGGCCTGCGCCGGGCTCGGCGACGGGCTCGAGGAGCTGATCTTCGAGGGTGACGAGGACGAGCTCGCGCGGACCGAGAACACGCAGGCGGCGCTGTTCGCGATCGAGGTGGCGCTGTTCCGGCTGCTCGAGTCGCTCGGCGTAAGGCCCGACTTCCTGATCGGCCACTCGATCGGCGAGCTGACCGCGGCGCACGTCGCGGGCGTCCTCTCGCTGGAGGATGCCTGCAAGCTGGTGGCCGCGCGGGGCCGTCTGATGGGCGCGCTGCCCGAGGGCGGCGGGATGCTCGCGATCGAGGCGTCCGAGGACGAGGTCGCCGAGGAGCTGCCCGACGGCCTGTCGATCGCCGGCGTGAACGGACCGCGCGCGACGGTGGTCTCGGGCGACGTGGACGCGATCGACGAGCTGGCGGGACGCTGGGAGGCGAAGGACCGGCGCACCACCCGCCTGCGCGTCAGCCACGCTTTCCACTCCGCCCTGATGGAGCCGATGCTCGACGAGTTTCGCCAGGTCGCCGAGGACCTCGCCTTCGAGCCCGCGAGGATCCCGATCGTCTCCAACGTCACGGGCGACACCGAGCATGACCTCGCGTCACCCGACTACTGGGTGCGCCACGTGCGCGAGGCGGTGCGCTTCGCCGACGGCGTCCGCACGCTCGAGGCGGCCGGCGTGACGCGCTTCCTCGAGCTGGGCCCGGACGGCGTGCTGTCCGGGATGGCGGCGCAGAGCATCGAGGACGCGGCGGTGCTGGTGCCGACCCTCCGCAAGGATCGTCCGGAGGCCGAGGCGCTGACGCAGTTCCTGGCCGAGGCGCACGTCCACGGCCAGGAGATCGACTGGAGCGCCTTCTTCTCCGGCCGCGCGGCGCGGCAGGTGGACCTGCCAACCTACGCGTTCCAGCGCCAGCGCTACTGGCTCGAGCCGCCGGCCACAGCCGGCGCCGTGCGCGCGGGCGGACATCCGCTGCTGTCGGCCGAGCTGCGGCTGGCGCCCCAGGACGAATGGCTGTTCATGGGCCGGATCTCGCTTCAGTCGCATGCGTGGATCGGCGACCACGTGCTGCTCGACACCGTTGTCGTGCCGGGCACCGCGTTCGTCGAGATGGCGCTCGCGGCGGGGCACGAGCTCGGCTGCGAGGAGCTCGAGGAGCTGACGCTGGAGGCGCCGCTTGTGCTGGCCGACCAAGGCGGCGTGGAGGTCCAGCTGCACGCCGAGGAGCCGGACGGGTCCGGGCGGCGGGCGTTCGGCATCTACTCGCGTCCGGACGACGTGTCGGCGGACGGGAACGGCACACGTTCGGAGTGGACCCGGCACGCGAGTGGCGCGGTGGCCGAATCGGCCGGCGATCCCGGCGCGGGCGGGCAGGAGACGGAGCGCCTGGCGGCCGAAGCCTGGCCGCCTGAGGGCGCCGAGCAGCTCGACGTGGACGACGTCTACGGACGCCTGACGGCGGTGGGGTACGACTACGGGCCGTCGTTCACCGGCATCCGGGCGGCGTGGCGGCGCGGGGAGGAGCTCTTCGCGGAGGTCGCGCTCGACGCGGCCAACGCCGACGAGGCGGGGCGCTTCGGCGTCCACCCGGCGCTGTTCGACGCGGCGGTGCACGGCGGAGCGGTCGTGGCGCCCGACGGCGATGGCGCGGTGGGCAGGATGCTGTTCAGCTGGGGCGGGGTGCGCCACCACGCGACCGGCGTCTCGTCGATGCGCGTGCGCGTGGCCACCGCGGGCGACTCCGCCTGGACGGTGGCGGCGATCGACGACGCGGGGCAGCCGGTGCTCTCGGTCGACGCGCTCGCATACCGGCCGGTGGAGGCGCATCAGCTCGCGAGTGCGATGCGCGGGCGGGGACAGGGCCCCGACCTCCTGTTCCAGCTCGACTGGCCTGAGCTCACGCCGTCTTCGACCAACGGCCGGCCGCCGCGAGTGGCGGCGCTCGGGGACCTCGACGGCGATGGGATCGACGATCGCTACCCGGGCGTCGATGCTCTCGGCCAGGCGCTCGCGGGCGGCGCGGAACGTCCGGACGCCGTGCTGGTCGAACCGGCCGCCGCGGGTGGCGAGGACATGGCCGCGAACGCGCACGCGGCGGTCACCGACGCGCTCGGCGTGCTCCAGGGGTGGCTTGCCGACGAGCGCCTGGCCGACTCCCGGCTCGTGTTCGTCACACGCGGCGCGGTGGCCGCTGGCGCAGGCGAGGAGCCCGACCTGCTCGCGGCGCCGGTCTGGGGCCTGGTGCGGAGCGCCCAGTCGGAGAACCCGGGACGCTTCGTGCTGCTCGACCTCGACGGCGAGGACGCGTCCTGGCAGGCGATCGCGCCGGCGCTCGCGAGCGGCGAGCCGCAGGTGGCCATCCGCGCGGGCGCGATGCGTTTCCCGCGCCTGGCGCCGGTGCCGGAGCGCGATTCGGAGCAGGCCGGGCCCCGGTTCGACGGCGACGGGACCGTGCTGATCACCGGCGGCACGGGCGACCTCGGCGGGCTGATTGCACGTCACCTGGCGGAGCACCACGGCGCCGGCCACCTCCTGCTCGCGAGCCGCCGCGGCGACGATGCGCCGGGGGCCGCCGAGCTCGTCGCGGAGCTGGCCGAGCTCGGCTGCCAGGCGACGGTGGCGGCCTGCGACGTGGCCGACCGCGACCAGTGTGCGGCCCTGCTCGACTCGATTCCGGCCGAGCGTCCGCTGCGGGCGGTGATTCACGCCGCCGGCGTGCTCGAGGACGCGACGATCGAGTCGCTGAGCGCGGAGCGGGTGGAGCACGTGCTGCGGCCGAAGCTCGACGCGGCGCTGCACCTGCACGAGTTGACCGAGGACCACGAGCTCAGCGAGTTCGTCCTGTTCTCCTCGGTGGCCGCGACGCTCGGCACTCCGGGACAGGGCAACTACGCCGCTGCCAACGCGTTCCTCGACGCGCTGGCGCAGCGGCGCACGTCCGCCGGAATGACCGCGACGTCGCTGGCCTGGGGCCCGTGGGAGGCCGGGATGGCGGGCGACCGCAGCGAGGCGGATCTGGCGCGGATGCGGCGCGCCGGCATATCTCCGCTATCCGACGCCGAGGCGCTCGAGCTCTTCGACGCCGCGCTGGGCGCCGCTGACGCGCTGCTCCTGCCGGTCCACCTCGAAACGGCGGCCCTGCGAGCCGGGGCGCACGACGGCGAGGTGCTGCCGGTCTTCCGTGGACTCGTGCGCGGACCCACGCGGCGGGAGGGCGGCGCGCAGCCGGCCCGCGGCGGCGATCGGGTGCCCACGGGCGACGCCGGATCGCTCGCGCGGGAGCTGCGCGACCTGCCGGAGTCCGAATGGGACCGGGTGGTGCTCGAGCTCGTGCGCGGTCACGTGGCGGCTGTCGCCGGCCGGGAGTCGCCAGATGCGATCGATCCAGAGCTCGCGTTCAAGGAGCTGGGCTTCGACTCGCTCGGGGCCGTGGAGCTGCGCAACCGGCTGATCGAGGCGACCGGCACGCGGCTGCCGTCGACGCTCGTGTTCGACCACCCGACGCCGGCGGCGGTGGCCAAGTTCGTGCGATCGCGGGTGGACGGCGCCGAGCACGGGGCCACCGTCGCGCGGCGCGCGTCCACGCGCACCGACGAGCCGATCGCGATCGTTGGAATGAGCTGCCGGTACCCGGGCGGCGTCCACTCACCGCAGGACCTGTGGGAGCTCGTGGTCTCGGGCACCGACGCGATCACGCAGTTCCCCACCGACCGCGGCTGGGACCTCGAGCGCCTGTACGACCCGGACCCCGACCAGCCGGGAACGGTCTACACGCGCGAGGGCGGGTTCATCGAGGACGCGACGGACTTCGACGCCGCCTTCTTCGGCATCGGCTCGCACGAGGCGCTGGCGATGGACCCCCAGCAGCGGCTGCTGCTCGAGCTTGCGTGGGAGGCGTTCGAGGACGCCGGCATCGACCCCGCCACCCTGCGCGGCACCGACACGGGCGTGTTCGCGGGCGCCGGCGACTCCGACTACGCGGCCCGCATCTCCGGGGAGCTCGAGAACTTCCGGCTGACCGGCACCACCCAGAGCGTGCTGTCGGGGCGGTTGGCGTACGCGTTCGGCCTCGAGGGACCGGCGGTGTCGGTCGACACGGCGTGCTCCTCGTCGCTCGTGGCGCTACAGCTGGCGTCGCAGGCGTTGAGGCAGGGCGAGTGCTCGCTGGCCCTGACCGGAGGCGTGTCGGTGGCGAGCACGCCGTACCTGTACGTCGACTTCGCCCGCCAGCGCGGGCTGTCCCCCGACGGGCGCTGCAAGTCCTACTCGGCGGGCGCCGACGGCACCGGGTTCTCCGACGGCGCCGGCCTGCTCCTCGTCGAGCGGCTCTCCGACGCGCGCAAGAACGGCCACCGCGTGCTGGCCGTGGTTCGCGGGAGCGCGATCAACCAGGACGGCGCAAGCAACGGGCTGACGGCGCCCAACGGCCCGTCGCAGGAGCGGGTGATCCGCCACGCGCTGGCCAACGCGGGCCTGACGCCGGCCGACGTCGACGTCGTGGAGGGCCACGGCACCGGCACGACGCTGGGCGACCCGATCGAGGCGCAGGTGCTGCTGGAGACCTACGGCCAGGAGCGCGCCGACGGGCCGCTGCGGCTCGGGTCGATCAAGTCCAACATCGGCCACACGGTGGCGGCGGCGGGCGTCGCCGGCCTGATCAAGATGGTGATGGCGATGCGTCACGGCATGCTGCCGCCGACGCTGCACGCCGGCGAGGCGTCACCGCACGTCGACTGGTCGGCCGGCGAGATCAGGCTGCTGACGGAGCCGGAGCCGTGGGAGGCCGGCGACCGCCCGCGGCGCGCGGCGGTGTCGTCGTTCGGCATCAGCGGGACGAACGCCCACGTGATCCTCGAGGAGCCGCCCGCCGACGGCGAGCCGCGTGAACGCGCGGCGCCCGAGCCGGGTGTCGTGCCGTGGCTGGTGTCCGCGAAGTCCGAAGCGGCGTTGAGAGCGCAGGCGGAGCGGCTGCGCGCGCATGTGCAGGCGGATCCCGAGCTGGAGCCGCTGGATGTGGCGTTCACGTTGGCGACGGCGCGGGCGCAGCTCGAGCGGCGCGCGGCGGTGGTCGGCTCCTCACGCGACGAGCTGCTGGCCGGCCTCGAGACGCTCGTGCGTGGCGAGCCGGGCGTCGGGGTCGTGGAAGGCGCCGGCACGGGCGGCAAGACGGCGTTCATGTTCACCGGTCAGGGCGCGCAGCGGGTCGGTATGGGGCGCGAGCTCTACGAGGCGTTCCCGGCGTTCGCGGAGGCGTTTGACGCCGCCTGCGCAGCGCTCGGCGACGGCCTGAAGGAGCTGATCTTCGAGGGCAATGAGGAGGAGCTCGCACGGACCGAGAACACGCAGAGTGCACTGTTCGCGATCGAGGTCGCGCTGTTCCGGCTCCTGGAGTCCTTGGGCCTCAAGCCGGACTTCCTGATCGGCCACTCGATCGGCGAGCTCGCCGCCGCGCACGTCGCCGGCGTGCTGTCGCTCGAGGACGCCTGCAAGCTCGTCGCAGCCCGCGGCAAGCTGATGGGCGCACTGCCCGAGGGCGGCGCGATGCTCGCGATCGAGGCAACCGAGGAGGAGGTCTCAGCCGACCTCGATCTCAGCCTCTCAATAGCCGCTGTAAACGGCCCGCGCTCCACAGTCGTCTCGGGCGACGCCGACGCGATCGACGCGCTCGACGAGCACTGGCAGGCGAAGGAGCGCCGCACCTCCAAGCTGCGCGTCAGCCATGCCTTCCACTCACAGCTGATGGAGCCGATGCTCGACGAGTTCCGTCAGCTGGCCGAGAGCCTGACCTTCAACACCCCCCAGACCCCGATCGTCTCGAACCTGACCGGGGGACAGGCCGACGAAATCGCCTCCGCCGACTACTGGGTCCGTCACGTCCGCGAGCCCGTCCGCTTCATGGACGGCATCCGCCATCTGGAGGCCGCGGGAGTGACCCGTTTCCTCGAGCTCGGCCCCGACGGCGTGCTCTCGGGCATGGCCGCTCAAACGATCGAGGCCGACGACGCGCTGCTCGTCCCCACCCTGCGCGAGGACCGTCCCGAGACCGAAGCGTTCACAGGCTTCCTCGCCGCGGCCCACGTCCGCGGCGCCAATGTCGACTGGACGGCGCTCCTCAGCGGCGGCCGGCGTGTCGATCTCCCCACCTATGCGTTCCAGCGCCAGCGCTTCTGGCTGGCGGTCGCGCCCGGCGGATCGGACCTGGGCGCCGCCGGGCTCGGCGCCTCGGAGCACCCGCTGCTGGGCGCGTCGCTGGCGCTGGCCGGCGAGGACGAGTGGCTGTTCACCGGCCGCCTCTCCCTCTCGACGCAGCCGTGGCTGGCCGACCACGTGGTGCTCGACAGCGCGATCCTGCCCGGCACGGCGTTCGTCGAGCTCGCGCTGGCCGCCGGCGCCGAGACGGGCTGCGAGTCGGTGGAGGACCTGACGCTCGAGGCGCCGCTCGTGCTGCGCGAGCAGGGCGGGCTCCAGCTCCAGCTGACCGTCGGCGAGCCCGACGAGTCGGGCCGGCGGCAGATCGCCGTCTACTCGCGCCCGGACGCCGACTCCGGCGACGGCCTGGGGGCGGAGGTCGAGTGGTCGCGCCACGCGAGCGGGACGCTCGCGCCCGCGGGCCCGGACGGCGGCGGCGCGTTCGAGCGCCTGGCCGCCGAGGCCTGGCCGCCCCAGGACGCGGAGCCGGTGCGCGGCGACGAGCTCTACGACCGTCTTGCCGACCTCGGCTACGCCTACGGGCCGGTGTTCCAGGGGGTCCGCACCGCGTGGATGCGCGGCGACGAGGTGTTCGCGGAGATCGCCCTGGGTGAGGAGCAGGCCGCCGAGGCGGGCAGCTTCGGCCTCCATCCGGCGCTGTTCGACGCCGCGCTGCACCCCGGCCTGGTCGCGTTCCAGGATCGCGACGAATCGGGATCGGGCGCGCTCTCGCTCCCGTTCTCCTGGGGCGGAGTGACGCTGCGCAGAACCGGGGCCTCCGCGCTGCGCGTGCACATGGGCCCGGCCGAGGGCGACGGCCAGCGCATCACGGCCATCGACGAGGCCGGCGACGGCGTCCTGTTCGTCGATTCGCTGGTGCCCAGGACGGTCGAGGTGGGCCAGCTGGAGGGCGCGCGCGAGGGCAGCGACTCGCTGTTCGCGCTCGGGTGGCCGCGCCTCGAAGCCGGGTCCACGAACGGCGCGCTGTGGCAGATCGCCGTGCTGGGCGACATGGATCTCGAGGGCGTCGACGTCGAGCGCTTCGAGACCCTGGACGGCCTGCGCGAGGCGCTGGCGGGCGACGCGCCCGCGCCGGACGTGGTGCTGGCCGGCTCGCTCGTGGAGGACGGCCCGGATGCGCGGGACGGTCTGGCGGAGGCGGCGCTCGCCGGAGCGCGGGGAGCGCTTGGGCTGCTCCAGGGATGGATCGCCGACGAGCGGCTCTCGGACTCGCGGCTGGTGCTGGTCACGCGCGGCGCGGCGGCCGTCGGCGACGACGCCGCGCCCGACCCGGCCGCGGCGTCGCTGTGGGGCCTCGTCCGCAGCGCCCAGGCCGAGCACCCCGGCCGCTTCGTGCTGGTCGACGTGGACGGCGGCGAGGTGCCGTGGCAGGCGCTGCTGGCGGCCGAGGAGCCGCAGCTCGCCGTGCGCGACGGCGGGATCCACGTGCCGCGACTGGAGCGGACGGCGGCGGCGGGCGGCGAGCCCGCGCCGCTCGATCCGGAGGGCACGGTGCTGATCACCGGGGGCACGGGAGGGCTGGGAGCGCTCCTGGCACGTCACCTCGCGCGCGAGCACGGCGCGCGCCGGCTGCTGCTGGTCAGCCGCAGCGGGCCGGCGGCCAACGGGGTCGAGGAGCTCCAGCGGGAGCTGGGCGAGCTCGGCTGCGAGGCGCGCGTGGAGGCCTGCGACGTGGGCGACCGCGACGCGCTGGGCGAGCTGATCGACTCCGTGCCCGAGGACCATCCACTCACGGCCGTCATCCACGCGGCCGGGGTGATCGAGGACGGGGTGATCGAGTCGCTCGACGGCGAGCAGCTCGAGCGGGTCATGCGCCCGAAGGTCGACGCGGCGGTGCACCTGCACGAGCTGACCGAGGGGCTCGAGCTGTCCGACTTCGTGCTGTTCTCCTCGGCGGTCGCCAGCCTGGGCAGCCCCGGGCAGGGCAACTACTCGGCGGCCAACGCCTTCCTCGACGCGCTGGCGCAGCGCCGCCGGTCAGAGGGCCTGGCGGGCAGGTCGCTCGCCTGGGGCATGTGGGGCGACGCGGGCGGAATGGCCGGCGAGCTGGGCGGCGCCGACGTGGCGCGCGCGCGGCGGTTCGGAATCGCGCCGCTGTCGAGCGAGCAGGGCCTGGAGCTGTTCGACGCCGCGCGCGGGCGCGACGAGCCGCTGCTCATCCCGGCGCGGCTCGACGGCGCGGCGCTGCGCGCCCAGGCGCGAGCGGGCATGCTGCCCGCGCTGCTGCGCGGCCTGGTGCGCGTGCAGGCGCGGCGCGAGCAGGACGGCGGCGGCTCGCTGTCGCGGAGGCTGGCGGCGGTGCCGCAGGCCGAATGGGAGAAGGTCGTGCTGGAGCTGGTGCGCGGTCACGTGGCCACCGTGCTGGGCGAGGAGAGGCCGGGCGGCATCGAGCCGGAGCGCGCGTTCAAGGAGCTCGGCTTCGACTCGCTGGCCGCGGTCGAGCTGCGCAACCGGCTCATCCAGGCCACGGGTCTGCGCCTGCCCTCGACGCTCGTCTTCGACCACCCCACGTCCGCCGCCGTGGCGAAGTTCCTGCTGTCGAAGGTCGACGGCGCCGGGGCGGCGACCCCTGTGCTCGACCAGGAGCTGGACAAGGTCGAGTCGATGCTGGCCGCGATCGCCAGCGAGGGTGGCGCGAGGGATCAGGTGGACGCACGCCTGCGCTCGTTCCGCGCGCGGCTGGAGTCGTTCCTGGCGGCGCCCGCGGACGGCGACGGGGCGGACGAGGACGGAGCGGGCGACGACGACCTGGAGGGCGCCGACGACGACAAGATCTTCGAGATCCTCGACGAGCTGGGGACCTCGTGACCGCGGTCGCGATCGCGGCTCGAGGCCGCTAGGTATCGCGCAGCCCGGGTCCCAGCAGGCGGTTGGCGAGCCGGTCGGCGGTCCGAGTCTGGGCCACCATCGGGGCGCTCAGGAACGAGATGAGCCGGGCCCTGAACGGGCTCTGGTTGCGGCCGATCGCCGCGCCCAGGTAGCGCGAGGCGAGGGCCATCGCCGGCATCGGCCGGAAGAAGACCGTGAGCACGCGGATCTTCCCGTTCTCGTCGAAGCGCAGGTGGTCGGCGATCTCGATCTCCACCCCGTCCACGTGCGCCCGCGCCATCAGGAGCGCGCTGTTCTCGCCGCGCAGCTCGTCGATGTACTCGAGGTCGGCGAAGACCTCGAGGATCACCTTGTACAGCGCCCCGATCTGCTCCCGCCCCTCGACCTTGAGCGAGCCGGTGTTGGGCGAGCGGAGGACCGCGTCCGGCGCGAACGCCTCTCTCACCGCCGCGAGGTCGCGCGCCTCCACCGCTTCCCGGATGGGCAGGCTGGTCATTTCTGCGACGGCGCTCATGGAAACCTCCCGAGGTCTCGAAGTGGGCGGCACGTTACTAAGCCGGCCGCGCGCGGGGGCCGTCGCCGGGAGCGCCGCACCAGCTTGCAAACGCAAGTACAGACCAGTAGGTTCCAACGGTCGTGAGCCCGAACGGGACAGCCCAGGCTGTGAAGATTCCGGCCGCCACGGCCCAGATCAGCTACCGCGACCTGTACGTCCGTTGGGAGGAGGGCCACTGGGCCGCCAGCCAGCTCGACTTCACCCAGGACAAGATCGACTGGACCGAGCGGATGACGCCCGAGCAGCGCCGGGCCGCGGTCTGGAACTTCTCGCTGTTCTACCACGGCGAGCACGAGGTGGCCGAGCACCTGTCGGCGTACGCCGCGGCCTCACCGCTCGTGGAGCAGCAGTACTTCCTGCTCACCCAGCAGGTGGACGAGGCGCGCCACGCGGTCTTCTTCAACCGCTTCCTGCACGAGGTGGCGGGGCTGGGCGACGGGACCCAGGGCGGCGGGCTCGACGCCACCGACGAGCAGCTGACCTGGGGCCACCGGGCCGTCTTCAAGCGCCTCGACTCCGTTGACAGGAACCTGCGCGCCGACCCCTCGCCGCGCCGGCTGGCCGCGGCCCTGGCGCTCTACCACATCTTCGTAGAGGCCACGCTCGCGGTCGGCGCCCAGCACATGCTCGAGCAGGGCCTCGAGCGGCTCGACCTGCTGCCGGGGTTCCGCGAGGGCCTCCGGAAGGTGTCGTTCGACGAGCAGCGCCACATCGCGTTCGGCGTGAAGCTGATCTCGGACCTGCTCCAGGAGGACCCCGGTGTGCAGGACGAGATCGTCGAGCTGTTCGCCGAGATCCTGCCGGAGGGCGCCGCCTTCGCCCGGCCGCCCGGCTGGGACTCGTCGTACTTCGAGGCCCTCGGCTACTCGATCGAGGACCTGTACGAGGAGAGCATGAAGTCCCTCGAGGCGCGGCTGCGCGCGGCGGGCCTGCCGGTCGACAGCATCTCTCGCTTCCCCGTCGCGTTCGACATCCCGCCGCGTCAGCGCGCCATCGACCTCATCAAGCTCCTGCGGGCCGGGCTGATCGGTCCCGGCGACGAGCCGGCGCAGGCCGACCCGGAGGCGATGGCCATCCTGTTCGACCTGATGCGCCGCCGGGCCGACCCCGACCAGGTTCCGTCGGGCACGGTGATCCAGTGGGACTTCACCGACGCCGAGCCCTGGTACATCGAGATGAACGGCTCGGGACCGAGCGCGGTGCAGGGGCGCGCCGGCAAGCCCGACCTGAAGCTTCGCGTCGGTCTGCAGGACTGGGTGGACATGGCCGCCGGGCGCGCGTCCCCGCAGCGCCTGCTCGTGAGCCGCCGGCTGCGCCCGAGAGGCAAGCTGCGCGTGCTCGGACGGCTTGAGCGGGTCTTCGCTTAAGCGCGGGGAGGCTCGCCCGCCGCAATGACCGCCTCCCGGGACGGCGGCTCGCCGAGGAATCCCACGGTCGCCATCGTCGGCGCCGGCCTGTCCGGCCTCTGCATGGCCATCAAGCTCAAGGAGGCCGGGGTCGAGGACCTCACGATCTACGAGAAGGCGGCGGACGTCGGCGGCACCTGGCGGGAGAACACCTACCCGGGCCTCTCCTGCGACATCCCGTCGTCGTACTACTCGTACTCGTTCGAGCCGAACCCCGACTGGACGCACCTCTACGCGCCGGGCCACGAGATCCAGGACTACCTGCGGCGTGTGGCCGAGCGCTACGGCCTGCTCAGGCACATCCGCTTCTCCACCGAGGTCGAGCGCGCCGGCTTCCATGACGGCCGCTGGCGGGTCGAGACGAGCGGGGGGGAGACCGCCGAGACCGACTTCCTGATCGCGGCCTGCGGCATCCTCCACCACCCCCGCTACCCGGACATCCCGGGCATCGGCAGCTTCGCGGGGGCGACGTTCCACTCGTCGCGCTGGGATCACGACGTGGCGCTCGGCGGGCGCCGGGTGGGCGTGATCGGCACCGGCTCGACGGGCGTGCAGCTGGTCGCCGCCCTGCCGGACGTGGTGGGCCGGCTGACGCACTTCCAGCGCACCCCGCAGTGGGTGTTCCCGATGCCAAACCCCCGGCGGCGCGGAGTCACGCGACCGATCATGCGCCGCTTCCCCGGGCTGAGCCGCCTCTTCTACCGGCTCGCGCAGGGGTGGGTGGAGATCGGGGGGCGCGCGATGGTGGAGCCCGGGTTCCAGCGCTGGTTCATGACCACCGCGTGCCGGCTGCACCTCAGGACCGTCCGCGACCCGGAGCTCCGGCGCAAGCTCACGCCGAGCTACTCGCCGATGTGCAAGCGGCTGGTGTACTCCGCGCGCTTCTACCAGGCGGTGCAGCGGCCGAACGTGGAGGTGGTGACGGAGGGCATCGAGCGGATCGAGCCCGGCGGCGTGCTCACCCGCGACGGGGTGCTGCACGAGCTCGACGTCCTGGTGCTGGCGACCGGCTTCGACAGCCACGCGTACCTGCGGCCGATCGAGCTGACCGGCCCCGACGGGACCACCCTCGAGCAGGCGTGGAGCGAGGGCGTGAAGGCCTACCGCACGGTGGCCCTGCCGGGATTTCCCAACTTCTTCATGCTCATGGGGCCGCACAGCCCGATCGGCAACCAGTCGCTGATCATGATCGCCGAGAACCAGGCCGACTACATCGTCTCCTGGATCAGGATGTTCGCGGACGGGCGCTTCCGAGCGGCCACGCCCACCGCGGAGGCCACCCGCCGCTACAACGAGCAGATCCGGGACGCGATGCCCGGCACCGTGTGGACCACGGGGTGCGACAGCTGGTACATCGGCAAGGACGGCGTGCCGGAGCTGTGGCCCTGGCGGGTCGAGCGCCATCGCGAGATGCTGCGCGAGCCCGCGCCCGAGGAGTTCGAGCTCCAGGCTTCATGAGCCCGGGACGGATGGCCCACGGAGCGGGCATCGTGCGGGCGCGGTTCCGAGCGCTGGAGCGCGGCGATCGCCTGCGGCTGTACGCGTGGCTGACGCTGGTCGGCGCGCTGGCGATCGCCGGTCTCGGAGTGGGCGACCGGCTGCACCGCACCGAGCCGGTGGTCTCGGGCACGGCCGCGGCCAAGGCGGCCGCGATCAACGAGCGGGCGTTCGGGCCGTCGCAGGGAGTGGTGATCCTGCTCGAGGGGCCGCCAAGCGTGCTGACGGCCGAGGGTCCGCTGATCGCGCGGCGCCTGGATGCGGTGCCCCAGGTCCAGGTGCTCGACCCGTGGCGATCCCGCATGCCGTCGCTCCAGCCGAAGCCCACGCAGGCGGAGCTGATCCTGACCGTGCACCAGCCGTTCGAGGCCGCCAGCAACCGCACCACGCCGCACTTGCGGGAGCTGCTGGACGACACCGTCAAGCCGCCGCTCACGAGCCACCTGAGCGGCTACCCGGACATCGCGAACGCGATCCACAAGACGACGGTGCACGCCATCACGCGCTCCGAGATCATCGCCGCGCCGATCCTCCTGATCGTCGTGATCCTCGTGCTCGGCAGCCCGATCGCGGCGTCGATGCCGCTGTTTTTGGGCGGCTGCGTGGTCGCCGCCGGCTATGGCGCGCTCGACCTGGTCAACCGGATGACCGAGCTCGACGCGGGCGCGCTCAACCTGGCCACGATGCTGGGCCTGGCGCTGGGGGTGGACTACTCGCTGCTCTTGGTGAGCAGGTTCCGGGACGAGCTGGCCGACGGGCTGGACGTGACCGAGGCCTCGCAGCGCGCCGCCGCCCGCGCCGGCAGGACGGTGACCTTCGCGGCGGTGGTCCTGGCGCTTGCGATGGTCGGCGCGCTGCTGGTGTTCCCGGGCCACATCCTGCGCTCGGCGGCCGTCGGCGCGCTCGTGGCGGTAACGCTCAGCGCGACCGGGGCGAAGCTGGCCCTGCCGCCGCTGCTGCGGCTCGCGGGGCGCGACGTGAACCGCGCGCAGATCGTGTCCCCCGGCGCCCAGAGCAAGCGCTGGAGCGGGCTTGCCCTGCGCGCGCTGCGGCGCCCGGTGGTGGCCGGCGGCGTGGTGCTGGCGCTGCTCGTGGCCGTCTCCGCGCCCGTGCTCGCGCTCGAGACCGGCCCGCCCAATCCACTCTCGCTGCCAAAGGACTCCGAGGCGCGCCAGGACTACGACGCCATCGACCGCGAGATCGGCAACGCCGGGGCTCGCACGGCCCCGTTCACGATCACCCTGGTCACCCGCAGCGGCCCGCTCACCGACCTGCGGCTGGCCAACATCGCGCGTTTCCGGCAGGTCCTGGAGCGCGACCCGCACACGCTCGCGGCCCTGGGGCCCACGGCGAACGCCGATCGCGACGCCGCGCAGTTCATAGTGGTCAACGACCACCCCAACCTGACGCGCACCGACACGGGCTACAGGAAGCACCTCGAGCGGCTGACGACGGGGCTCGGCAGGCGGACCGACAGTCAGGCCGTGGTGGGCGGCCCCGCCGCGTCGCTCGAGGACTTCGACGACGCGGCGAAGGGCAACCTGCCGCTGCTCATCGGCGTGCTCGTGGCCATCACCTACGTCGCGCTGATACCCATCCTGCGCAGCCTCATCCTGCCGGCGATCGCGGTCGTGCTCAACGTGCTGACCGTGCTCGCGGCATTCGGCGTGCTGGCGTTCGCGTTCGGTCCCGACCATCCGCTCGGCGGGCCGGGCTTCGTGGACGACATCATGGTCGACGTGGTCTTCAGCGTGGTGCTCGCGCTCTCGATCGACTACGAGATCTTCCTCCTGGACCGCATGCGCGAGGGTTGGGACCGGACCGGCACGGTCGACGGCGCCATCGAGTACGGCCTTGCGCACACCGCCGGCGTGATCACCGGCGCCGCGGCGATCATGATCGGGGTGTTCGTGGCGTTCGCGATCAGCCCGCTCGTGACGATCAGGGAGCTCGGCGTGGGGCTGACCGTCGCCGTGGCGCTCGACGCCACGCTGGTGCGGCTCGTCCTGCTTCCGGCCGCGCTCAGGCTGGCGGGGCCGCGCGCGTGGCGCCTGCCGGCCGGGCTGGCCTGGCTCGCGCCCCCTCCACGCGCTCCCGTCCCGGGCAGGCAGGAGATCTGATGTATGCTCGCCGCCGTCCGCGGCCAGGGGGGAGGTACCGGTGGAGCTTCGAGGCTGCTGCGCCGTCGTAACGGGCGCGTCGAGCGGCATCGGCGCCGCGACGGCGAGGGCGCTCGCGGATCGTGGCGCCCGGGTCGCGCTGGTCGCCCGCACCCGCGACGCGCTCGAAGAGGTGGCCGCCGACATCGGCCGGTCGGGTGCCACCGCCGCCGTCCACGCTGCTGACCTGACCGACGCCCGGGCCGCGGCGAGCGCCGCCGAGGCGATCCGCGGGGACCTGGGCGTGCCCGACGTGCTGGTGAACAACGCCGGAGCCGGGCGCTTCCTGTTCATCGACGAGACGGCGCCGGACGAGGCGGAGTCGATGATGGCCGTCCCGTACTTCGCCGCGTTCAACATGACGCGCGCCGTCCTGCCGGACATGCTCGCACGCGACAGCGGCCGGGTCCTGATCGTCAACTCCCCGGCGTCCTACGTCGCCTGGCCCGGGGCCTGCGGCTACACGGCGGCGCGCTTCGCCATGCGCGGGTTCACCGAGGGGCTGCGGGCCGACCTCCACGGCACCGGCGTCGGGGTGTCCTCGGTCACCGCGGGCAAGGTCAGGAGCCCCTACTTCGACAACAACCCCGGGTCCGAGGAGCGCATCCCCACGATCACCAGGATCATTCGCACGCTCACCCCGGAGGAGGTCGCCCACGCCGTGGTGGACGCGCTCGAGCGCGACAAGCGTGACGTCTACGTCCCCCTGATGCTGCGCATGAACGTCCTCCAGTCGCGCTTCATGCCGCGGTTGAGCTCGTGGGTCCTCGCCCGGACCGGGGCGAAGCGGCCGGTCGCGGCGGGCGAGCGCGGCTAGACCTATCCCGGCGCGTCCACCGCCGTCTCCGCCCGCCGCAGCCCGCGAACCGCCCACACGGCCAGGAGGAGGGCGATGGCCGAGGTCAGCCCGAAGGCCAGTGGCACGCGCACCGGGTGCCCGATGAAGAGCCCGCGCCCGGCCTCCAGCACCACCGTGATCGGGTTGACGCCGGCCACGTCGTGCAGCCATCCGGTCAGCAGCTCGCGCGGCACGAAGGCGGGCGCCAGGAACAGCACGACGAACATCGGCACCTGCATCAGCGGCGAGGCCTGAACCGTGCGGTAGCGGAGGGCGATCCCCGCGGTGAAGAGCGTCGCGGCGATGTTGGCCAGCACCGCGAGCCCGAACAGCGCGGCCACCTGGGCGACGCTGCCGCGCACCTCCGTCCCGGTGGCCACCGCGATCGCGAGCACCAGCGCCGAGGTGAAGGCCGTCCGCGCCAGCGCCGCCACTCCGTAGCCCGCGACTATCGCCATGCGGTTCGGCGCGGCCAGCATCAGCCGCCGCCCGAACCCGGACTCGAAGTCCTCGGCCATCGAGTAGCCGGTGAACACCCCGCCGAAGGCGGCCGACTGGATCAGCACGAACACGAACTGGAACCCGCCGTAGTCCGGGTAGTCGAAGCCTGGGGTGTGCGACAGCGCCGACAGCGACCCCGCGAAGGCGGCGAACAGGAATATCGGGAGGAGCAGCGGCGGGAGGAGCAGCGACGGGTTGGTCAGGAAGTTGTGCAGGTGGCGCCATGCCACGGCGCCGGCGACGCTTGCGAAGCGGGCGTTCACGTGCGCTGGATCCTTCCCGCCATCAGGAAGGCCGCATACGCCAGGGCGCCCGCCAGGATCAGCACCGCGAACGCGAACCCGAGCGCCAGCGCCCGCGCGTCCCAGCCCGTCACGATCAGGCTGCGCATGCCCTCGATCAGGTACGAGATCGGGTTCCAGGTGGCCAGCGTCCGGAACCAGTCGGCCTCGATCAGGTCCCGCGGGAGGCTCATGGAGGAGAAGAACAGGAGGATGAACAGGAGCAGGCCCTGCCCCTGCACCGCCTCCCCCGACCCCGTCCGAAGCGCGGCCACCAGGCCGATCGCGCCGAAGCCGGCCGCGGTCAGAACCGACAGCAGCACGAGCACCACCGCCCCGGCCGCCCCGGCCTTCAGGTCGGCGCCGCCCACCACCCCGACCAGGACGAACACCACCGACTGGAGCAGCGTGATCGCCACGACGCCCCCGAGCTGACCGATCAGCAGCGCGGTCTCCGGCACCGGCGTGAGCGACAGCCGGTTCATGAAGCCCGTTCGGATGTCCTCCGCCAGGTCGGTGCCGCCGATGGTGGCGGCGAACACCGCCGCCTGCATGAACGCGATCGCCAGCGCGAACGTGAAGTAGTCGTCGGTGGGGAAGTCGCGGATCCTGGTGGCGGCGCTGAGCCCGTTCGAGTTCACCGCGAGCATGAACAGCGGCAGGATCAGCCCGGGCGCGATCAGAGCCGGCTGGCGCACGACGCGGACGAGCGACCTGCGGGCCAGCTCGCCGACCTGCGCGACGGGCGATGGGGTGAGTCGGGACGCGGCAGCGGACGGAGCGGCGGTCGCGCTCATCGCGGTTCGCGGTCGGCTAGCCGACG
>DASVQK010000213.1:0-11354 GCA_036389105.1 Thermoleophilaceae bacterium
CCGCTAGCGAGCCGCGGCGCAGGTGCTCTGACAGCACGGCGCGCAGCGCCCGGCGGCGGGCCTTGCGGTTGACCTTGACGATGTAGTGGCGCGGCTTCGGCCCGAACGCCACGCCGCCGCCCACGCGCTGGGGCGAGGAGAGCGCGCCGGCGCGAGCGCGGCCGGTGCCCTTCTGGCGGAAGGCCTTGGCGCCGGTCATGGCCACCTCGCCGCGGGTGCGGGTGGACGCCGTTCCGCGCCGGCGCGCGTTGAGCTCCGCGCGCACCGTCTCGTGCACCAGCGCCATGTGGAAGTCCTCGCCGAACACCTCGGCGTCCAGATCGACCTTGCCGGACTTGCCGACGTAGGGGGCGGTGAGCTTGGCGGCGGCCATCACGAATCGGTCCTGATCTCGACGATCGAGCCGCGCGGGCCGGGCACCGAGCCGCGCAGGAGCAGCACGTTGTCGTCCGGCCTCACGTCCACGACCTCCAGCCCCTTCTGGGTCACGCGCTTGTTGCCCATCTGACCCGGGCCGCGGATGCCCTTGAACACGCGCGACGGCGTGGCCGAGGCTCCGATGGAGCCGGGGGCGCGCACGTTGTGGGAGCCGTGCGACGCCGGGCCGCGGGAGAAGTTGTGCCGCTTGATCGTGCCCTGGAAGCCCTTGCCCTTCGAGACGCCGGACACCTTGACGGTCTGGCCCTTCTCGAACGCGTCCACGGTCACCGTCTCGCCGACCTGGAGCTCGCCGGCCTCGTCGCGAAACTCGGCCAGGCGGCGCAGCGGCGGGGCGTCCGCCTTCTTGAGGTGGCCCAGGCGCGCCCTGGTCAGGCTCTTCTCGCTGGCCGCGCCGAAGCCCAGCTGCACGGCCTCGTAGCCGTCGCGCTCCTGGGTGCGGATGCCGGTCACGTGGCAGGGGCCGGCCTCCACCACGGTCACGCGCTCCACCCGGCCCTCCTCGGTGAAGACCTGCGTCATGCCCAGCTTCCGTCCCAGTAGAGCCGCCATGCCGCGCTAGATGAGCTGGATCTGGATGTCCACGCCGGACGGCAGGTGGTCGAGCCGCTGGAGCGAGTCGACCGTCTTGGGCGTGGGCTGAAGGATGTCGATCAACCGCTTGTGCGTGCGGATCTCGAAGTGCTCGCGCGAGTCCTTGTCCTTGAACGGGCTGCGGATCACGCAGTAGACGTTCTTCTCGGTGGGCAGCGGCACGGGGCCGGACACCGTCGCACCCGTGCGGGTTGCGGTCTCCACGATCTCGCGGGCCGCCTGCTCGATCGCCGAGTGGTCGTAGGCCTTGAGCCGGATCCGGATCTTGTTCTGGGTCAGTGCTGCCATGGCGTGTGGCGATCGTCCGGCCGCTGGACCCGGTCCCTCAGGACGTGCCGAGGGCGGGCTTCCTTCAGCCCGCCCCCCGGAGCCCTGCTCAGCTTCGGTAAGTCCAAAAGCGGCCTACTCCTCGATCTCGGTGACCACCCCCGAGCCGACCGTGCGCCCGCCCTCGCGGATGGCGAAGCGCAGCCCCTGGTCCATGGCGATCGGCTGGATCAGCTCGATCGACATCTGGACGTTGTCGCCGGGCATGACCATCTCCGTGCCCTCGGGCAGGTTGGCGACGCCGGTTACGTCGGTGGTGCGGAAGTAGAACTGCGGCCGGTAGCCGTTGAAGAACGGCGTGTGGCGCCCGCCCTCCTCCTTCTTCAGGCAGTACACCTCGGCCTTGAACTTGGTGTGCGGCGTGATCGAGCCGGGCTTGCAGAGCACCTGGCCGCGCTCGATGTCCTCGCGCTTGGTGCCGCGCAACAGGCAGCCGACGTTGTCGCCCGCCTGGCCCTCGTCGAGGATCTTGCGGAACATCTCGACGCCCGTAACGACGGTCTTGTCGGTCTGCTCCTTGATGCCGACGATCTCGACCTCCTCGCCGGTCTTGACGATGCCCTGCTCGATGCGGCCGGTGGCGACCGTGCCGCGGCCCGTGATCGAGAAGACGTCCTCGACCGGCATCAGGAAAGGGCGGTCGAGCGGGCGCTCGGGCTCCGGGATGTAGCTGTCGAGCTGCTCCGCGAGCTCGAGGATCTTCTGCTTGTGGGCGTCGTCGCCCTCCAGCGCCTTGAGCGCCGAGCCCTGGACGAACGGGATGTCGTCGCCCGGGAACTCGTACTCGTTCAGCAGGTCGCGGACCTCGACCTCGACCAGCTCGAGCAGCTCCTCGTCGTCGACCATGTCCACCTTGTTGAGGAAGACGACGATGTAGGGCACGCCGACCTGGCGGGCGAGCAGGATGTGCTCGCGGGTCTGCGGCATGGGGCCGTCGGCCGCGGAGACCACGAGGATCGCGCCGTCCATCTGAGCGGCGCCGGTGATCATGTTCTTGATGTAGTCCGCGTGGCCCGGGCAGTCGACGTGGGCGTAGTGGCGGTTCGCCGTCTCGTACTCGACGTGCGAGGTGGCGATGGTGATCCCGCGCTCCTTCTCCTCGGGCGCGTTGTCGATCTCCTCGAAGCTCCTGGCCTGGCCGCCGTACTCCTCCGAGAGGATCTTGGTGATGGCGGCCGTGAGCGTCGTCTTGCCGTGGTCGATGTGCCCGATGGTGCCGACGTTCACGTGCGGCTTGTCGCGCTCGAACTTCTCCTTCGCCACTGGTGGTGTCTCCTTGTCTCGAAAGCCTGTCCAGGCCTGTCCGCCTCGCGGCGAACCGGTGAAATGTAGCCGCTACGCGCCCGCTGCGACCGGTTCGCCGCTGCGCTCGCCGACGATCGTCTCCGCCAGGTTGGCCGGGACCTCGTCATAGCGGTCGAACTGCATGGTGTAGTTGGCCCTTCCCTGCGTGTTGGAGCGCAGGTCCGTGGCGTATCCGAACATCTCCGCGAGCGGCACGCTGGCCTTGACCGCCAGGGCGTTGCCCTGGGGCTCCTGGCCCTCCACGCGGCCGCGGCGGCGCGACAGGTCGCCGATCACGTCGCCCAGGAAGTCCTGCGGCGTGACCACCTCCACGGCCATGATCGGCTCCAGCAGCACCGGCTTCGCGCGCTTGGCGGCCTCCTTGAGGGCCAGCGAGCCGGCGATCTTGAAGGCGATCTCCGACGAGTCGGTGTCGTGGTACTTGCCGTCCACCAGCGTGGCGCGGACGTCCACCATCGGGTAGCCGGCCTTGACGCCCGTCTCGAGCGCCTCCTCGATTCCCTTCTCCACGGCCGGGATGAACTCCGTCGGCACCGAGCCGCCCTTGATCTTGTTGACGAAGTCGAAGCCCTCGCCCGGCGCGGGCTCGAGGACGATGTAGACGATGCCGAACTGGCCCGAGCCGCCCGTCTGGCGGACGAACTTGCCCTCGATCTTCTTGGCCTGGTCGCGCACGGTCTCGCGGTAGGCCACCTGCGGGCGCCCCACGGCGGCCTCGACGTTGAACTCGCGCCGCATGCGGTCGACGATGACCTCCAGGTGCAGCTCGCCCATGCCGGAGATCACGGTCTGGCCGGTCTCCTCGTCGGTGCGGATCTGGAAGGTGGGGTCCTCCTCGGCCAGCCGCGCCAGCGCGACGCCCATCTTCTCCTGGTCCACCTTGGTCTTGGGCTCGATCGAGACGTGCACGACCGGGTCCGGGAACTGGATCGTCTCGAGGATGATCGGCGCGTCCGGCGCGCAGAGGGTGTCGCCGGTGGAGGTCTGCTTGAGGCCCACCGCCGCGGCGATGTCGCCCGAGTAGATCTCCTGCTGCTCCTCGCGGTCGTTGGCGTGCATCATCAGGATGCGGCCGGCGCGCTCGGTGCGGCCGGTGGTGCTGTTCAGCACGCGGCCGCCGGCCTCGAGCTTGCCCGAGTAGACGCGGAAGTAGGTGAGCTTGCCGACGAAGGGGTCCGACATGACCTTGAAGGCCAGCGCCGAGAACGGCGCCTCGTCCGACGGGGGCCGCTCGGCGGGCGCGCCCTCCTCCTCGCCCTTGGTGGGCTCGATGCCCATGACCGGCGGGACGTCGAGCGGGCTGGGCAGGTAGTCGATCACCGCGTCGAGCAGCGGCTGCACGCCCTTGTTCTTGAACGACGAGCCGCAGAGGACGGGCGTCATCGAGATGTCGAGCGTGGCCTTGCGGATGTCGGCCTTGAGGCGCTCGACCTCGATCGCCTCCTCCGCCAGGTAGGTCTCCATGAGGTCGTCGTCGTACTCCGCGACCGCCTCGATCAGGTGCGTGCGCGCCTCGTGGGCGGCGTCCGCCAGCTCGGCCGGTATCTCGGCCTCCTCGACCTCCTTGCCCAGGTCGTCCTTGTAGAGGATCGCCTTCTCGGCAACCAGGTCGATGACGCCCTTGAAGGCGCCCTCGGCGCCGATCGGCAGCTGGATGGGCACGGGGTGCGCGCCCAGGCGGTCGATCATCGTAGCGATGCCGCGGTCGAAGTCGGCGCCGACCCTGTCCATCTTGTTGATGTAGGCGATGCGCGGGACGCGGTACTTGTCGGCCTGGCGCCAGACGGTCTCGGACTGGGGCTCGACCCCGGCCACCGAGTCGAACAGCGCGATGGCGCCGTCGAGCACGCGCAGCGAGCGCTCGACCTCGACCGTGAAGTCGACGTGGCCCGGCGTGTCGATGATGTTGATGCGGAAGTCGTTCCAGGAGGCGGTGGTGGCGGCGGACGTGATCGTGATGCCGCGCTCCTGCTCCTGCTCCATCCAGTCCATGACGGCAGCGCCCTCGTGGACCTCGCCCATCTTGTGCGTGCGACCGGTGTAGTAGAGGATGCGCTCGGTCGTGGTCGTCTTGCCGGCGTCGATGTGCGCCATGATCCCGATGTTGCGCGTCTTCTCGAGGGGAACTGATCTGGGCATGTCGTGTCTTCCTGTGGCTGATTTCGGGCAGAAAAAAGGGCCTCCTCGGGCCCCCTCACGTCACTTCTTCGCCCGAGCGAAAGGTCGTGTTATGCGGTGTCGCTATCCATCGATCGTGTACCTGCGGCTCGCCCCCGCGGACGCCGTTGGCTGAGCGGCGCACGGGCCGTCGCGAGGCCCGTGAACCGGCTGGCAATGCTAGCACCGGGATTCGGCGTCGCCCACGGGATTTCCTGCGTGGCGACGCGGCTCGCGTGCTGCGCGCGGGGCTCGTCCCGGCCGTCCTCCTGGCCGCCGGATTCGGGGCCGGCGTCCTGCTGATCGTCACCGAGTTCTCGCGGATCGCCTACGTCACCACGATCACGGCCAGTTGCAGCGACTTCGCCGACCCGCACCTGCGCGACACCTGCCTCACGACGGGTCACGAGAGCCACAGCTGGAGCCTCGGCCTGCTGGGCCTGTTCGTGATCCTGATGGCCTTCGGCGCGGCGATCGGCCGCAGCCGCCCGGCGGCGGCCGCGCTGGTGGTGTCGGGCGCGCTGGTGCTCGGCATAGCGCTGCTGCACGACCTGCCGCAGACGGGCAAGGAGGGTGCGGTGGGCGTGGCGTTCGCCGAGGGCAAGGCGCACAAGGGGACGGGGTTCTGGCTCGAGCTGGTGGGCGGCGGGCTGGTGCTGGTCACCGGCGGCGTGGCGCTGCTCACGCTGGAGCGCGAGCGGCGCCGGCCGTCCGTGGACGCCGGCTACGACTCAGACGAACAGCGGCGATAAGGGGGCAGGATCGGCTTGGTCGGTGCACCTTCCTGCCCTGGAGTCGCATAGCGACCTTAAGTCAGGACGGTGGCCGCCGGGCAGGTCGGACCCATTCCTTTATCGCTGCTTTTCCGGAGGACCGGGGCGCCGAGGGGGCGGCGGAGGATCTACCAGCGGTAGTGCGCGAAGGCCTTGTTCGCCTGGGCCATCCGGTAGATGTCCTCCTTGCGCTTGAAGGCGCCGCCCTGGTCGGACTGGGCGTCGGAGAGCTCGCCGGCCAGCCGCTCGGCCATCGTCTTCTCGCGCCGCTCGCGCGAGAACTGGATGAGCCAGCGGACGGCGAGGGTGCGGGCGCGGCGCTGGGGCACCTCTACGGGCACCTGGTAGGTGGCGCCGCCGACTCGGCGGGAGCGCACCTCGAGCACCGGCGTGAGCGCCTTGACCGAGGTCTCGAGCGCCTCGACCGGCGGCTGGCCGGTGCGGCGCGAGAGCATCTCCAGCGCGTCGTAGACGATCTGCTCCGCGCGCGACTTCTTGCCGTCCACCATCACCTTGTTGATGATCTGCTGGACCAGGCGCGACCCGTGGACCGGGTCGTTTTCGATTGGGCGGACTCCAGCGGCTGCGCGGCGGGGCATCTGCTAGATGACCGATCCCGCGGCCGCGTGTGCGCGGGGACGCGCGAGATCAAGCCGGTCAAGGACGCAGGGCGAAGTCTTTGGTGGTGCCAGAGACGAGCCCGAGGACGCCGATCCGGCGTAGATATCGCGTGTCATCCGCGTGCGCGGGGTCGCGGGATCGGTCATCTCACTACTTCGCCTTCACGCCGTACTGCGACCGCGCCTTCTTGCGGTCCGACACGCCGGCGGCGTCGAGCGTCCCGCGAACGACCTTGTAGCGGACGCCCGGGAGGTCCTTCACCCGGCCGCCGCGCACCAGCACGACGGAGTGCTCCTGGAGGTTGTGCCCCTCGCCGGGGATGTAGGTGGTGACCTCCATCCCGTTGGTGAGCCGCACGCGCGCGACCTTGCGCAGGGCGGAGTTCGGCTTCTTGGGGGTGGTGGTGTACACGCGCGTGCACACGCCGCGCCGCTGGGGCGCCGCGATCCGCTTCTTGCGCCCCTGACCGGACTTCAGCCCCGGCGTGGCGAGCTTCTTCTTGGGCTTGCGGCGGCCCTTGCGGACCAGCTGATTCGTGCTCGGCATGCGGCGCGCGATGCTAGCAGGGGCGCCGTCCCGGAACGGCCCGCGCGACCGGCGAAGCGACGGCTCGCGCTAGGGCGTCTGCGACGCGGCGCGGAGCGGCGCCGGCGTGAGCGCGGCGGCCGCGATCACCAGCAGGAACGCGAAGCACTGGGCGATGAGCGCGACCGGGTTGTCGGGCATCGGGTCGCCGAACACGACGATGCCGCCGGCGATGGCCGTCATGGTGGCGGCCGCGCTGGTGACCGTGATCACCGGTACGGCGTCGCCGGTCTGAAGGCCGCGGGCGGAGGCGAAGAAGGAGATGACCGAGGCCAGGATGGCCGTGAGGAGCCACGGCGAGAGCAGGCCGACGAGCAGGCCGTCGTGGCCGACCCCGCCGGTGAGCGCCTTGATGGCGACGTCGGAGACGCCGAACAGGATGCCCGAGGCGGCGCCGAGGAAGGCGCCGTGGTGCTCGCGGGGAGCGCCGAACTTGGGAAAGAGGACGAGCACGGTGCCCGCCACCAGCAGGCCCGACTCGAAGGCGATCATGCCCGGCGTGGAGTAGTTGGAGTGGGCCCCGCCCGCGGACGGCAGCGTGACGGCCAGCGTGGAGAGCCCGAGGGCCGTGAAGCCGACGCCCATCCACTGCCGGCGGCCGACGTTGAAGCCGAAGAAGCGCTCGGCCAGGACGGTGAGCAGCACGAGGCCGCCGGAGATCACGGCCTGGACGATCGAGAGCGGCGCCAGCGCCATCGCGGCCACGTGAAGGATCCAGGCCACCACGGCGACGCCCATGCCGATGGCGAACCAGCGGGAGCGGAAGAGCGCGGCGGCGCTGCCCAGCGGATGGCGCCAATCGACGTCCGCGGCGCGATTCGCCCCCCGGTGCTTGTAGAGGAAGCCCAGGTTGGTGGTGAGGGCGCAGAGGAGCGCCAGTGCTATGCCGAAGTTGACGGTCATTCGTTGCAGATGGGCGAGGCGGCCCGCTGTCCCTGCCGTTAGTTCGTGCTATCGGCGCGAGCGCCTGCCCGCTTGAGAGGCGGCCAGAAGGCCAGATACCTCTGTCTACCTAAGGTTGCGGTCCCCGAAACCTCGCCCCCGGGGGTCTTAACCCACGTGCAAACAACCCATGAAGATCCGCCGCAGCGCCAGGCGCCGGCCCTCTTCGTGGACGTGGACGGGGTGATCAGCCTGTTCGGCTTCCCGTCGCACGGGGAACCACCTGGCGCGTTCCACAGTATCGACGGGATCGTCCACTGTCTCGGACACGGCGCCGGCGAGCGGCTCCAGAGGCTGGCCGAGAGCTTCGAGCTGGTCTGGGCCACGGGCTGGGAGGAGAAGGCCAACGAGTACCTGCCGCACCTGCTGGGCCTGGCCGGCGAGCTGCCGGTCCTGACCTTCGACGGCCGCGCCGTGTTCGGGTCGGCGCACTGGAAGCTGGGCGCGATCGACGAGTACGCCGGCGACCGCCCGGTCGCATGGATCGACGACTTCCTGGACGACGCCTGCCGCCTCTGGGCCGCCAACCGCGACGCGCCCACGCTGCTGGTTGAGACGGAGTCCGCCACCGGCCTGACCGACCGGCACGTGGACGAGCTGCTGGCCTGGGCGGCCGACGTGACCGCCCAGGCGAGCTGAGCGGCGCCGCCGCCCTAGGACTTCTCGGAGCCGCCGGCGTCCTCGGGCGGCGTGGCCAGGTCGGCCAGCTCGTCCGCGAACGCCGCGCCATCGTCGCCCTCGCCCGCGAAGCCGAAGCCCTCGAGGTCGCCGTTGCCGGTCAGGCCGTGCTCGGCCGCCAGCTCGGTGTCGTCGAGCAGGCCGATCTCCTCGGGCGAGGGGCGCGGGATCGGCTCGGTGGGCTCGATCTCCAGCCGCCGGTAGCGGCGCAGGCCGGTGGCGGCCGGGATCAGCTTGCCGATGATCACGTTCTCCTTCAGGCCCAGCAGGCGGTCCGTCTTGCCCTCGAGCGCCGCGTCCGTGAGCACCTTGGTGGTCTCCTGGAACGACGCCGCCGACAGGAACGAGTCGGTGGCCAGCGACGCCTTCGTGATCCCGAGGATGACCTCGGTGGTGTCCGGCTGCTCGCCCTTGTCCTTCTTGAGCTGCGCGCACTGGCGCGCCAGCTCGTGGCGGTCCACCAGCTGCCCCGGCAGGTAGCCCGAGTCGCCGCGCTGCTCGATGCGGACCTTCTTCATCATCTGGCGGACGATGATCTCGATGTGCTTGTCGTTGATGTCCACGCCCTGCGACTTGTAGACCTTCTGGACCTCCTGGACGAGGTACAGCTCGGTGTCGGTGCGGCCGCGGATGTCGAGCAGCTCGTGCGGGTAGATCGACCCCTCGTTGAGCTGCGCGCCGGCCGGGACCTTGTCGCCCGGCTCCACGAACAGGCGGGTGCGAACCGGGAACGAATAGGCGTGCTCCTCGCCCGCGGCGTCCGTGATCGTGACCTTGCGCGCCTTGTCGGTGTCCTCTACTGACGCGGTGCCGTCCACCTCGGCCAGCTTGGCCAGGCCCTTCGGCTTGCGGGCCTCGAACAGCTCCACGACGCGCGGCAGGCCGTGCGTGATGTCCGCGCCGGCGACGCCGCCGGTGTGGAAGGTACGCAGCGTGAGCTGCGTGCCCGGCTCGCCGATCGACTGGGCGGCGATGATGCCCACCGCGTCGCCGATCGCGACCACCTTGCCGGTGGCCGGCGCGACGCCGTAGCACTGCTGGCAGATGCCGGCGTCGGCCTCGCACTTGAGCACCGACCGCACGGGAATCGTGGCTTCGTCGTCGCCCAGGGCCTCGCGGAGCTCCTCGACCTTTGCCGGCGTGATCAGCTCGCCCTTGTCGAGCAGCGCCCGGCCGCGCTTGGTCTTGAGCGCCTTGGCCGCGAACCTGCCGGCCAGGCTCGAGTTGAAGCCGCCCGCTTCGCGGGTCATGGCGGCGTCGATGTGCTCCTTGGTGCCGCAGTCCTCGAGCCGGACGATCACGTCCTGCGAGACGTCGACCAGGCGCCTCGTGAGGTAGCCCGAGTCGGCGGTTCGCAGCGCGGTGTCGGCCAGGCCCTTGCGGGCGCCGTGGGTCGAGATGAAGTACTCGAGCACCGACAGGCCCTCCATGAAGTTGGCCTTGATCGGACGCTCGATGATCTCGCCCTTCGGATTGGCCATCAGGCCGCGCATGCCCGCCAGCTGGCGGATCTGCTTGAACGACCCGCGGGCGCCGGAGTTGGCCATCATGAAGATCGAGTTGAGCGCGGGGAGGTTCTTCTCCATCGCGATCCCGACCTCGTCGGTGGCCGCCGTCCACTTCTCGACGACGCGCTCGTGGCGCTCCTCCTGGGAGATGAGCCCGGTGTCGTACTGGTCCTGGATCTCGCCGACCTCGCCCTCGAACCGGTTGAGGATCTCCTCCTTCTCCGGCGGGATGACGACGTCGTTCTTCGAGATCGTGATGCCCGCCTGGGTGGCGAAGTGGAAGCCCACGTCCTTGAAGGCGTCCAGCACCAGGGCCACGGCGTGCGGCCCGTGCAGGTCCACGAGCGACTCGATGACCTGCGCCATGTCGCGCTTCTTGAGCGGCTGGTTGACGAACGCGTACGTGTCCGGCCGGTAGCCGTCCTCCAGCACCTCCTCGAGCGCGCGCTCGACGCGCTCGTTGAAGATGATCCGCCCGACCGTGGTCAGGAGGTGGCCCTGGTCGCCGCGGCGGCGGTACTCCGCCAGGTCGTGCAGGTTGACCATGCCGTGCTCGTACGAGAGCTCGGCCTCCTGCGCGGAGCGGAACACGTGCGGGCGCTTGCCGTCCTTCTTCTCGTTCCACTTGCCCGCCGAGACGGCCTGCTGGAGCTTGTCCAGCTCCTCCGGCCCGGGCCCGTAGGTCAGGTAGTACGCGCCCAGGACCATGTCCTGGGTGGGCGTGGCCAGCGGCGAGCCGTGGGCCGGCGAGAGGATGTTGTTGGCGGACAGCATCAGCAGCCTCGCCTCGGCCTGGGCCTCGGCCGACAGCGGCAGGTGGACCGCCATCTGGTCGCCGTCGAAGTCCGCGTTGAACGCGTGGCAGACCAGCGGGTGCACCTGGATGGCCTTGCCCTCCACGAGCACCGGCTCGAACGCCTGGAGCCCCAGGCGGTGGAGCGTGGGCGCGCGGTTGAGCAGCACCGGGTGCTCCTGGATGACCTCCTCGAGCACGTCCCAGACCTCCGGGATCAGCGAGTCGACCATCTTCTTGGCCGCCTTGATGTTCTGGACGGACTTGCGCTCGACCAGCCGGGCCATGATGAACGGCTTGAACAGCTCGAGGGCCATCAGCTTGGGCAGACCGCACTGGTGGATGCGCAGCGACGGGCCGGCCACGATGACCGAGCGGCCCGAGTAGTCGACGCGCTTGCCGAGCAGGTTCTGGCGGAAGCGGCCCTGCTTGCCCTTGAGCATGTCGGACAGCGACTTGAGCGCGCGGTTGCCGGGGCCCGTGACCGGGCGTCCGCGGCGGCCGTTGTCGAACAGCGCGTCGACGGCCTCCTGGAGCATGCGCTTCTCGTTGTTGACGATGATCTCGGGCGCGCCGAGGTCGAGCAGCCGCTTGAGCCGGTTGTTGCGGTTGATCACGCGGCGGTAGAGGTCG
>DASVQK010000214.1:0-5681 GCA_036389105.1 Thermoleophilaceae bacterium
CCTGGCCGCCGAGGGCGCCCACGTGGTCGTCAACCACGTGGGCGACACGGACGCGGACGAGGCGGCGGCGCTCGAGCACGAGATCGGCGCGGCGGGCGGCCGCGCGGTGGCGATCGAGGCCGACGTGTCCGACGAGGCCCAGGTGCTGGCGATGTTCGAGCGCGCGCGGGACGAGCTGGGCGGCGCGGTGGACCTGCTCGTGAACAACGCCGGCGTGGAGGCGCCGTACCCGCTCGTGGAGATGCCGCTGGAGGAGTGGAACCGGGTGCTGGGCGTGAACCTGACCGGCGCGTTCCTGTGTGCGCGCGCGGCCGCCCGCGGGATGATCGACGACCGGGTGCCCGGGGCGATCGTGAACATGTCGAGCGTCCACGAGGTGATCCCGTGGGAGAAGTTCGGCCACTACTGCGCCAGCAAGGGCGGGATGAAGCTGTGGGCGGGCTCGATCGCCAAGGAGCTGGCGCCGCACCGGATCCGCGTGGTCAACGTCGCGCCGGGGGCCATCCTCACCCCGATCAACCAGGAGCTGATGGAGGATCCGGACAAGCGCCGGGAGGTCGAGTCCGAGATCCCGTGGGGCCGGCTGGGCAAGCCCGAGGAGGTCGCGGCCGCCGTGGCGTGGCTGGCCGGGCCCGAGGCCGAGTACGTGACCGGCACGACCGTCTTCGTGGACGGCGGCATGACGCAGTATCCGGGCTTCACCTGAGCGCGTCCCTCTGAATCGCGCCGCCGCGGCCCGCCACCCGCGGTGGAAGGAACTGCCGGACGGCGAGCGAATCAACGGGCGTGACCCGCTCGGGCATAAGCGCGCTGACCCTGTCCGCCGAGATCCGCCAGCGGTTCGACGAGTTCTCGCGCTCGCAGAAGGACGTGGGCCAGTACATCGTCGACCACCTCGACGAGGCCGCATTCCACACGGCCGAGGAGCTGGCCCGCCGGGCAAACACCTCCAGCTCGACAGTCGTGCGCTTCGCGCAGGCGCTTGGGTTCGAGGGCTTCCCCGAGCTCCAGTCCGCCGCCCGCGACGAGTACAGGCGGGCGCGCGGGTCGAGCGAGGGCGGCGAGGCCGAGGCCCTCGAGACCCCGCCGCTCTTCCCGATCGACCAGACCGAGTTCGAGGCCGCGCTGGCGGCCGACCACGTGAACGTGGCCGAGACCGCGAGCAAGCTCGACCGCGACGAGGTGGCCGCGGCCGTGGAGGCGATCTCGCGCTCCGAGCACACGCTCCTGTGTGGCACCGACCAGATGGCCTTCTTCGCCAGCTACCTGCGCCACCTGCTGATGCTGCTCGACCTGCGCTGCGAGGTGGTGGCCAGTCCGAGCCAGGAGGGCCTCGCGCGCCTGGGCCGGATCGACGAGCACACGCTGGTGATCGGCTTCTCGGCCGGGCGACCGCACCCGCTGGTGGTGCGCGCCATGAAGCTGGCCCGCCACCGGCGCGCCTCGACCATCGCGATCGCGGACGCGACCCTCTCCGAGGTGGCCAAGCTCTCCGACCAGCGCCTGTACTACTCGTCCAACAGCCCCGCCTTCGTACGCTCGCACGCGGCGCTGTTGTCGCTGATCCAGGCGCTGGCGTACGGCGTCTACGCGCTCGACGAGTCGGCCTATGCCGACCGCATCAAGGCGTTCAGGCTCAAGTAGCTCGGCTCGCCGCCCGGACTCAAGACTGCTTGTCCGTCCCCCGCGGGCGTGGGTAGTATCACTGCGATGAAGGACACCGCCACCTTCCGGGTCAAGGCCGGGCTCGCCGAGATGCTCAAGGGCGGCGTGATCATGGACGTCGTCACCGCCGACCAGGCGCGCGTGGCGGAGTCGTCCGGAGCGGTGGCGGTGATGGCGCTCGAGCGCGTGCCCGCCGACATCCGCGCGGCGGGCGGCGTGGCCCGGATGGCCGACCCCACCAAGATCGAGGAGATCCAGGGCGCTGTCACCATCCCGGTCATGGCCAAGGCCCGTATCGGGCACTTCGCCGAGGCCCAGGTCCTGGAGGCGCTCGAGGTGGACTACGTGGACGAGTCCGAGGTGCTCACCCCGGCCGACGAGTCCAACCACATCGACAAGTGGCGCTTCAAGGTCCCGTTCGTGTGCGGGGCCACCAACCTGGGCGAGGCGCTGCGGCGCATCGCCGAGGGCGCGGCCATGATCCGCACCAAGGGCGAGGCCGGGACCGGCAACGTGGTGGAGGCGGTGCGCCACATGCGCACCATCCAGGGCGAGATCAGGCGCCTCAGCTCGATGGACGCGTCCGAGCTGCCCGGCGCCGCCAAGGAGCTGGCCGCGCCGCTCGACCTCGTCCGCCTCGTCGCGGAGAAGTGCGGCCTGCCCGTCGTCAACTTCTCGGCCGGCGGCATCGCCACCCCGGCCGACGCCGCGCTGATGATGCAGCTGGGCGCGGAGGGCGTGTTCGTCGGCTCGGGCATCTTCAAGTCCGAGGA
Source organism: Thermoleophilaceae bacterium (assembly GCA_036389105.1). Lineage (GTDB taxonomy): Bacteria > Actinomycetota > Thermoleophilia > Solirubrobacterales > Thermoleophilaceae > AC-37. Next base: position 2,439 of record DASVQK010000214.1, read on the forward strand.
CCCCGAGCGCACAGCCAAGGCCATCGTGGAGGCCACCACCCACTTCGACGACCCCGAGCGCCTGGCGGGAGCGTCGCGCGACCTGGGCGCGGCGATGGCGGGGCTCGAGATCTCCGCGCTCGGCGAGGACGGTTTGATCCAGACTCGCGGCTGGTAGCCCGGTGCCGAGGCTCACGGTCGGCGTCCTCGCCCTCCAGGGCGACTTCGAGGCTCACGCGGGCGTGCTCGCCGGGCTCGGCGCCGACGCGCGCGAGGTGCGCGCCCCGCGCGACCTGGACGGGCTGGACGCGCTGATCCTGCCCGGCGGCGAGTCCACCACGATGACGCTGGGCATGGAACGCGAGGGGCTGGTCGAGCCGCTGCGCGACCTCGTGGCCGCGGGCGTCCCGACGCTCGCCACGTGCGCCGGGCTGATCGTGCTCGACCGCGACCACCTCGGCGTGCTCGACCTGAGCGTCCGCCGCAACGCGTTCGGGCGCCAGGTGCGGAGCTTCGAGGCCGACGTCGAGCTGGACGGGCTCCCCGGCGGACCGCTGCGGGCGGTGTTCATCCGCGCGCCGTGGGTGGACGACCACGGCCCGGAGGTGGAGGTCCTGGCCGCGGTGGACGGGCACCCGGTCGCGGTCCGGCAGGGCGACGTGCTCGCCGTGGCGTTCCACCCGGAGCTGACCGGGGACGGCCGCCTGCACGGCTGGCTGCTCGAGCGGGTCGCCGCGCGCCAGGTCGAGGGAGCCGCGGCGTGAGGGACCAGCGCGCCGACGCGCTCGCGGCCATCCTGGTGCGCTACTCGACCGAGGTGAGGAAGGGCGACGTCTGCGTCATCCAGTCCACCACCAACGCCGAGGTGCTCGTGCAGGCCGTCTACGAGGAGATCCTGCGCGCCGGCGGGCTTCCGATCATGCAGCTCTCCACCGAGGGCGCCGCCCCTGCGTTCTACGAGCTGGCGGCCGATCACCAGCTCGAGTGGATCCCGCCCACCGCGCAGTGGGTGGCGGACAACGCCGACGTGCGCATCGCGATCATGGCCGACACCAACTCGCGCGAGCTGTCGCAGGTGGACCCGAAGCGCCAGCAGCGCGTCCAGAAGGCGCGCAAGCCGCTCATGGACGCGTCGATGAAGCGCAGCGCGGCGGGCGACTACCGCTGGTGCCTGACGCTGTTCCCCACCCACGCCTACGCCGCCGAGGCGGGCATGTCGCTGGCTCGCTACGAGGAGCTCTTCTACGCCGCCTGCCTGGCCACCGACCCGGACCCGGTCACGGCGTGGGCGCGCCAGTCGGACGAGGTCAAGCGGCTGGCCGAGTGGATGCAGGGCAAGGAGGAGGTCCACGTGAAGGGCCCCGGCACCGACATCAAGCTCGGCGTGGCCGGCCGCACCTTCATCCCGTGCTTCGGCGACCGCAACATGCCGGACGGCGAGTTCTTCACCGGCCCGATCGAGGACTCGGTGGAGGGGGAGGTCTCGTTCTCCTTCCCGGCGGCTTACGGCGGCCGCGAGGTGTCGGGCGTCCGCTTCCGCTTCGAGGACGGCCGGATCGTGGACGCGTCGGCCGAGCAGGGGGAGGAGTTCCTGTCGGAGACGCTCGACACCGACGACGGCGCGCGGCGCCTGGGCGAGCTCGGCATCGGCACGAACTACGGCATCACCACCGGCACCAAGGAGATCCTGCTCGACGAGAAGATCGGCGGCACCGTGCACATGGCGATCGGCGCCAGCTACCCGGAGTCCGGCGGCGTGAACGAGTCCGCCGTTCACTGGGACTTCGTCTGCGACCTGCGGCAGGGCGGCTCGATAACGGTCGACGGCGTCGAGATCCAGCGCGACGGCGTGTTCTCGGTCTGACGCGATCGGCCGCGAACGGGGCGCCGCCGCGAACTGGGCGCACTTTGCGCTGTTCGGGGTTTTTGCCCCTGTTGTGGATGGGTACTAGCTGATTGGGGTAATCGGCAGCGCTCGCCAGGGGAGGCGGAGATGACGGTGGACCAGGTCAGGAGCACGCTTCGCGAACGGATCTCCCGACGCGCGTCGCGCCGCTACGAGCCGACGCGCGTCACGAGCCGCCAGGTGGACGCGGCCCGCGGCTTCCTCGCGCGCGCCCGCGGTGGCCGCCGCCCCGTCGGGCCGCGCTGAGGGCACTCAGCACTACTCCATCGCTCCGTAGGCCTTGACGCGGAAGGCCCCGACGTGGGAGATTTCGCAGTGGACCCCCTGCGCTCGTGCCTCAGAACGGTCGACTCCCGGCTTCAGCCCTCGCTCCGATCGCGGGTGGCTACCTGCGGCGGGACGCCGCGGCCGCGTTCAACGCGATGAACGCCGAGGCGCAGCGGCGGTTCGGGATCACGGCGCGCCCGGGAGGCCCGATGTCCGCGTATCGGACCATCGGGCAGCAGGTCTTCCTCTGGAACCTGTACAGGAGCGGGAGGGGCAACCTGGCCGCGCGGCCCGGCACCTCCAACCACGGCTGGGGGCTGGCGGTGGACCTGGCGTCGCAGGAGATGCGCCACGTGGTGGACGAGATCGGCGCTCCCTACGGCTTCGCCAAGCGGTGGTCGGACGCACCCAGCGAGTGGTGGCACATCCGCTGGCGCGAGGGGGTCTGGGACGGGCGCGGCCGCGTGGACGAGCGCTTCCCCACGCTCCACCCAGGGGAACGAGGGCGCGCCGTCAAGCGCCTTCAGAAGCTCCTGCGGCGGAAGGGCTACACCCTTCCGGTGACGGGCCACTTCGGGCCGCCCACAGCGAAGGCGGTACGCGCGTATCAGGCACGCAAGCACCTGACCGTCGACGGGGTGGTGGGGCCGGCCACCTGGGCCAGGCTCCGTCGCCCTCCGGGCCGTCCCGCTCCGAGGCCCGCTCCCCGCCCGGCGTCCGGAGTGCTGCACGGCCCGGACGTCTCGATGCACCAGGGCGACATCGACTGGAAGAAGGTGAAGGCATCCGGCTGCGAGTTCGCCTTCGTCAAGGCCACCGAGGGCCAGGACTTCGTCGACCCCACGTTCGGCCCCGGACGCTGGAAGGCCATGAGGCAGGCGGGACTCGTGCGCGGCGCCTACCACTTCGCGCGGCCGAGCCCGGGCAGCAACGACCCGGCCGGCGAGGCGGGCGACTTCCACGCCGCGGTGCGCCACGCCGGCGGGTTGCACGACGGCGACCTGCCCCTGGTGCTCGACCTGGAGGCCACCGTGCTCTCCGCCCGGGACACGATCCAGTGGGTGCACCGCTTCGTGGGTGAGGTCCGCCGG
>DASVQK010000215.1:0-15603 GCA_036389105.1 Thermoleophilaceae bacterium
CCGCCTGGAGGGCGGCCACCAGCTCGCGCAGCCAGGCCTCCTCGGCCACCAGCGCGCGCTCGCCCGACTTGGCCTGGCGCGACACGCGCTCCAGGCGGCGCTCGGCCTGGTCCAGGTCGGCATACAGGAGCTCGGTGTCGATCGCCTCGAGGTCCGACGCGGGGTCCACGCGGCCCTCGGGGTGCACCACGTTCGAGTCCTGGTGCGTGCGCACCACGTGCACGATCGCATCGGTCTCGCGGATGTTGGCCAGGAAGCGGTTGCCCAGGCCCTCGCCCCTGTGAGCGCCGCGGATCAGGCCGGCGATGTCGTGGAAGGCGATCGTCTCGTGCACGACCGGCGTTGCGCCGATCGTCTCGGCCAGGCGGTCCAGGCGCTCGTCGGGCACCGGCACGACGGCCACGTTGGGCTCGACGGTGGTGAACGGGTAGTTGGCGGCCTCCGCTCCGGCGCGGGTGAGCGCGCTGAAGAGCGACGACTTGCCCGCGTTCGGCAGGCCGACGATCCCGACCCTCATGAAGCAAGCTCCCCGACGGCCGCCCCGAGCACCGCGCCCGCCAGCGTGTCCGACGGGTAGTGCACCCCGAGGTACGGCCGCGACAGGGCGAGTCCGATCGCCATCGCCCACAGCGGCGCGGGCGGCAGGAGCGGCGACAGGGCCCGCGCCCCGGCGAACGACGTGGTGGCGTGCGCGGAGGGGTAGGAGCGGTTCGACAGCGTGTGGATCAGCGGCGGCAGGCCGGGCATGTCGGGCCGCGGGCGCCGCACGGCGAGCTTGACGGCCTGGTTGGCCGCGAACGAGACGGCCACCGTGCGCGCGGCCCGGGCGAACTCCCGCCGGCGGGCGGGATCCAGCGCGGCGCCGGCCCCGCTCAGCGCCAGCCACAAGGCCCCGTGCTCGCCGAGCTTGGAGAAGGCCGCCACGCCGCGCTCGACGGCGGGGGCATGTCCGCGGGTGCGAAGCACGCGCAGGAGCGCGATGTCGAGGGCTGGTGGCACGGCGGCCGGCTCGGCCGGCCTACGCGCCGCGGAAGCCGATCCGCTGCTCGGCCGTGTCGAGCCGCACGTAGACGACCTGGGAGAGGTCGATCGACAGCTCGGCGTCCTCGGAGTGGAGCTCGTGCCAGCGCTCGGCGCGGTCGCTTCCCAGCGCCTCGTACAGCGCCTTGTAGGCGTCCTCGCGCAGGCGGGCGGCGATCGCCTGGCCGCCGGCGAAGCCGATGTCCACCCGGCGCGGCCCGTCCCCGAAGGCCTCCATCAGTGCGCCGGCTCCACCAGCTCGGTCAGCACGCCGCCGGTGGCCTTCGGGTGCAGGAAGGCCACGCGGCTGCCGCCGATCCCGGCGCGCGGCTTGCGGTCGATCAACTTGAGTCCGGCCTCGCGCACGGTCTCCAGGGTCCGCTCGATGTCGTCGGTCTGGTAGGCCACGTGGTGCAGCCCCGGTCCGCGCTTGGCAAGGAACTTGCCCACCGCGGTGTCCTCCGACAGCGGGCTCAGGAGCTCGACGTGTCCCTCGCCCACCTCGAGCAGCACGGCCTCCACGCCCTGCTCCTCGACCGTCTCGCGCCGCTGCTCGGTCATGTCGAAGCGGCCGGCGTACAGCTCCAGCGCCGCGTCCAGGTCGGCGACGGCGACTCCGATGTGGTCGATGCGCCCGAAGAGCACGGGCGCGAGTCTATTAGGGGTCGAGCCGCTCGCTGGCGGCCAGGCGGGCGACGCCCGGCTCGGGCCGCACCTCGGGGGCCGACCCGTTGCGGATCGGCTCCGGCACTGCCAGGGTGCCGGCGCGGTGCTCGGCCACCATCCGCTCGATGTCCTCGCGCTCCATCACCTCGTTGGTGAGCAGCCGGTGGGCGAAGGCGTCCAGCAGCGGACGGTTGTCGTTGATGATCTTGGTCGCGCGGCGGTAGGCCTGGTCGGTCAGCTCCTGCTGCTCCTCGTCCACGATCCGGCGGCTGGCCTCGGAGACGGAGTAGTCGTCCACCGGCACGCGGCGCGAGGTGATCGAGGTGCCCATGCCGTAGTCGGTGACCATCGAGCGGCTCACGGAGTAGACCTTCTCCAGGTCGTTGGCGGCTCCGGTCGTGATTTCGCCGAACACGATCGCCTCGGCCACGCGGCCGCCCAGGCCCACCACCATCCAGTCGACCATCTCCTCCTTGGTCTTCAGGTAGCGGTCCTCCTGGGGCAGGTGCAGGGTGTAGCCCAGCGCCTTGCCGCGGGGGATGATCGAGATGCGGTGCGTCTTCTCCTGCGAGTCGAGCAGCTCCGCGCAGAGGGCGTGGCCGGCCTCGTGGAAGGCGATCACGCGCTTCTCGTGCTCGTTGATGACCTTGCGCGTCTGCATGCCGGCCACGACGCGCTCGAGCGCCCAGTCGAAGTCGGCGTCGGTGATGTAGTCGCGGCGCTGGCGGCCGGCCTGGATCGCGGCCTCGTTGCAGATGTTGGCCAGCTCGGCGCCCGTCAGGCCGCTGGTCTGGCGCGCGACCATGTCGAAGTCGACCGAGCGGACCGGCTTGTTCTTGGAGTGGACCTTGAGGATCTCCTTGCGGCCCTTCAGGTCGGGCGGGGCGACCAGGATCTGACGGTCGAAGCGGCCGGGGCGCAGCAGAGCGGGGTCGAGCTTGTCGAGCATGTTCGACGCGGCCATGACCACCACGTCCTCGGCGGTGCCGAAGCCGTCCATCTCCACCAGCAGCTGGTTGAGCGTCTGGTCCTTCTCGCCGGAGATGTCGTTGCCGCGCGCGGTGCCTACCGCGTCGAGCTCGTCGATGAAGATGATCGCGGGGGCCGCCTTGCGCGCCACACCGAACAGGCGCCGGATGCGCGCGGCGCCCAGGCCGGCGAACATCTCGACGAACGAGGCGGCCGACTGGGCGAAGAACTGGGCGCGGGCCTCGTTGGCCACGGCCTTGGCCAACAGCGTCTTGCCGGTGCCGGGCGGGCCGTGCAGCAGCACGCCCTTGGGCACCTTGGCGCCGAGCGCCTTGAAGCGCTTCGGATCGCGGAGGAACTCCACGATCTCGCGCAGCTCCTCCTTGGCCTCGTCGGCGCCGGCCACGTCCTCCCAGCTGATCGACGCCGAGGTCTCGGGCTTGATCTCCTGCGGCTTGGTGCGCGGCATGAAGCGCATCGTCATGCCGATCAGCACCACGATCGCGCCCATGAAGATCAGCGGGCCCCAGGTCAGGGCGAAGTTCGAGAGGTCGTCCCAGAAGCTCGTCTGCGGCTCGCTCACCTTGATCGGTGCGGCCGGGGCGGTCGGCTTGCCGGCCGCCTTGTCCTGGGCGTACTTGGTGGGAGCGACCGGGTTGGCGCCCTGATCGGCGGGCGCGGGGGAAGGCGCTGCGGACGAGCCGGGCGTGCAGACCTCGACGCCGGGCGCGCAGGGGGCCTTGGCCTGCGCGGCCGCAGGAAGGGGAAGCGCGGCGGCAGCCAGGAGCAGCGCCAGAGCGCCTCGCGTGCGAAGCGCGCCAGACATGGGCGAGAGGGACCTCATTCAGAGTCCTCATCGGCCGACCGGGGACGATCCATTACCCCGGATTCGAAGCTAGGACTGAGACGCCTCCAGCCGCAGGATCTCGTCCAGCGCGGCGCGTCCCACCTCGAGCTGCTCCTCGGTCGGCTCCCGCGTCCCCACGGTGCGCTGGATCTCGTGTCCGGGGCGCCTCAGGAGGCGCGTCAGGCGCGAGTCGGGATGGCGTTCGGACCAGCCGAAGACCTCCACCGCAAGCGCGACGCTGCCGAGGGCCACGGCCCCGTCCGCCGCGGGGCCACGCAGGCCGGCGCGCCGCACCGCGACGTTGCCCACGGCGGCGCTGGCCAGCATGGGCGCGACAAGGTTGGATCCGCAGCGGTCGTGCTCCTTGCCGGCGTCGGCGGCGTCCTCGTCCTGCTCGTAGCCCGCGATGGCCTTGTGCTCCACGCCGTGGTAGGAGGCCAGATCGCCGCCGCGGAGGGCGAGCAGGGCCGGCAGCAGACTGACCCCGGCCACCGCCATCTCGCGCGCCACCGTCCTCGGGCCGGCCGACCGCACCGCCTGCCCCGCCACGGCGGCGCCCGCCATCGCGCCCAGCGTCTTCGGGTCCTGCATCGGCAGCTGGGCCTCGGGCAGGGCCCGCTTGACCAGCGGGATGACCGCGAACGCCTCCGCCAGCTTGGCCACCCCGCGAACCCCGGGCACGTTTCGGGTGGCCCGCCCGCCCAGCTCGGGCTTGCGTCCGGACGCCACCTTCAGCTCGCCGTCGCGCGTGCGCACGGCGGCGGCCCAGTGGGTGGATCCGTGCACCAGCAGGCCATTGCGCAGCGCCATGCCGCCCAGCCGGATCTTGCCGGGCTCGGTCAACCCAGCACTTCCGGCGCAAGCCATGCGAAGAAGCGCGCCGCCAAGCCGAGGTCCTCGACCGGTATCCGCTCGTCCGCGCCGTGGATCAGCGGGAACGCCTCGAACAGGTCCATCTTGCGCCGCGGGAAGAACCCGTAGGCCACGCATTCGGGGAAGGCCTCGCGGAACCAGCGCGAGTCGGTGAAGCCGGGCAGGGCGCTCGGGCAGACGCGCGCCTCCGGATCCTCGCGGCCCAGGAAGTCGCGGATGCGGTCCATCAGCGGGCTGTCGATCGGCGAGCGGTTGCCCACCACCTCCTCGGTGAAGCGGAGCTCGTAGCCGTTCGCGCCGCCCAGGACCTCGTCCACGCGCCTGCGCGCGCCGTCGGCGTCCATCTCCGGCGGCACCCGGCAGTCCACGCGCAGCTCCGCGCGCGCCGGGATCACGTTGATCTTCTGCGACGCGCTGATCATCGTCGGGGCCAGCGTCACCCTCATCGTGGGCTCGAGCAGGAGCGCCACCCGCGGGTCGCCGGCCTGGACCTCGGCCAGCGCCGCGTCGAAGTCGTCGCGCCGCTCGACGCCGAGGGCCTCGAGGAACGCCTCCGGCTCCGGCGAGCGCTCGAGCGCCGGCCGCCTCGTTGCGATCGCGTCGATCAGCGGCGCCATCTTGGTCAGCGCGTTGTCGCCTATTCCCGGCACCGAGGCGTGACCGGCCCGGCCGGTCGTAGTGAGCGTGAACCGGAACACGCCCTTCTCCGCCACGCCGACGGCGTACAGCCGGCGGCCGCCGAACTCGAACGAGTCGCCGCCGCCCTCGTTCACCACGATGTCGCAGCGCACCTTGTCCGCGTGCTCCTCGCAGAGCCACTTGGCGCCGTAGGCGGCGCCCGCCTCCTCGTCGGCGGTCACGATCACCAGCAGCTCGCCGGCCTCCGGGCGCCAGCCCTCGTCCGCCAGCGCGGTGGCCGCGGCCACCTCGGCGGCCACCTGGCTCTTCATGTCGAGCGCTCCGCGCCCCCAAATGCAGCCGTCGCGCAGCTCCCCCGACCACGGGTCCACGCTCCAGTCGGCCGGGTCGGCCAGCACGGTGTCCACGTGCGACAGGTAGGCCAGCCTCGGGCCGTCCGACGATCCGCGGAGCCGCGCCACCAGGTTGGGCCGGCCCTCCACGGCCGCCAGCAGCTCGCACTCGAAGCCGGCGGCCTCGAGAAGACCGGCCAGGTGGCGCTGCGCCTCCTCCTCCTGCCCGGGCGGGTTGACCGTGTTGAAGCGGATGAGCCGCTGGAGCAGCTCGGTGGTGCGCCGCTCGAGGTCGGCTGGCTCGGGCACGGCGGCCGAGTATAGGTCCGCGCGGGTGCCAGAATCCCCCCGTGGAGCAGCTGTTCGACTCGGGCGAGCCGGCGTCGCGGCGCGGCCAGACGCGTGTGCCGGAGGCGGAGCGACCGCTGCCGGTGCGCATGCGGCCGGCGTCGGTGGACGAGCTGGTGGGGCAGCAGCACCTGCTCGGTCCGGAGTCGCCGCTTCGCCGCGCGCTCGAGGAGGGCGCGCCGCACTCGATGATCCTCTACGGGCCGCCGGGCACGGGCAAGACCACGATCGCGCGGCTGATGGCCCAGAACGCCAGCGCGGCGTTCGAGGAGATCTCGGCGGTCAACGCCGGCCGCGCGGAGGTGCGCGCGGTGCTGGAGCGCGCCGACCACCGGCTGGCGGCCAACGGCCAGCCGACGATCTTCTTCCTCGACGAGATCCATCGCTTCAACAAGGCCCAGCAGGACGCCCTCCTGCCGGCGGTGGAGGAGGGGCTGGTCTCGCTGATCGGAGCCACCACCGAGAACCCGTACTTCGAGGTCAACTCCGCGCTCATCTCGCGCTGCCGGATCTACGAGCTGCGGCTCCTGGGCGACGAGGACGTGACCGCGCTGCTGCGGCGCGCGCTGAGCGACCCCGAGCGGGGCATTCCCGACCCGCCGCGCGTGGACGACGAGGCGCTGGCCTTCCTTGCCGCGCGCTCGGCGGGCGACGCGCGCTCGGCCCTGGTCGGCCTCGAGCTGGCCGCTGAGATCGCGGAGGACGGCGTGGTGACGGTGGCGGTGGCCGAGCAGGCGATGCAGCGCAAGGCCGTGCTCTACGACAAGGGCGGCGACCGCCACTACGACCTGATCTCGGCGTGGATCAAGGCCACCCGCGGGTCGGACCCCGACGCGTCGCTGCTCTATCTCGCGGCGATGATCGAGGGCGGCGAGGACCCGCGGTTCATCGTGCGCCGGATGGTGATCCTGGCCAGCGAGGACATCGGCAACGCCGACCCGCAGGCGCTGACCGTGGCCGTGAGCGCGGCGCACGCGGTGGAGCACGTGGGCCTGCCGGAGTGCACGTACAACCTGGCGCAGGCGGCGGTGTACCTGGCGCTGGCGCCGAAGTCGAACGCGTCCGGAACGGCGCTGGCCGAGGCGCGCCGCTGGGTGCGCGAGAACGGTCCGGTCACGCCGCCGGACGCCCTGCGCAGCGCGGCCTACCCCGGAGCCAAGGCGCTCGGGCGCGGCAAGGGCTACGACTACCCGCACGCGCGGCCGGAGGGCGTCTCGCCGCAGGAGCTGATGCCCCCGGAGGCCGAGGGCGAGACCTTCCTGGAGCTGTCCGAGCACGGGTACGAGCGCGAGCTGCGCGAGCGGCTCGAGAAGATCAGGCGGGCGCGCGGGCGCTGACGCGCGACCCGTCACAATGGTCGGACACACGCGATCAGGAGGGGACGTGGAGGCAGCCACCCAGACGCAGCAGGCGACCAACGGAGCCGGCCCGGGCACGGGCGAGCTCGAGTCGTTTAGCCCCACCACCGGCGAGCGCGTGGGCGCCGTGCCGACGATCACGCCGGAGCAGGTGCAGTCCGTGGTGGACGACGTGGCCGAGGTCCAGCCGTTCTGGGCGCAGCTGCCGCTGTCCGACCGCGCGCGCTACATGCGCCGCACCGCGCAGGTGATCATCGACTCGCTGGACGACCTGACGGCGCTCCTCTCGCACGAGCAGGGCAAGCCGCGCAACGAGTCGTACGTCATGGAGCTGGTCCCGACGATCGACGCGCTGCACTGGATCGCCGAGCACGGGCCGGAGATCCTGGCCGACGAGAAGGTCCGCAACGTCGCGCTCTTCGCGAAGCAGAAGAGCCACTACTTCTCGTACGAGCCGCTCGGGGTGGTGGGGGTCATCGCCCCGTGGAACTACCCGTGGTCGATCCCCTTCGGCGAGGTGGCGATCGCGCTGATGGCCGGCAACGGCGTGGTGCTCAAGCCCGCCTCGCTCACGCCGCTGATCGGCGAGCGCATCCAGCAGGTCTTCGAGCGCGCCGGCCTGCCCGAGGGAATCGTCCGGACCGTGCACGGCGGCGGCGCCGTGGGCAACGCCCTGGTCGAGTCGAGCGCGTCGAAGATCTTCTTCACCGGCTCGGTGGAGGTCGGCCGCCGGGTGGGCGTGGCGTGCGCGGAGCGGCTCAAGGGCTCGGTGCTCGAGCTGGGCGGGAAGGACTCCCAGATCGTGCTGGCCGACGCCAACCTGCCGAACGCGATCTCCGGCTGCCTGTGGGGCGGCTTCGCCAACGCCGGGCAGACGTGCTCCGGCATCGAGCGCGTGTACGTGGTGCGCGAGGTGGCCGACCGCTTCGTCGCGGGCGTGGTCGAGGGCGCGAAGGCGCTCACCGTGGGCGACCCGATGGACTGGGACACCGAGATCGGGCCGATGGTGTCGGAGGACCAGTACGAGCTCGTGCGCGAGCTGGTGGACGACGCGGTCGCGAACGGGGCCACTCTGGAGTGCGGCGGGCCGGTGGAGCTCGACCGCTTCCCGAACGGGAGGTTCTACGCGCCGACGGTGCTGACCGGCGTGCGCCCGGAGATGCGGATCATGCGCGAGGAGATCTTCGGGCCGGTGGTGCCGATCACGGTCGTCGACTCGGAGGACGAGGCGATCGCGCTGGCCAACGACTCGGAGTTCGGCCTCGGCACATCGGTGTGGACGCTCGACCGCGACAAGGCCAAGCGCATCGCGCAACGGATCGAGACCGGGATGGTGTGGCTCAACGACCACATGTACTCGCACGGCATCTGCGCCTGCGCGTGGGGCGGCGTGAAGCACTCGGGCCTCGGCCGCTCGCACTCGAAGTTCGGGTTCTACGAGTGCGTCAACGTCAAGCAGGTGGCGTGGGAGCCGTCGCGCACGCGCAACTTCTGGTGGCACCCGTACGACGAGTCGATGGGCCGCGCGCTGCACTCGGCCGCGCAGCTGCTCTACGGGCGCGACGCCGACAAGGCGGGCGCCCTGCGCCGCGGCGCCGGCCCGTTCCTCAAGCTGGGCCAGAAGTCGCTGAAGGACGCGTTCAAGCGTTAGGGGGCAGACCGAGCGCTAGGCCGCCGCCCGCGCCGCCGGCACCAGCCGCAGGCGGTCGGGCAGGAACGGGATCAGCGCACGCTTGGCGTACTCGGCGCCGCCGGCCACCAGGACGCGCCGCAGCGGAACCGGAGGAATCGGCGAGAAGCCGTACTGCGAGCGGATCTGGTCGGGCAGCAGCGAGACCGTCACGAAGTTGACCAGCTCCACCAGCGGCTGGGCCACCAGCGGCACCGGCGGCTCCAGCACGATGTCGCGCGCGCGGGTGCGCGCCCAGTCGGTGACCACCAGGCGGCCGCTCCCCAGCATCTCGTCGCCGTAGGCGCGCAGGTCGTCCAGAGTCCGGGGCATGTCGCGCACGCGCAGCCCGAACAGGCGCCCCACCACCTTGTAGTCGTCCCAGTAGGCCGCCCTCTCGCCGTCGGTCAGGCGGCCGACGTACTTCTCGTAGACCACCATGCCGCTGTCCACCAGCGTGTAGAGGATCCACATGAGCAGCTCGGGGTCGTCCGCCCGGTACGGCGTGCCCGCGGGGTACGGGCCGGCGGCCTCCGCGATCCGGCCGCGAACGCGCCGGTGCATCGCGCGCACCCGGCGCGTGATCCGGTCCGCCTCGGCGCGGGTGCCGAAGCCGATCGTGCTCATCGTCTCCGCCGTGCGCGCCAGCCGGTCGTAGGGCTCCTCCAGCGCGCTCGAGTGCGCCAGCAGCCCGGACACCGCCAGCGGGTGCGCCGCCTGCATCAGCAGCGCGCGCGGGCCGGACAGGGCGATCGCGCGCTCGCGGTGCACTCGGCGGAGCATCGAGCCGTCGTGGAAGTAGCCGGCGGACGCCATCCCACCCAGGCTACGCGCCCTAGACTGGAACGGACCATGCCGGCCCAGGCCTACGCGGGTAAGGAGTGCGTCTGCCAGCACCGTCGCGGCATCTGCGACCAGACGTGCGTGCGCGACATGCTCGACACGCCGCTGTACATCGCGTGCCTGCGGCTGTCCGGGCGCTCGTGCCTGGTGGTGGGCGGGGGCGACGTGGGCCTCGAGAAGGTCGAGGGCCTCTTGGCCTGCGACGCCGACGTGACGGTGATCGCGCCCGACGCCTGCGCGGGGGTCCGGGAGCTGGCGGACGAGGGCTCGATCCGCTGGGAGCGGCGCGAGTACCGGCCGGGCGACCTGGACGGCAGGTTCATGGCGATCGCGGCCACCGACGCGACCGACGTGAACATCGCCGTGTACGACGAGGCGGAGCGGCGCGCGATGCTGGTCAATGTCGTGGACGTGCCGCCGCTGTGCAACTTCATCCTGCCGGCCATCGTGCGCAGCGGCCCGCTGGCCATCGCCATCTCCACGGCCGGCGCCAGCCCCGCGCTGGCCAAGCGGATGAAGCGCGAGATCGCGGAGAGCTTCGGGGAGCCCTACGCGCGCCTGGCGGTGCTGCTCAACGACGCGCGCGGGTGGGCCAAGGCCACGCTGCCCACCTACCAGGACCGCAAGGTCTTCTTCGAGTCGATCGTGAACGGCGACCCCGACCCGGTCGAGCTGCTCCGCGCCGGGGACGAGCAGGCGGTGCGCGACCTGATCGCCGCCGCGCAGCGAACCTCGGTTCCCGCATAGAGGGCCTCTCCCACATAGACGAGCACGGCCGCGCGCGCATGGTGGACGTGGGCGGCAAGGACGTGACCGACCGCCGCGCGGTCGCGCGGTCGGTGGTGCGCATGTCGCCTGAGACCGCCGCCACCGTCGAGCGGGGCGACGCGCCGAAGGGCGACGTGCTGGGCACCGCTCGCATCGCGGGCATCCAGGCCGCCAAGCGCACCGCCGAGCTGATCCCGCTCTGCCACCCGCTGCCGCTGTCGTTCGTGGACGTGGCGGCGGAGCTGGACGCCGCCGCCGGCACCGTGACCCTGACCGCGGAGGCGCGCACCAGCGGCCGCACCGGCGTGGAGATGGAGGCGATGACCGCCGCGACCGTGGCCGCGCTCGCCGTCTACGACATGGTGAAGGGGTTGGAGCGCGGCGTGGAGGTGGCCGAGGTGGCGCTGCTCGAGAAGACGGGCGGCAAGCGGGACTGGCGCCGCTGATGCGCGCTGCGGTGCTCACGATCTCCAGCAGCGTGTCCGCGGGGGACGCCGAGGACGTGTCCGGGCCCGAGCTCGTGCGGCTGTGCGAGGCGGCCGGCCTGGAGGTCCAGCACGAGACGCTGCCCGACGACCGGGCGGCGATCGCGGAGGCCCTGGCGCGGCTGGCGGACCGCCAGAGCGTCCGGTTCGTGTTCACCACCGGCGGCACCGGCATGACCCCGGACGACGTGACCCCCGAGGCCACGATCGACGTGATCGACCGCCCCGCGCCGGGGTACGCGGAGACGATCCGGGCCGAGTCGCGCGCGCACACGCCGCTCGGCATCCTCACGCGCGGGGTCTCCGGCATCCGCGGGCGCACCCTCATCGTGAACCTGCCCGGCTCGCCCAAGGCCATCGCCCAGTCGTGGCCGGTGATCGAGCCGACGCTGAAGCACGCCGCCCAGACGCTCGAGCGTGGCTGACGCGATCGCGCTCGACGGGCTCGAGCGCCGCTACGGGGACCGCCCGGCGCTGTCCGGCGTGTCCGTCCGCGTGGCCGAGGGCCAGACGCTGGCCGTGTTCGGCCCGAACGGCGCCGGCAAGACCACGCTGCTGCGCGTCCTCGCGACGCTGCTGCGCCCGCACGCCGGCAGCGTGTCGGTGCTCGGCTCGGAGCTGCCCGGCGAGTCCTGGCGCGCGCGGGCCCGGATCGGGCTCCTCGGGCACGAGCCGCTGCTGTACCCGGACCTGACCGCGCGGGAGAACCTGCGCTTCCACGCGCGGCTGCACGGCGTCGCGCTCGACCGCGTGGACGAGCTGTTGCGCGCGGTGGGCATGGAGCGGCGCGCCGGCGACCCGGTGCGCGAGCTGTCGCGCGGGATGGTGCAGCGGGTGGCCGCGGCGCGCGCCGTGCTGCACGACCCGGCGCTGCTGCTGCTCGACGAGCCGCGCGCGGGGCTCGACCCCGGCGCGTCCGAGCAGCTGGAGCCCCTGATCGGCCGCTCGTCCGGACGCACGCGCGTGCTGGTGACGCACGACGTGGAGCGCGGCCTGGCCGAGGCGGACGTGGTGCTCGGCCTGCGCGCCGGGCGCGCCGAGGTGTCCGGCCCCGGGGCGGACGCCGCCGCGATCCGGAGCCTGTTCGCGTGATCCGGCCCGCCTGGGCGATCCTGCGCAAGGACCTGCGGCTGGAGCTCCGCACGCGCGAGTCGGTGCCCGCGATGGCCCTGTTCTCGCTCACGGTGTTCGTGCTGTTCCACTTCGGGCTGCACCGCGACGCGCTCGAGGGCGCGCTGGCGTCGGGCGTCCTGTGGGTGACGCTGCTCCTGGCCACGGTGCTCGGCGTCAACCGTCTGTTCGCCGCGGAACGGGAGGGGCGCGCTTTGGACGGCATCCTCTTGGCGCCGATCGACCGCACCGCGGTCTACCTGGCCAAGGCCGCCGGGCTCTTCCTCTACCTGGTGCTGCTGGAGCTGGTGGCGGTGCCGGCCTTCGCGCTGCTGCTGCTGCGGCCGGGAATCGGCGGCGCGCTGCCGGAGCTGATCGCGATCCTGCTGCTGGCCGACCTGGGCCTGGCGGGGGTGGGGGCGCTGGTGTCGGGCCTGGCCGCCGAGGCCCGCGCGCGCGACCTGATCGTGCCGCTGCTGCTGCTGCCGCTGCTCGTGCCGGTGCTGATCGCGGCCGCGCGGGCCACCGAGCCGTTCCTGACCGGCCACCCCGGCCCGCACGGGCTGGCCAAATGGCTGGGCTTCATGGCGGTCTACGATACGGTCTTCCTGCTGCTCGCAATCGCCGTTTTCGACTACCTCCTCGAGGACTGAACTGAAGCCCAGACCTCTTTTCGGACGCGGGCTTCGAGCCCTCGCAATAGCCACCGCGATCATGCTCGCGGCGGCCACGGCGCTGATCTTCTTCTACGCCCCGCTCGAGGCCGACCAGGGCGTGCGGCAGAAGATCTTCTACGTGCACGTGCCCATGGCGATCGTGGCCCTGTGCGGCTTCGTGGCCGGCGGCGTGATGGCCATCCAGCACCTGCGCACGCGCGACCGCTCGTGGGACATGCGCTCCTACGTGGCCATCCACCTCTCGATCGTGCTGGCCGTGGGCGTGCTCGTGACCGGCGCCATCTGGGCGCACACGTCGTGGGGCGTCTGGTGGGACTGGAACGAGCCCGTGCTGGTCTCGTTCCTGATCGTGTTCCTCCTCTACTGCTGCTACCAGCCGCTCCGCTTCTCGATCTCCGACCCCGAGCGCCAGGCGCGCTATGCCTCGGTGTTCGCCATCGCCGCCGGGGCGTTCGTGCCGATCAACTTCGCCGCCGTCCGGCTGGCCGCGCCGCACGTGCACCCGCGCGTGCTGTCGGAGACCGGGGGCAACCTGCCCGGCAAGATGATGCTGGCCTTCTACGTGTCGCTGGCGGGCATGGCCCTCCTGTACGTCACGCTCTGGAAGCTGGAGCTGACGTCCAAGAACGCGGCGGAGCAGCTCAAGCGCCTGCGCGCGCGCTTCGACCAGACGCCGCCGGGCGAGCCGCCGCTGGCCGACGCCCCGCGCGAGCCGGTGGAGGTCGCGTGATGGCCGCCCTCGTGCTCGCCTCGACGGCCGGCAAGTACGTGGCGGCCGCTTACCTGGTCTTCCTCGCGCTCGTGCTGGTCTACGTCGCGATCATCGCGGCCAAGATCGCGCGCATCGAGCGCGAGCTGTCCACCCTGGCCGAGCTGGCGGAGAAGCGCGGCCGATGAGCGTCGACCTGCTCGCCCTCGGCGTGTCGCACAAGACCGCGCCCGTTGCACTGCGCGAGCGGCTGGCGCTGCCCGAGGGCCGCGCGTCCGGGTTCCTGGCGGAGCTGGTCTCGCACGCCGAGATCCGCGAGGCCGTGGCCATCTCCACCTGCAACCGCACCGAGCTGTACATGGTGGTGGGCGACGCGGTGGAGGCCGAGAGCGCCGCGCTGTCGGCGCTCGCGCGCCAGGCCGGCATGCCTCCCACCGAGCTGCTGGGACGCCTGTACGCGCTGCGCGACGAGGAGGCCGTGCGCCACCTGTTCGGCGTGGCCGCCGGGCTCGACTCGATGATCGTGGGCGAGGCCGAGGTGCAGGGCCAGGTGAAGCGCGCGTACGAGCTGGCGCTGGTCGAGGGCGTGACGGGACCGATCTCCAACCGCCTGTTCCGCGACGCGCTGGGGGCCGGCAAGCGCGTCCGCACCGAGACCGCGATCGCGCGCTCGCACGTCTCGGTGTCCAGCGTGGCGGTTGACCTGGCGCGGGCCACGCTGGGCGAGCTGTCGTCGCGCCGGGTGCTGATCGTGGGCGCGGGCGAGAACGGCGAGCTGACGGCGCAGGCGCTGCACCGCAACGGCGCGCAGACCGTGTTCGTGGCCAACCGCCGCTACGACCGCGCCATCGGACTGGCCCAGCGCTTCGGCGGTCACGCCGTCCGCTTCGACGACCTGCCCGCCCAGCTGGCCGAGGCCGACATGGTCGTGACCTGCACCTCGTCGCCGCACCAGATCGTCGGGCGCGACGAGCTGGCGCTGGTGCACAAGCAGCGCCAGGGGCGCAGGCTGCTGATGATCGACATCGCCGTGCCGCGCGACATCGACCCGGCGGCGCGTGAGGTCCCCGGCGTGACGCTGTACGACATGGACGACCTGCAGCGTGAGGTCGCGCGCAACCTGTCCGGCCGCGAGGCCGAGGCCACGCGGGCGCGGTCCCTCGTGGACGAGGAGGCCGAGCGCTTCGCCGCGTGGGTCGACAGCCTCGACGTCGTCCCAACGATCGCGGCGCTGCGCGAGCGCGCCGACGCGATCGTCGAGCAGGTGCTGCGCGAGAACGAGGCGCGCTGGGTGAGCATGTCCGGCGAGGACCGCGAGCGCGTGGAGACGCTCGCGCGGGCGGTGGTCAGCCGCCTGCTGCACGAGCCCACCCTGCGCCTGAAACACGCGACGGGCGAGGACTCCTACGTGTACCTCCAGGCGCTGCGCGAGCTGTTCGCCATCGACGCGAGCGGCGCCCCGGCCGGCGAGCCGCCCGCGGCCGAGGTCACCTCGCTCGACTCCCGCCGCCGGCGGCAGTCGCGCTGAGCGCGCTCCGGCTTGGCACGCGCGGCAGCGCGCTGGCGCTGGCCCAGGCGCGCCTGGTGGCCGAGCTGCTCGACGCGGAGGTCGAGCTGGTGCCTATCCGGACGTCGGGCGACGCCGGCGCGGTGCTCGGCGACAAGTCGCGCTTCGTGAAGGAGATCGAGGACGCGTTGATGCGCCGCGACGTGGACCTGGCGGTGCACTCGGCCAAGGACGTGCCGGGCGAGCTGCCCGACGGGTTGTCGATCGTGGGCGTGCCCGCGCGCGCGGACGCGCGAGACTCCCTGTGCGGGACGGCGGGATCGCTGGACGGCCTGCCGGAGGGAGCGTCGGTCGGCACCAGCAGCCTCCGGCGGCGGACGCAGCTCCTGGCGCTGCGACCCGACCTGGACGTCGTGGAGCTGCGGGGGAACGTGGACACGAGGCTCCGCAGGCTCGCCGAAGGGGAGTACGACGCGGTCGTGCTGGCCGCCGCCGGGCTGGCGCGACTCAGTCGCGACGAGGGCGAGCCGATCGACCAGCGGCTCATGACGCCGGCTCCCGGCCTGGGCTGCCTCGCGCTCGAGGCGCGAACCGACGACGAGCGGGCGAGCGAGCTCGCCGCCGCCGTGACCGACCGGGCGGCGCTTCAGGCCCTGACCGCCGAGCGCGCGGTCGTGTCGGCCCTGGACGCCAGCTGCCGCACGCCGCTGGCCGCGCACGCCGAGCACGTGGACGGCGGGCTCGTCCTGTCGGCGTTCGCGGGCCTGCCCGACGGCAGCGAGT
>DASVQK010000216.1:0-2800 GCA_036389105.1 Thermoleophilaceae bacterium
CGGGCGCGACCGCGGTCCGCGCCGGCTACGGCACGGGCGACGAGGTGGCCGACGGCCGCTTCACGGCCGCCTGCGAGCTGCCGGCGGCGTCGGCGCGCTCGAGCGTGCGGCGCCGCGCCGAGTCCCTGTCGCCGGACGAGCGGCTGGCCGCGATCCTCTCGTCCCGCGAGGAGGTGCTGGCCTGCGAGGAGCTGGTCCTGCGTGCGCGCTCGGACCTGGACGCCGCCCGCCCGCGCGAGGCCGCGCTCCAGGCCCGCATCGCCCTCGAGGCCCTGCTGGCCGAGGTGCCCGAGCTGGACGGAGACCGCCGCGCCGAGCTGGAGACGGACCGCGACCCCGTGGCCCGCGCCGCGAACAGCGCCCTGCGCGGCGACCTCGACGACGGCGTCCAGGCGGCCGTGGCCGCCGCCGTCGCCCGCATGGAGGCCGCGCTCCGCCTGCGGCGGCTGAAGCGCGTCTGAGCTTCGATCGGTGACGGCGCCCGAAAGCTTCGCAACAGGACACGAGGTCGAATCCCGAGGAGCAGATCTTGGACATCTGGCCATGGGCGGCCAGGGAGAGGAGAGCGAACATGAAGCGCATGAAGACCTCCTCGGTGATCCGGATGGCCGACTACGGGGACCGCGGGCGGCGGGTGAGCCGGGCCGTGGCCGCGCGACGGCGGCTCCACGACCGCTCGAGCTCCGAACGGCGCCGCGGCGAGCGCCGCGGCGGCCGCGCGTGGGTCAACGGCGTCGAGCTGGGCGGCACGGAGCCGCGGCACGCGCACCTCGGTCTGTCGTTCGACTGAGCACGGAGCCGGACCGCGACCGGAGCCGCGCTACAGCGCGGCCAGCACGGCGCCCAGCTCGCTCACCACGTCGCCGGTCAGCTTGACCTCGGCCTCGCCGTCGTAGGGCGTCGGGCCCTGCGTGACGATCGCCAGCCGCCCACCGGCCTCGAGCGTCACGCCCGGCAGCGTCGCCACCGGAAACACCTCGAGCGACGAGCCCACGCAGACCATCAGGTCGGCCTCCTGCGCCAGCGCGTGCGCCTCGGCCATCGCGGTCTCGGGCAGCAGCTCGCCGAACAGCACCACGTCGGGCTTGAGCACGGCCACGCACGCCGAGCACTCCGGCGTCGGGGAGCTGGCGATCAGCTCCAGCACCTGCTCGAGCGCCACGCGCCCGCCGCACTCCGGGCACACGCACGCGTCGATCGACCCGTGCACCTCCACCACGTGCTCGCTTCCGGCGAGGCGGTGCAGGCGGTCGATGTTCTGGGTGATCACCGCGCGCACCAGGCCGCGGCGCTCCAGCTCCGCTATCGCCTCGTGGGCGGGGTTCGGCCGCTTCTCCACGAGGCCCGCGAACCGCTGCGAGTAGAAGCTCCAGAAGCGATCGGGGTCGCGCCTGAAGGCGTCGATGTGCGCGACCTCCATCGGGTTGACCTTCTCCCAGAGTCCCTTGCCCGGCGTGCGGAAGTCGGGGATGCCCGACGGCACGGACACGCCGGCGCCGGTGAGCACCACGGCCCGTTGGGACCCGCGCAGCAGCTCCGCAACGCGGCCGGCGCCGCGCGAGACGGTGCCGGCGGCGTGTGAGCTCACTTGCCCTGGAACCTCGGCTGACGCTTGCCGAGGAAGGCGCCGATGCCCTCCTTGGCGTCCTCGGACGTGAACGCCTTGGCGAACCCCTGCGCCTCGGCCTCCAGCCCCTCGCCCAGCTCGCCCATGGCGGACACGGACTTGATCTGCTCGATCGCGATCGGCGCCTGGCCCGCGAGCTTGCGCGCCCACGCCAGCGCGGTGTCGAACAGCTCGTGGTCCGGTACCACCTCGTTGACGAGCCCGTAGCGCAGTGCCTGGTACGCGCCGATGGGGTCGCCGGTCAGGTTCATCTCGAGGGCCTTGCCCTCGCCCACGAGCCGTGGAAGCCGCTGCGTGCCGCCGAAGCCGGGGATGATGCCGAGGTTGATCTCCGGCTGGCCGAAGGTGGCCGACTCCGCAGCGATGCGGAAGTCGCACGCCATCGACAGCTCGCAGCCGCCGCCGAACGCCAGCGAGTTGACGGCCGCGATCGTGACCGTCGAGGACTTCTCCATCGCGGTCATCATCCCGTGGCCGGCCTCGATCAGCTCGGCGCCCTCCTTCGAGGGCTCCATCTTCGTGAACTCCTTGATGTCGGCGCCGGCCGAGAACGTGAACGGGTTGGACGACGCGATGATCACCGCGCGCGCCTGGCCCTCCAGCTCGCCCCAGGCGTCGGCCAGCTCGCGGATGACCTGCGGCGACAGCGGGTTGGCCGGCGGCCGGTTGAGCCACACGATCGCGACGTCGTGCTCGCGCCGCTCGATCAGCAGCGTCTCCCTCTGGTCGTCCGCCTGCGGGTAGGGGAAGAACCCCTGACCGGACTTCTTGCCCAGCCGGCCCTGGTTGACCAGGCGGCGGAGGATCCGCGGCGGCTCGTACCCCTCGCCCCACTCGGCCTGCGCGCGCTCGAGCGCGGCCAGAACCTCGTCCAGGCCCTGCTCGTCGGCGCGGGCGAACGGCCCGGGCAGGATGCCCGCCCCGGCCATCATCCCGATGTCGATGTCCTTGATGCCGGCGACGCCCTCCTCGAGCACGAGGCAGGACTCGACCAGCGCCTTCAGGCTGAAGCGCTCGACCAGCGTGTCCGTGGCCTGCGATGTGGTGCTAGCCGTGCTCATAGAACCCCTTCCCGGTCTTCTGGCCGTAGTTGCCGGCGTCGACCAGCTCCTTCATCGCGGGCGACACGTAGAAGCGGTCGCCGAAGCTGTCGCGCAGGTGCTCCGCCACGTG
>DASVQK010000217.1:0-8237 GCA_036389105.1 Thermoleophilaceae bacterium
GGCCTCGTTGTGATCGTCGCCCTGCTTCATGTAGAGGAAGCGGCACACGTCGGGGCTCGGGACGCACTCGCCCTCGCCGTCCGCCCGGAAGGCGGGGTCGGGGAGGAAGAACACGGCCGTCTTGCCGTCCTTCACGCCGTAGAAGGACACGACGGGATGGTCGGCGTCGGGCAGCACGTCGAGGCCGCCCACGCTCTTGTAGGTCTTCTCGGAGCCGCGCTTGCCGAAGCGGACGTCCGCGGTGTAGGTGAAGAAGTGCACGCCGGGGGTGACGGGCGCGCCGTCGGGGCCGACCGGGGCCGAGCCGCCGGACGTACCGCCGCCGCTGATGGCGCCGCCGGACGAGCCGCTCGCCGCGGAGCCGGAATCGCCGGTCGACTTCAGGGCCTCCTCCACCGACTTGCCGAGCGGCGTCTCCGCCGTCGAGCCGGTCCCGGCCGCGCCGGTCGCGGCGAAGGGGTTCTTCTCCTTGAAGACGTTCAGGTTCGACCCGGCCACGGAGCTGTCGTCCAGCGTGACGGCCGGCAGCTTCTGGCCCTCGGGCTGAGCGGTGGCCAGCGCGGGCAGCTCCTCGGACGCCGGCTTGAACAGCAGCACGGGCACGCCGATGGTGGCCGCCAGGAGCGCGACCGCGATCGGCCAGAGGCGCTTGGCGCGAAGGTCCTGCCAGAGATCTAGGAAGAAGGTGGTCATGGGGTAGCCGTGGCTGCTGGGGCCGGGGGCGCGGACGGGGAGCCCGAGGGGGCGGGCTGCGAGGGGGTGCCGGCCGCGGACGCGGGCCCGCTCGGGGAGGCCCCGGCGGTCGCGCCCTGGGCGGGCGGCGTGAGGTAGATGGTCGCGCTGACCTCGGCGCGGAGCGTCTTTGCGCCTCCGACCGCTGCCTCGCTGTTCTTGAAGTCGAAGCTCTCGATCGTGAGCAGGCGGCCGCGAACCACGATCTGGTCGTTGACCACGCGCACGAAGCGCTTCATGCGGTGGAAGAAGTCGGCCAGGTCGAAGAAGGTCCCGTCCATGGTGAACGTGAGCGGCACGGTCTGGAGGCCGGCTGGCGCGGGGGCGCCGGTCGCGCCGGGGGCGGCGCCGGCCGGAGCGCCGGCCTTGTTGGCGTTCGCCTGGTTGGTGGCGTTGCTCTGGTTGACCGAGTTGCCGGCGTTCTGGGCAGCCTTGCCGGGCATCGTCTGCGCCGGCGGAGCGCCCTGCGCGGCCGGGTTGGCGCCGCCGCCGGGCTGGGTGCCCGAGGGTGCGCTGGAGCCGCCCGCGGCGGTGCCGGGGGTGGCGTTCTCCGCGGAGGTGGCCACGCCGGGCTTCAGGTCGGCGATCTGGATGCCGGTGCCGCGCGCGGCGCGGTCCAGCTGGACCAGCAGGCTCGGCATGTCGACGGTCGTCGGCACGGCCTTGCCCAGGCGGATCACGGTCGCGTAGTCGTCGGCGAAGCTCGCCTTGGCGCTGTTCAGCTGCGCGACCTGCTGCTCGGCGGTGTCGCGCGTGCCCTGTGCCTGCGTCAGCTCCTCGGCGACCTTGCTCGACTGCGCGCGCTTGGGCGCGAGCACGAGGAACCAGTACCCGATGACGATCATGAGCGGAACGAGGACCAAGATGATCTTGCGGTCGCGGGCGGTGATCACGCGCCACCTCCCAGCGAGTTCGGGACCTTGCGGGGCTGCGAGGCTCCGGCGGTCGTGTCAAAGGTGATCGTGGCGTCCCACTTGGCGTTCGGGACGCCGTTGGTCTGGCCGCAGTCCGAGCCGTCGCTGCTCGCGGTGGGGGCGCCGTTCGTCGGAGCGGCGAGCGCGTTCGGCTGGGCGCGGGTGATCTCGTTGAGCTGCACGTCCTTGGCGCCGGACAGCTCGCGCAGGCGCACGAGCGTGACCGCGACGGCCGCGTGGCCGGGAGCGCAGCCGCTCAGCTGGACCTTGGGGCCGGTCGGGGCGGCGGAGTCGCCGGAGCCCGACGAGGACGACGAGGAGGTGCCGCCGCTGCCGGTGAGCTGACCCGAGGCCGAGGCGCTGGCCGTGAGCAGCCAGACCTTGTCCGGCAGCACGCGGGCCAGGCCGCGGGTGAGCCGCTCCCAGTCGATACGGCCCTGCGCCAGCTCCTTGACGGACTGGACGCGCTCGGCCTTGATCTTGCTGAAGTCTCCGTAGCCGGACAGGCTGGCCGCGCGGGCCTGGGCCTGAGCGGTCTCCGCCTTCGCGCGGGCCACCTGGTTCTTGCGCGTGTTGATCCCGTTCACCGTGAGGACGTAGAACACGACCAGCACCAGGACCGCGCCCAGGACGCCGACGACCACGTACGCGCTGCCCTGCTGCCCGCCGGTGGGCGTGCGCGGGCGATGCTTGGTGGGGAGAAGGTTGACGGGATTCATGCCGCGGCCGCTCCCAGCGCCAGGCCCGCCGCGATGGTGTGGCGGCAGGGATCCTCCTCGGAGGGCAGCTTGCCCGCCTGGAGGCGACCCAGCGGCTCGGCGATGCTGACCGGGACCTCGATGAGGCCGCTCAGCTCGTCGCCCAGGCCTTCGCGGCGCGAGCCGGGGCCGGAGAGGACGATCTCGCCCACCCAGCGCGCCTCGGGCTGCGCCATGTAGTAGTCGATCGACAGCCGGATCTCCTCGGCCAGGGCCGCCGCGACGTTGTCGTCGTCGGAGTCCCACTCCGTGGAGAGCGGACGCGTGAAGAGGCAGCTGGTGCCCACCGCGATGGCGAGGTTGGTGACGCCGCCGAGATGGCAGTACACGCGAGCGGTCTCGGTGGAGTCGGACGGCATCGCAAGCGTGCGGACGAGCGCGAAGGCGCTCAGGTCGATGCCCTCGGGGCGCAGGCCGGCGTCGCGCACGGCCTCGACCAGGCGGGCGATCATCGACTCGCGCGCGGCCACGACCACGACGCGAAGGCGAGCGGCGCCCTCGGGGCTCACGGACTCGCCCACCACCTGGTGGTCGAGGACAACCTCGTCGAGCGGCATGGCGATCGCCTCGGAGGCCTGGAAGCGAACCGCGGCGGCGCGCTCCTTCTCGTCCTCGATCTTGGGGATCTCCATCTGGCGCACGACGATCTGCTGGTTGGCGATTCCGAGGCGCACCCGGCGGGGCAGCCCCTCCACCTTGAAGAAGTCGCGCAGCGACTCGGTGAGCGCGGTCACGTCCGTGACCTCGCCGTCGGAGATGACGCCGGGGGCCAGCTCCACGCTGGCGGCGCGCGAGACACCGTCGGCCGTCGTCTGCACGGCGGCGATGAAAGCGCCGTCCAGGTCGAGGCCGACCGTTCCGCGGTTGGAGTTCTTGCTCAGGGAGAGGGCCATCTCAGGGTTCCTTACAACGGGGGTATCGACCGTTTTGGAGAGTCCTTTAGGCGCCGACGGCCGGTACGGCGCCTAGAGGTAGTGCTGGACGTAGAGGTTCACGAGCTGGGGCCCGACGAGGAGCGCGGCGATGCCGCCCAGCGCCAGGAAGGGCGCGAACGGCACGCCCTTCTTGCGGCCGGCGGCGCCGTGGCGCGCCAGGACGGCCACGCCGACCACGGACCCGCTCAGGAAGCCGATGAGGAGCGCCGGGACCACGGCGGACCCCAGGTACAGGCCCATCACGCCGGCGAGCTTGACGTCGCCCATCCCCATCCCGGCGGGATGGATCAGCGCGGCCACCAGCAGGAGCGCGAAGGCGCCGGCGCCGGCGATCAGCAGCTCGGGAAGCATCTCGGGCCTGACGGCGGCGCTCGCGGCGACGGCCCAGACGGCCATCGGCAGCAGGACCCTGTTTGGCACGATCCGGTGCTCGAGGTCGATCTCGGCCACCGCGATCATCATGCAGGCGAACGGCAGGAGCAGAGCCAGGTCCGCGCTCAGCCCGCGGACGAGCACGACGGCGACGAACGCGACTCCGGTCACGAGCTCGACCAGCGGATAGCGCGGCGAGATGCGGGTGGCGCAGCTGCGGCAGCGGCCGCGCAGCAGGAGCCACGAGAGGAGCGGGATGTTGTCCCAGGGCTTGATCGCCTGGTCGCAGCCCGGACAATGCGAGCCGGGCGTGACGAGCGACTCGCCGCGCGGAAGCCGGTAGGCCACCACGTTCAGGAACGAGCCGATGACCAGACCGAAGGATGCGGCGAAGGAGAGTTCCATCTGGGGGGGTTAAGGGCCTCTGGAGGGAGAGTTCGCCCCGCGGCGGGCCCGCGCGGCGCATGGGAGGGTCAGGGATCTGATCGGCGCGCCGCGGCCCGGCCTTGAGCCCCGCACGGCATCGATCCCTACGGGTTCAGCTCGCGGAAGCTGCTCCGCACGAGCGCCATGTTGCCGTAGTAGGTCACGCTCTGGACGGCGTTCGGGTCGTAGACCACGCGCGTGTTGGACCCCACCTCGAAGCAGCCGTTGCCGTCGACGATCACGGCGCCCTGGATGTAGCTCGCGCCGCCGGCGTCGAGCGGCCCCGGGCAGGTCTGGCCCTGGGCGTTGTACATGTAGAGCATCCCGTAGTAGGTCGGGTTGCCGATCAGCTTGAACGTGCCGCTGACCACGATGAAGATGCCGGGCGCGGCGGCCGAGTTGTAGACGCCGTTGTTGTAGGTGCAGTTGCCGCTCTCGACGAAGACGAGCTTCCCCGCGGGGGACCCGGGGCACGACGCGTAGTAGGTGCCCTGCGCGATCGCGGTCTGCCGCAGGTAGTCGAGCTGCGTCGGGTCGAGCTGGTGCGTTCCGCCCCAGTTGAAGGTCGTCGTGCCCGGTCCCTGCACCTGGTTCGACTTGGTGGTCGTGTAGCACCCGCTGGCGGTGGCGCTGGGGCAGCGCAGCGCCAGGGTCGCCCCGTTCAGCTGGAGGAAGGGCTTGGGACCGCCGGTGGTGACGTGGAAGGAGCCGGCCGTGAGAAGGTTCTTCGGGAAGGTGATCTTCGACGGCTCGACCTGCACCTTCTGCACCACGAGCCGCACCTTTCCGCGCACGTCCGAGCGCGCGTAGACCCAGACCTGGTTGTTGCCGTTCGCGTCCCAGCTCGGCTGCGACGGGGTGACGGCCGGGTCGTAGAACGACTGGCTCGTGCCGCCGTCGTCGCGGACCTTGGTGGTCCAGGTGGCGACCGTCCCGTAGTCGCTCGAGCTGTAGGTGTTCCTGAGCGCGGTCGCGTTCGGGCACTTCGTCGTGTCCGTGCTGGCGCCGGACGCGGTGATGGCCGAGCCGGTCCAACCGCAGTCCGGATAGGCCGAGGTGGCCGCCGCCGGCCAGGCGCGCGAGAGCAGGTACGTCTGGGCGGACAGCAGGCCGTCGTCCTGGTTGAAGGCCGACTCCCGCATGCGCTCCGCCGACGCCTGCTTGGACTCCGAGTCCACGTAGCCGTAGGCGGCCATGCCCAACGCCAGCATCAGCGTGGTCACGGCGATCGCCACCACGAGGGCCGAGCCGCTCTGGTCCGCCAGCCGCGCCCTCACGGCACCACCACCGTCTGCGAGGTCGTGGCCGAGAGGCCGCCCGGGTCGGACACGGTGAGCGAGATGGTGCGCGACCCCGAACCCGTGACCGGGTAGTCCACGGTCTGTCCCGTCCCGGTGATCGGGGTGCCGCCGTCCGACCAGGTGTACGTCAGGCTCTGGTTCTCGGGATCGTTCGAGGCCGACGCGTTCAGGACGATGTGCCGGCTGCCCGTGACGTTCGCGGTGAAGGAGACGGTCGGGGACTGGTTCTGGTTGCGCATGAAGATGCCCGAGTCGATCCGCGTCTCGTCGGGCGCGTTGATCGGCCCCCCGCCGGGCGTGGTGTCGAGGAAGATCGTCAGGTCGATGCGCGTGATCTGCCCGAGCGTGGCCGAGTTCGGCGTGAAGATCGGACGGTCGGCGCCGTTGAACCGATTGGTGATCTTGTCCGCGATCATGCGCTGGTTGCCCCAGGCGGGGTCGGGGCAGGACGCGGTCGAGGGCACGGCGGGCGGCGTGGCGGAGGTCCACGTCTGCGTCTGCGACCACAGGACCTCCTTGCGCGCGTCCGTGTAGTTCAGGCAGTAGCGCATGCGCGAGATGTTCTGCGCGTTGCTCGTGGCCGCCGGCTTGGTGGGCGCGACCGTCTGGATGACCATGTCGTACGAGGTGAGCGACACGATCCCCTGCGGGGCCTGCTGCGTGGCCACCGCGTGGTTGCGCAGCTCGCGCGCCATCTGGTCCACGGCCTCGCGCACGGCCTCCTGGTTGTCGTTCTGGAGCTCGTTGATGCGGGAGTTGCTCTCGAACGTGGTCAGCGACGTGAGCGTCGCGCCGAGCACCGCGATGAGCAGCGTCGCCGAGAGCAGCAGCTCCATCAGCATCATCCCGCTCTGGTCCGTCAGGACACGCCTCATCGGGTGACCCCGTTCGAGAAGGCCGACTCCTTGGCGTGGGTGTCCACGGCCACCACGTAGTACGTGTGCGTCGTGCCGCCCGCGTTCGGCTCGGTCCAGACGACCGGGCTGCCGACGTTGTCGATCACGTCGTAGCGGTTGGCGAACGCCTGGCCGTCGCGGTAGATCCGGTAGTAGTCGACGCTGTCCCCGCTGTCGGGGTCGGTCGTCGCGTACCAGCCGATCGTGCACGGCGACGTGCCGCACGATCCGATCGTCGGCGCGTTCGGCGCGCGGTTGGTGGTGGTCACGGACAGGCTGGCCGAGGCGCCGCCGGCGCGAAGGTTGGCCGAGGGGTCCCGGTCGACGGCCTTGACGTAGTAGACGAGGCTCGAGCTGGATGCCGGGTCCGGCTCGATGCACGTGCTCGTGGTCACGAGGCCGCCGCAGGGGCCGCTCGCGATCTGGGTCGGCGTCGCGCCGGCGATCCCGCGGTAGACGTAGTAGCCGACCACGTCGTCCTCCGGGTTGTCGTCCCAGTTCAGCTCGACGCCCCAGCGGTTGCGCCCGCCCAGGATGTTGGCCGGCGCCACCGGCGCGCAGCGGTTCACGTTCATCGTCAGCGAGCGCTGGCCGGGCGAGGTGTCGGTGGCGTCGAAGGCCTGTACGGCGACGAAGTAGGTCCCGTCCTGGACCGAGTTCGTCGCGCACGCGCCGTTGAGGTTCCAGGTGAAGGTGTAGGGCCCGGTGCCGCTGCCGGAGATGCCCGAGTTCAGGTCGCCCTGGTAGGACCCGTCCACGTACCACTGGACGCGCGCGGGCGTGAGCGACGTGGTGAGCGAGAAGCCCACGCTCGACGCGGAGGTGACCGTGGCGATCCCCGCGGTGGGAGACGTGTTGAGCGTCGCGATGGCGGGACCGCGGCTGTTGTTGCGCAGGAGCGTGGCCTGGTTGACCTGCTCGGTGCCGTTCGGGTCCACCCAGGCCACGTTCACGGTCAGCCGCTTGTAGTCGCTCGAGTTCGCGTCCGCGGTGCTCGCTGCGCCGACGTCCGAGCAGTACGACGAGTCGTGCGCCCCCAGGCCGTCCTTGGGGTCGTCGAACGTGCAGACCGAGACGGTGGCGGCGTAGACGATGCCGCGCCGCTTGAGCTGCCAGCCCGCCGCGGCCGGGTCGTCGTCGGCAAGCCCGGTCTGCGCCTGGAGCTGCGCGTAGATCGAGGCCTGCGTGACGCCCGTGTACTGGAACGTGTGCGTGGCCTCGATCTCGTCGCGCGCGACGTTGGTCCCCTCCTCCCGCGCCTTGGTCACGTCCGTGCTGCGGGCGGCTCCGTCGGAGAGCGCCACCACACCGAGCACGCCGACCAGCAGCACGAAGATGGCCACCATGACCTCGACGAGCGTGAACCCAAGCTCACGCGGCGCGACGCTCGATTGCACATGGGTCAAATCGTCGGCGCTCGCGGCGATCCCATACCGCAATCCGGCGATGGGAATGGGGTCCTGACCTGAGACGCCGACGCGCCAAAAAGAAGAGAGGCGGGCCCGAAGGCCCGCCTCTCGGCACTGCTAGATCAACTGTCGACTACCAGCTGCCGCTGGAAGGGCAACCGCCCTGGCCGGTCGGCGTGCAGGTGCGCGTCGACGCGCCACCAAGGCTGGCCTTGGCGATGTCGAACTTGTGCGTACCACCGCTGCTGGCCTTCGAGACGGCCTCGACCGTGTACGACGTCGCCGTCGCGCCGGCCAGGACCGACACCTTGCCACCGGTGGTCCCGTAATCGAGACCGGTGTTCGGCAGCTCAGCCGAGGTGTCGCACTTCGTGTAGTCCTGCTCGGTCGCGAAGCACGACTCGACCTGAGAGACCATGTTGCGGGCGTTGGACTTCGCATCGGAGTCCTGGCCCTTCTCCTGCTGGCCCAGGAAGGCCGGCAGGGCGATCGCG
>DASVQK010000218.1:0-31656 GCA_036389105.1 Thermoleophilaceae bacterium
TGGCCGCGCCGCTGGCCGCCATCGCGGGGCCGCTCGTCTACTACCTCGTGCTGTCGCGAACCGACGACTCCTGGCGGCTGGCGGAGCGCGCCAACGACTTCGGCCGCTGGCCGTGGTGGGTCACGGTCGCCGGGCTCGCGCCGCTGGCGCTGCCCGCGGTCCTGGCCTATCGCACCCGGGCGCGCGACTTCGGCGAGCTGGCGCTGCGCGCGTGGCCGCTCGCGGCGCTGGCGGTCTTCCACCAGCCGGCCGGCACGTTCCCGTTCCACGCGTTCCAGGGCCTGACGCTGCCGCTGGCCGTGCTGGCGGTCCTGGGCGTGCGCGCGCGGCTCGAAAGGCGCCCGGCGCGCATGCGCCGCGCGGGCGCCGCCTGGATCGCCGCGGCGGCGGTCCTGATCGCGCCGGGCACGGTCTACCTGGCCCAGGAGCTGCGCGACGCCGTGCGGAGCGGCGCCCAGGCGCACTATCTGACCACCGGGGAGCACGACGCGCTGGCCTACCTCGACCGCCGGCCCGAGCCGGGCGGCGTGCTGGCACCGGTGTACAGCGGCGTGGTGGTGCCCGCGTACACGGGCCGCGAGACGTGGATCGGCGCCGGCTCCTGGACGCCCGACTTCGTGCCCCGGCGCGCCGCGGCCGAGCGGCTGTTCGCCGGCCGGCTGCCGGCGGCGCGCGCGCGTGCGCTGGTGCGCGCCTCCGGCGCGCGCTTCCTGCTGTCCGACTGCCACGCCAGGGCCGACATCGACCGCGTCGTGGCCGGCTTCACCGACCCGCCGCGGCGCTTCGGCTGCGCCACGGTCTACCGGGTGCGGCCGCTCTAGGATCGGGGTCGCCGGCCGCCCGCGTGAACGTCCAGAACCCCCGCTTCCCGCTGTTCGACTCGCTGCGCGCGATCGCCGCGCTGTCGGTCCTGTTCTTCCACACGGCGTTCGTGCTGCACCAGTTCACCAGGCCCGGGGTGGGCCACTGGGCGGTGCAGCTCAACATCGGGGTCACGATCTTCTTCCTGATCTCGGGCTTCCTGCTGTACCGCCCGTTCGTGCAGGCCCGCTACAGCGGCGCGCCGCGGCCCAGGTTGATCCCGTACGCGATCCGGCGCGTGGCCCGGATCGTGCCGGCCTACTGGGTGGCGCTCACGCTGATCGCCCTGTGGCTCGGGCTGGACGCGGTGTTCACCGCCGGCAACGCGCCGGTCTACTACGGCTTCGCGCAGGTCTACTCGCACCACACGCTGCTGGCGGTCACGCTCCGGGGCGGCATCGGTCACGCCTGGACCCTGTGCGTGGAGATGTCGTTCTACGTCCTGCTGCCGCTGTGGGCCATGCTCCAGCGGCGGGCGCCGGCGCGGTCGACGCGCGGCTTCGCGATCGCCGAGGCGCTGCCCCTGCTCGCGATCTTCGCCGCGGGGGTGGCGTGGAACTACACCCAGATCCAGTCGACCGGCGGGATCGTCGACTTCACGTCCGAGATCGCCACGCTGCCGGCGTTCCTCGACCACTTCGCCCTCGGGATGGGGCTGGCCGTGGCCAGCGTGATCCTGGCCGGCCGCGAGCGCCAGCCGCTCGTGGTGCGGGCGGTGGAGCGAGCGCCGTGGGCGCCGTGGCTCCTGGCCGGCGCGGCCTTCGTGGTGCTCTGCAACGTCGGCTCGGGGGTGGACACGATCGACGGCGAGGCCACCCGGCACTTGATCCGCGGTGTGGTGGCGCTCTTCCTGCTCCTGCCGGCCGTGTTCGGCGACGACCGCGGCGGCTGGGTCAGGCGGCTGCTGGCCGACCGCCGCCTCCAGTGGGTGGGGCTCGTGTCCTACTCGCTCTACCTGTGGCACCCGGCCGTGCTGGCGAAGCTGGCCGACGCGCACGTGGACCGCCCCCTGGGCGGGCCCGGCTACGCGGTCGTGGGGCTCGTGGCGTGCCTGGCGGTGGCGGCGGTCAGCTTCTACCTGATCGAGCGCCCCGCGCTCAGGCTCGGCCGCCGGCTGGCCGGACGCTACGGCTACCAGGAGCCGGAGGGCCCGCCATCCGGCGCCGTGCCCGTGGACCGCCCCGGCGCGCCGGCGATCGACCTGGCCGGGCCCGACCGCGCCGCCACCGGCGCCGGCGGCACGCGACCCGGGTGAGCGCCGCCGCGGCCGGCGCCCCCGCCGTGGTCGTCCCGAACTGGGACGGCCTCGAGTGGCTGCCCGGCTGCCTCGACTCGCTGGCGGCCCAGACCCTGGCGCCCAGCGAGGTGGTGGTGGTGGACAACGGCTCCACCGACGGGTCGCTCGAGCTGCTGGCCGGGCGCGGCGACGACGTGCGCGTGCTGGAGCTGGGGCGCAACACGGGGTTCGCGTTCGCCGCGAACCGCGGCGTGGAGGCGGTGGACGCGGACCTCGTGGCGCTGGTGAACACCGACGTGGTGCTCGAGCCGGACTGGCTCGAGCGCATGAGCCGCGCGCTGGCCGAGCACCCGCGGGCGGCGTCGGCCGCGTGCAAGATGGTGGACCTGCGCGAGCCGCACGTGCTCTACGACGCCGGCGACTTCCTGCGCCGCGACGGCGCCTGCGAGCAGCGCGGGCGCTTCGAGCGCGACCGCGGCCGCTTCGACGCACCGGGGGACGCGTTCTCGGCCTGCGCGGGCGCCGCCCTCTACCGGCGCGACGCGTTCCTGGCCGCCGGCGGCTTCGACGAGCGCTTCTTTGCCTACCTCGAGGACGTGGACCTGGGCCTGCGGCTGCGGCTGGCGGGCTGGGGCTGCCGCTACGAGCCGGCGGTGGCCCGCCACGCCGGCGGCGGGACCAGCGGGAGGCTGGAGCGCCCGCTGGAGGGCTGGGTGGAGCGCAACACGCTGCTCTTGGTGGCGCGCGCGTTCCCGGCGCGCTGGGCGCCGTACGTGGCGTACCGCCAGGCGGGCTGGGCGTGGCACGCCCTCCGCGACGGCGGCCTGCGCGCGCACCTGGAGGGCGCCGCCGCCGCGCTGCCGCTGCTGCCGGCGATGCTGCGCGAGCGCCGCGCCCTGCGGCGCGCGGCCGTGGTGCCGGTCGAGCGGGCGGTGCCCTGGCGGCCGATCAGACGAACGGCCGCGGCCGGCCGCGCCGGGCGAGCCTGAGCGCCGGCCGCTGCGGCCGGGGCGTGGCGTGCTGCGGCGGCGCGTGGGACGGCTGGCCCTCCAGCGCCCGCTCCACCTCGCGCGGCAGCGCCCGCCTGAACACCGAGCGGTCGAAGCGGGCCGCGCTGCGCAGGCACTCGCTCGTGTCCACCGTCCCCGCGTCGAAGTCTCGCACCGCCCTCGCCAGCTCCTCGGCCCCGCCCTGCCACAGCCGCCCGGTCACGCCGTCCACCACGGTCTCGAGCGCGCCGCCGGCCCCGACCGAGATCACGGGCCGGCCGGCCGCCTGCGCCTCGACGGCCGCGATGCCGAACTCCTCCACCGCGGTGACCACCAGCGCCTGGCAGGTGGCCAGCAGGTCGGCCACCTCGGCGTCGCTCACCCGCCCCACGAAGCGCACGGTGGGCCCGGCCATGGCGCGCAGCCGGCGCGCGTCGGGCCCGTCCCCGGCCACCACCAGGGGCAGGCGCATCGCGCTGAACGCCTGGACGGCCACGTCGATGCGCTTGTGCGGCATCAGCTCGGAGAGGACGAGGTAGTGGTCGCCCGGCTGCCGCGGCTCGAAGCGGCCGGTGTCCACCGGCGGGTAGACCACGTGCGCGTCGCGGCCGAAGTAGGCGCGCACCCTGCCGCGCGTCATGCGCGAGTTGGCCACGTACGAGTCCACCCGCTGCGCGGCGATCCAGTCCCACTGGCGCCAGCGGTGGAAGAGCGTTCGCAGCACCGCGCGGCTGATCGGGTCGCGCCGCGCCGCCAGCGTGCGGTCGCGGTCGTTCCACGCGTAGCGGAACGGGTTGTGGCAGTAGCAGACGTGGGTGGTCTGCTCGTCGCAGATGATCGCGTGCGCCCACGCGCTCGAGCTGGACACCACCACGTCGAACTCGGACAGGTCGAAGGACTCGATGGCCGCCGGGTAGAGCGGCAGCAGCCCGCGGAAGGTCCGCGCGTCGGGCCGCAGCCGCTGGAGGAACGAGGTGCGCACGTCGCGCCCGGCGAACCGGCCCTCGGTGCCGTGCTCGTCGTAGACGGCGGTGAAGATCGGAGCGTCCGGCCAGAGGTCGCACATCTCCAGGAACACGCGCTCGGCGCCGCGCAGGTCCAGCAGGAAGTCGTGGACCAGGGCGACGCTCTTGGCACGAGGCGGGGTACGGGCCTCCATCGGCACTCCGAGTCTATGCACGGAGCTGGTCGCCACGCTGCGGGCAGACATGTCGAGTAGGTCTGCTACCAATACGGCCGTGATCCGCACGCTGCTCGCCGCGCTCCTGGCCGTCGTCGCGCTGGCCCTGGTGCCGGCCTCCGCGCCGGCCCAGGACGCCGGCAGCCAGCAGTACAACGACCCGCTCGCGAAGAACCCGAGCCCCACCACCAACAAGCCCGCCGCGCCGACGGCGAACACGCAGCCCAGCGCGCCCACGGCCGCGCGGTCCGCCTCCAGCGGGTCCGAGAGCAGCTCGCCGGCGCTCCCGCGCACGGGCGTCGACGTCGCATGGCTCGTGCTGGCCGGCGCGGCGCTCCTCGGCGGGGGCCTGGCGCTGCGCCGAATCGCTGAACGCCCAGGCGCCTAGCGCCCGACCGGCCACCTCGAGCCACGCGGCGCGACCGCGCCGGCGGCGCCGCCCCGCGGGGCCGACGCTGTTCGTCAGCTATTCGGGCCTCATGGGCGGCTCCGAGCGGATCCTCTGCGACCTGGTGGTCGGCCTCGACGACTGCGACCCGATCGTGGCCTGCCCGGACGGCGGCCTGGCCGACGCCCTGCGCTCCCGCGGGGTGCGCGTCTTCCCGCTGCGGCGCCGGCGGCTGGAGCTGCGCGCCAGCCTGCGCGACCGCGTGGCCAAGCCGCTCCGGCTGGCCGGGCAGGCGGCCGAGGTCCGGGAGCTGGTGGCGGCCCTGCGGCCGGCCGTCCTGGTCGGCTGGGGCACCCGCGCCGCCGTCGAGTGCTCGGTGGCGGTCCGGGGCATCCAGCCCGCCCCGGCGCTCGTCTTCCAGAACAACGACCTGCTGCACGGCCCGGTCATCGCGCGGGTGGCGCGCGCGGCTGCCGCCAGGGTGGACCTCGTCGTGGCGCTGTCGGCGGCCATAGCCCGCGACCTCGATCCCACGGGGGCGCTCGAGGACAGGTCGGTCGTGGTGCCGCCGGGAGTGGACCTCGACGCGTACGCGCACATCCCGCCGCCGGACGGCTCCCCGCACGCCCTGCTGCTGGGCGCCCTGGTGGGCTGGAAGCGGCCGCGACTGGCCCTCGAGGCGGTGGCGCTGGCCGCACGCGAGCTGCCCGACCTGACGCTGACGGTGGCCGGACCGGTGATCGACGAGCCGGGCGAGCGGCTGCTCCAGTCGCTCCGCCTCCGAGCGGGCGAGCCGGACCTGGCCGGCCGGGTGCGCTTCGCCGGCCCGCTGGCGGACCCGCGCCCCGCGCTGGCCGAGGCCGGCTGCCTGCTGCACTGCTCCGACCGCGAGCCCTACGGCATGGTGATCGTGGAGGCCCTCGCGGCCGGGCGGCCGGTGGTGGCGCCCGCCTCGAGCGGGCCCAGCGAGATCGTGCCGCCCGACTGCGGCCGCCTGTTCGTGCCCGGCGACCCGCGCTCCGCGGCGGACGCCCTGATCGGGCTGTTCGGCACGCCGGGCCTGGCCGCCCGCGTGGGCGAGGCCGGCCGCCGGCGCGCCCAGCGGGCGTACCGGGTCGAGGACTCCACGCGGCGCTACGGCGAGCTGATCGACGGGCTGGCGCTGCGCCGGCGCGGCGCGCCGGTCCGGCGGCCGGGCGCCGCCGGGGGCCGCCCCGGCGCCGGCTTGGCCCTGGTCACGGTGCTGCACGAGTCCGAGCGCGAGGTGCGCGCGCTGCTCCGCTCGGTGGACCGCCACCTGCCGGGCGCCCGGGTGGTGGCCGTCGACTCGGGCTCGACCGACGGCGGCGCCGAGGCGGTGCGGCGCCTGGCGGGCGACGCCGCGGTGATCGACCTGGGCCGCAACGCGGGGTTCGGCGCCGCCTGCAATGCCGCGATGGACGCCGTCGAGGAGCCCGTCACGGCGCTGATCAACCCCGACGTCGAGCTGCTCGACTCGTCGCTGGCCGAGCTGGCCGCGGAGGTGCTGCGCGAGGACCGCCCCGAGCGCGTGCTGGCGCCGCTCGTGATCCGTCCCGAGGGCCGCCGCGAGGAGTCCGCGCACACCGAGCCGGGCTCGCCCACCGAGCTGGCGCGCGCGCTTGTGCCCGCCGCCGCGCTGCCGCCGCCGCTGCGGACGCCGGTCGAGCCGTGGCGGTCGAACCGTCCGGTTCGCGTGGGCTGGGCCGTGGGCTGCTGCCTGGTGGCCCGCAGCGACACGCTGCGCCGGCTGGGGCCGTTCGACGACCGCGCGTTCATGTACGCCGAGGACCTCGACCTCGGGCTGCGGGCCAGCGACGCGGGGGTCGAGACCTGGTTCTGGCCCGCCGGCCGCGTGCTCCACCACGGCGCCCACTCCTCGGCCCGCGAGTTCGGCGGCGAGCCGTACGCGCTGCTGGCCGCCCGCCGGCGCGAGGTGGTGCGCCGCTGGCGCGGGCGGCGCCGCGAGCGAATCGACGACGCGCTCCAGCTCGCCACCTTCGCCAACCGCATGGCGATCAAGGCGCTGCTCAGGCGCTCGGCGGCGCGGGAACGCCGGCAGGCGGCGGCGCTCATCGGCGCGCGCCGCGGCGGCTAGGGGCGCTCCCCCGTGCCCGCACCCGTGGCGATCAACGCGCGCGCCGCCGTGCGCGCCGAGATCGGCGGCGTGGAGCGTGTCGCGCGCGAGATGACGGCGCGCCTGCCCGCCGTGCGCCCGGACCGCTACCGCGTGCTCAGCCCGCCGGCCGGCATGGCGCACCGGCTGGGCCACGGCTGGGAGCAGGTGGCGCTCCCGCTGGGCGCCCGGGGGGCCCGGCTGATCTACTCGCCCGCCAACCTGGCGCCCCTCCGGAGCTCGCGCAACGTGGTGGTGATCCACGACGCGGCCGCGCTGCGCCGGCCCGAGTGGTACTCGCGGCCCTATGTCGAGTACCAGCGCCGCATGCTGCCCGCCATCGCCGGCCGCGCCCGGCAGCTGATCACGGTCTCCGAGTTCTCACGCCGCGAGCTGGCCGCCGCGCTGGGCGTGGCGGCGGACCGCATCGCCGTGATTCCGAACGGGGTGGACGAGAAGCGCTTCTCGCCGCGCGCCGATCCCGCGCCGGCGCGTGCGGCGCTCGGGCTGGACGATCGCCCCTACGCGCTGACGGTCGGAACCCGGATCGCGCGCAAGAACGCGGCGGCGCTCGAGGGAGCGCGGCGGCGGCTGGAGGGGGCCGGGATCGAGCTGGTGGCCGCCGGGTCCGGACGCGCCTACATGCGGGCCGGCGAGCGGCCGCCGGCCCGCGCGCTGGGCTACGTGCCGGACCACCTCCTGCCGGGCCTCTACGCCGGCGCCGAGCTGCTGCTGATGCCCTCGCTCTACGAGGGGTTCGGCCTGCCGTGCCTGGAGGCGATGGCGTCGGGGGTCCCGGTGGTGGCCGCCGACCGCGGCGCCCTGCCCGAGACCTGCGGCGGCGCGGCGCTGCTCGTCGATCCTGACGACCCCGGCGCCCTGGCGGCCGCGGCGCTCACGGCCGCCGCCGACGGCGGCCGGCGGGCGGAGCTGACGCAGGCGGGCCTGCAGCGCGCCGCCGAGCTGACGTGGGACCGCGCGGCAAGCGAGACCGACGCGCTGATCGGCCGCCTGCTGGGCGACCCGCCGTCCGGCTGATTGACGCGCCACCCGCCCGGGCGATACGGTCCCCGCGTGCGTGCACGCGCCCTGCTCGCGGTATCGACGGCAATCGCCGCCTTGGTGCTGGCGGCCGCCCCCAGCGCGGGCGCGAAGAGCTTCAGCCTGGGGGTCGCCGCCGGCGA
Source organism: Thermoleophilaceae bacterium (assembly GCA_036389105.1). GTDB lineage: Bacteria > Actinomycetota > Thermoleophilia > Solirubrobacterales > Thermoleophilaceae > AC-37. The sequence continues at coordinate 7,974 of DASVQK010000218.1, forward strand.
GGTGACCAGCAGCTCGGCGCTGCTGTGGGCCCACGCGGCCGAGTCCGCGAAGATCAAGCTCCAGCTGTCTGCCGACCGGAAGTTCGGCAACCGCGACGACCGGTTCAAGTCGGTCACGCCGAAGGCCGCCGACGACAACACGGTCACGGTCAGGGTCACGCACCTGCGCCCCGGCCACGTCTACATCTACCGCTTCCGACGCGGCAACGACCCGAGCCTCACGGGCCGGTTCGTCACCGCCCCCAAGCCCAGCGCCAGGAAGACGATCAGGTTCGCCTACTCGGGTGACGCGGACGCTCAGCCCGCCGCGGGACAGACGCAGCCGTTCTACAACAACTTCGAGGTCTACGCCCGGATGGCAAAGGAGAAGAACGACTTCAACGTCAACCTGGGCGACACGATCTACTCGGACAGCACGGTGGGCGCCGACGTGTCGGGCGGCGAGTTCCACTCGCACGTCCCGCCGGCCCTCACGGTTCCGCAGAAGTGGCAGAAGTATCGGATGAACCTGTCGCTGGCCAACCTCCAGAAGGTTCGCGCCGCCACCGGCATGTACAACCAGTGGGACGACCACGAGTTCATCGACGACTTCGCGCGGTCGGTCAACGGCGAGACGCTGTACCAGTCCGGCGTGCAGGCCTTCGGCGACTACATGCCGTCGAGCTACACGGCCAAGGACGGGCTCTACCGCTCGTTCCGCTGGGGCAGGAACCTCGAGGTCTTCCTCCCCGACGAGATCTCGTTCCGCTCGGCCAAGGCGGGCGCGGCCGGCGACTGCGACAACCCCGACACCGGCAACCCCGACGTCGCCCCCACCCTGCCGCAGAGCTACCGCGACGTGTTCGGCGCGATCTACCCGCCGCTCAAGCGCCCGGTGGCGCCGGCGTGCCTGGCAAAGATCAACGACCCGAACCGCACGATGCTGGGCACGGCCCAGCTCGCCCGCTTCCAGAACGACCTCAAGAGGTCGAAGGCCAAGTGGAAGATCGTGCTGAACGAGGACCCGATCTCGCAGACGTACCTGTTCCCGCTCGACCAGTGGGAGGGCTACGCCGCCGAGCGGCTCAAGCTCCTCAACTTCATCAAGGGGAACGTCAAGAACGTGGTGTTCCTGACCACCGACGCCCACTGGACCTACTTCTCGGACGTCCGCTTCAAGACGCTCGAGTCGGGCGGCCCCGTCGAGTCGGGGATCAAGGAGCTCGTGACCGGGCCCGTCGCGGTGCTCACCTGGGGCCGGACCATCAACGCCCTGCTCGGCAGCGAGTCGGGGGCGGCCAACATCGGCGCGATCTACCGGGGCGCGCCGCCGTCCGGAATCGGTCTCCAGTGCTCCTCGCTCCTCAGCTTCTCGTACGCGCAGGTGAAGGTGACCTCGAAGGAGCTCACGCTCACGCCCAAGACCTCCAGCGGCAAGCCCGTGCGCGAGACGACCAAGGACGGCGACACGGGGCCCCAGTGCGGCCCCTACAAGATCAAGGCGAAGTAGCGCAGGCGCCGGCCGCCGTCTTCACGCAGCCCTCGTACTTCTGCGCGCTGGTGCGGTAGGCGTCCAGCGCCGGTCGTGGCTCGAAGCCGTCGTGCAGGTCCCAGCGGTACAGACCGGCGTAGTTGAAGATGTTGCTGCCCCTGTACGTGGAGGCCCAGTCGTACCAGTAGACGCGCCCGGCCCCGGACTGCACGCTCAGGTAGCCGCTGGCCAGGGCGCGGTAGGAGTCGCGCAGGAACTTGGCCATCCCCTGGTCGGTGGTCTGCAGCACGTTCTTCGACTTGTTCCTGCCCTTCGACGCCGGCAGGCCCAGCTCGGTGACCCAGACCGGCTTGAGCGAGTCGTGGTACGTGCGCATGACCTTGCGGAAGCGCCTGACCAGCGACACGACGCCGGACGCCTTCTGCGTGTACGGGTGGATGGCGGCCAGGTCGAAGGAGCCGTGGATGCGGCCCTTCTCGTACAGGTGCTTGAGGTAGCCGGGGGACGAGTTGGCGAGGCCGGCCAGCGCCACCGTCGCGCCGCTGTCCGCCTTCTTCGCCGCCTTGTAGGCGACCCTGAGCAGCTTGCCGTACCCCTTGGCGTAGTCCTCCTTCCTCGGGATCGTCCACTGGTAGGAGAGGTGGGGCTCGTTCCAGATCTGCCAGACCCGGATCGGCTGCTCGGGCAGCTCCGGATGCAGCGTCCAGAAGGACCCGCCGGGTCCGTAGCGGTGTATCAGCGCGGTCAGGTAGCCGGCGTACTCGTTCGGATCGCGGGGCGGGGAGAAGTCGGTGAGCTTGTCGCGCCGGGCCCAGTCGGGCGCCAGGATCACCACCGGCAGCACCGACAGCCCGTGGGCGGTCGCCTGCTGCACCAGCGCGTCCGTGAGCCGGTGGTCGTAGGCGCCGTCCTTCTCCGGCTGGGCGAACGCCCATTCGAAGTTCGTGCGCAGCGACTCCACACCGGCCGCCGCCATCTGCCCGAACACCTGGTCGCGCAGCTCGAGCGTCACGCGCTTGGTGACCTTGCCGTCCCACACGGCACCGAAGTACGACGGCGGGACCGACCGTTCCTGGGCGCCGGCCGGCGCGGCGGCGAGGGCGGCGAGGAGGGCCGCGACCGCGGCGATCGCGGCTCTGTGGGGTTGGCGCACGCTCACGAGAACCCGGCAGGGTAGAGCGGGTTGCGCCGCCGGCTTGCGTCATGCGGTGAATCGTGATTCACTTCTTTGCGCATGCCCTACCGGCCCACGGAGCGCACCGAGGCGAGGAAGGCCGCCACGCGCGAGCGGATCGTGTCCGCGGCGCTCGACCAGCTGGCCGAGGGCGGCTACGCGTCGGCCAGCGTCCAGGCCGTCGCCGCGCGCGCCGGGGTCGCCACCGGCACCGTGTACCGGCACTTCCCGTCGAAGGGCGACCTGTTCGCCGAGGTCTTCCGCCGCGCGTCGGAGCGCGAGATGACCGTGTTCGCGGAGGTCAGCGGCGACGGCGACCGGCCGGCCGCCGAGCGAATCGCCGCCGCCGTGGAGGCCTTCGCCCGCCGCTCGCTCGCGGCGCCGACCCGCGCGTACTCGCTCATCGCCGAGCCCGTGGACCCCGCCGTCGAGGCCGAGCGGCTCGTGTTCCGGCGCGGCTACAAGGACGTGTTGGTGGGCGTGCTCCGCGACGGCGTGAGCGCGGGGGAGCTCGCGCCGCACGACTCGGACACCGTGGCAGCCGCCCTGGTGGGCGCGATCGGCGAGTCCCTGGTGGGCCCGCTCGCGCCCGAGGCGCGCGGCGGCCGCCGCCGCGAGGCGCTCGTCGCGAGCCTGGTGCAGCTCTGCGTAGCCGCCCTGCCGAGGAAGGAGGACAGCCGTGCCGGCCACCCTGCCCACGCATGAGGTCCTGAACCAGCCGCCGCCGCTGCTCGACTACAACGTGTTCGAGGCCGACCTGGCGCTGCGCGAGGCGCTCGAGCGGGAGGGCGGCGCGTGGGGCGTCGACCGCTGCCGCGAGCTGGGCGCCGTCATGGGGTCGGCCGAGGCCGACGAGCACTGCCGCCGCGCCCAGCGCAACGTCCCGCTGCTCCACACGCACGACCGCTTCGGCAGCCGCGTGGACCGCGTGGAGTACGACTCCGGGTTCCACTGGATGCTCCGCCAGGGCATCGACCGCGGCCTGCACTCGCTGCCCTGGCGCGATCCCCAGCCTGGCGCCCACGTGGTGCGCGCCGCCCTCTTCATCATGGCCAACGGGCTCGACACCGGCCCCTGCTGCCCGATGTCGATCAACTACGCGGCGGTGCCCACGCTGCGCCAGGAGCCCGCCCTGGCCGACGTCTGGGAGGAGCGCGCGAGCCGGCCCGACTACGACCGGTACGCCCAGGCGGGCATGGTGATGACCGAGAAGCAGGGCGGCTCCGACCTGCGCGCAAACACCACGGTGGCGGAGCCGATCGGCGACGGCTGGTACGAGCTGACCGGCCACAAGTGGTTCTGCACCCACCCGGTGTTCGAGTTCTTCTTCACGCTCGCCCACGCGCCCGAGGGCCCCACGTGCTTCGTGGCCGAGCGCGGCGAGGGCTTCGAGCTCCAGCGCCTGAAGGACAAGCTGGGCGGCCGCTCGCTGGCCTCCAGCGAGGTGGAGTTCCGCCGGCTGCCCGCGCGCGCGCTGGGCGAGGAGGGCCAGGGGATCCGCGCGATGATGGCCCAGATCGGCCCCACCCGGCTGGACACGCTGCTGGGCGTCGCCGGCATGACGCGCCGTGCGGTGGCGGAGGCCGTGCACCACGCGCGCCACCGCTCCGCGTTCGGCGGGCTGCTGGCGGAGCAGCCGGCGATGCGGAACGTGCTGGCCGACCTGGCGCTCGAGTCGGAGGCGGCCACCGCGTCCGCCATGCGGGTGGCGCGCGCCTGGGACACCGAGTCGGAGCTGCCCTTCCGCCGCCTCGCGACCGCCGTCGTCAAGTACTGGGTCTGCAAGCGGGGCGCGCCGCTGGCGGCCGAGGCGCTGGAGTGCCTGGGTGGCAACGGCTACGTGGAGGAGGCGCCGCTGGCGCGGATCTACCGCGACATCGAGATCGGCACGGTGTGGGAGGGCTCGGGCAACGTGATGGCGCTCGACGTCCTGCGCGCCGTCAGGCGCGAGCCCGAGGCCCTGGACGCGTTCCTGACCGAGTGCGAGCTGGCGCGCGGCGCGGACGCCCAGCTGGACCACCACCTCGGGCGCGTGCGCGACGGGGTGGAGGCGCTGGCAGGCCCGCACCCGCACTGGCACGCGCGGCGCGCGGTGGAGGACATGGGCGTGGCCCTCCAGGCCAGCCTGCTGGTCCGCAACGGCCCGCCCGCCGTGGCCGACGCCTTCTGCGCGTCGCGACTCGGCGACGGCGGGCGGGCGTTCGGCACCATTCCGTACGGCGTGGACGCCGAGGCGATCGTGGACAGGGCGCTGGCGGTATAGATGAGCACAACGGCAACCGGGGAGTAGACATGGCAACGGTGGAGAAGAGTCCGGCGCGCGAGGTCCTGAACCAGCCGCCGCCGCTGACCGACTACAACGTCTACGAGGAGAACCGGCCGCTGGTGGAGGCCCTCCACCGCGAGGGCGCGGAGCCCTTCGAGGACCGCGTGCGCGCCCTCGGGCAGCGCTCGGGCACGGCGCAGGCGCTCGAGAACGGCCGCCTGGCCAACGAGTACGAGCCGATCCTGCGCACCCACGACCGCTACGGCAACCGGATCGACGACGTGGAGTTCCACCCGGCCTGGCACGAGCTGATGGATCACGCGATCGAGAGCGGCGTGCACGCCCTCCCGTGGCGCGAGCCCGTGCCCGGCGCCCACGCCGGCCGCGCGGCGATGATGCTGGCGATGTCCGGCGTCGAGTCCGGCACCGGCTGCCCGCTGTCGATGACCTACGCCGGCGTGCCGGCGCTGCGCGACCAGCCGGAGGTGGCCGCGGAGTGGGAGCCCCGCCTGACCTCGCTCGAGTACGACCCGCGCCTGATCCCGGCGGAGCAGAAGCGCGGCGCGCTGCTGGGCATGGCGATGACCGAGCGCCAGGGCGGGTCGGACGTGCGGGCCAACACCACGGTCGCGCGTCCGCTGAACGGCGGCGGCCCGGGCGCCGAGTACGAGCTGGACGGCCACAAGTGGTTCTGCTCGGTGCCCACGTCCGACGCGTTCCTGGTGCTCGCGCAGGCCGACGGCGGGCTGTCCTGCTTCCTCCTCCCCCGCTTCACCCCGGACGGCGAGCGCAACCGCTTCCACATCCAGCGGCTGAAGGACAAGCTCGGGAACCGCTCGAACGCGTCGAGCGAGGTCGAGTTCGACAGCGCGTGGGCGCGGATGGTCGGCGAGGAGGGCCGCGGCGTGCCGACGATCATCAAGATGGTCAACTACACGCGGCTCGACTGCGTGCTGGGCTCGGCCGGGCTGATGCGCGCGGCGGTGGCGCAGGCCACCCACCACGCCGCCTACCGGGCCGCCTTCGGCAAGGTCCTGATCGACCAGCCGCTTATGCGGAACGTGCTGGCCGACCTGGCCGTGGAGTCGGAGGCCGCCACCCTGACCGCGATGCGCCTGGCGCGAGCGTGCGACGAGGACGACCCGTTCCGGCGCCTGGGGCTGGCCGTGTCCAAGTACTGGGTCTGCAAGAGCGCGGTTTGGCACGTGGCCGAGGCGCTCGAGTGCCTGGGCGGGAACGGCTACGTGGAGGAGTCGGGCATGCCGCGGCTGTACCGCGAGGCCCCCCTCAACTCGATCTGGGAGGGCTCCGGCAACGTCAACTGCCTGGACGTGCTGCGCGGGATGGTCCGCTCCCCGGAGGCGGTGGACGCCTTCTTCGGCGAGGTGGAGTCCGCGGGCGGCGAGGTGGCCGCGTTCGCGACCGCGATCGGGGACGAGCTGACCGCGCTCGACGACATCGAGTTCCGCGCGCGGCGGATCGTCGAGTCGATGGCGATCGCACTCCAGGCGTCGCTGCTGGTCCGCCACGGCGACGAGGCGGTGGCCGACGCGTTCGTGGCCACCCGCCTTCGCGGGGACCGCGGGCGGGCACTCGGCACGCTGCCGCCCGGCGTGGACTGCGAGCGGATCGTGGAGCGCCACCGGCCGCGCCTGGCCGCCGCCGCGTGAGCGACCCGCGGACGCTCACCTACGAGGTCGACGGGCGAATCGCCCGGATAACGCTGGACCGACCGGAGCGCGGCAACGGCATCACGCTGGAGATGCCGCGCGAGCTGGCCGAGGCGGTGGAGCGTGCGGACCTCGACCCGGCGGTGCACGCGATCGCGCTGTCGGGCAACGGCAAGGGGTTCTGCGGCGGCTACGACCTGGTGGCCAGCGCCGAGCAGCGCATGGAGGGCGTCTCGAAGGCGCCGGAGGGATCGCCGCTCGACGCGCTCGTCCAGATGCGCAACCACGACCCCGACGGCACCTGGGACCCGACGGTGGACTACGCGATGATGAGCCGCAACGTACGCGGCTTCATGTCGCTGTTCCACGCCGACAAGCCGGTGGTGTGCAAGGTCCACGGCTTCTGCGTGGCGGGCGGCACGGACATGGCGTTGTGCTCGGACCTCCTGGTCATCGCCGAGGACGCGCGGATCGGCTACCCGCCGGCGCGCGTGTGGGGCGTGCCCACCACCTCGCTGTGGGCGCACCGGATCGGCCCCGAGCGCGCCAAGCGGCTGCTGTTCACGGGCGACCTCCTGACGGGCGGCGAGGCGCACGAGTGGGGGCTGGCGATCGAGGCTCCGCCACCGGAGGAGCTGGACGCGCGCTTCGAGGCGCTGCTCGAGCGGATCGCGCTGATGCCCGTCAACCAGCTGGTGATGATGAAGCTGCTGGTCAACCAGACCCTGTACTCGCAGGGCCTGCACGCCACGCAGATCCTGGGCACGGTGTTCGACGGCGTGGCCCGCCACACCCCCGAGGGCTTCGAGTTCCAGCGCCGCGCGGCGGAGGCCGGCTTCAAGCAGGCCGTGCGCGAGCGCGACGAGCCGTTCGAATGAGGTCCTCGCTGCGCCGCCAGAGCTCGCTCGCCAGCTCGGCGTCCCGCGCCTGCGCGGACGGCTGCACGCGTCGTGAGCCGGCGAAGTAGCCGCCCGACACCTCGCCCCCCTCGTCCGAGGCGACCAGGTGCACCAGCGTCGACGCGCCGCTCTTGGGCGACCCCAGGAACGGCGCGGCCACGGTGGCGCCGATCAGCAGCAGCGGGTTCGCCTTCCTCGTGAGCCGCGTGCGGATCACGCCCGGGTGGAAGCAGTTGGCCGTGACGCCCGAGCCCTCCAGCCTGCGCGCCAGCTCGAGCGTGAACAGGGCGTTGGCCAGCTTCGAGTTGGAGTAGGCGCGCATCGCCGACCACCCGCGCTCGAGCTGGAGGTCGTCCAGGTCGATCAGCCCGCCGCGGTGCGCGTCCGAGCTGGTGGTGACCACTCGCGCGGGCGCCGACTCGCGCAGCCGATCCAGCAGCAGGTTCGTGAGCAGGAACGGCGCCAGGTGGTTGACCGCGAACGTGATCTCGTAGCCGTCCTCGGTCAGCTCGCGGCGACCCGCCATGAGCCCCGCGTTGTTCGCCAGCACGTCGATCCGTCCGCAGCGCTCCAGCAGCCGGTCCGCCAGCGCGCGGACCTGCGCCAGCGACGCGAAGTCCGCCTCGAGCGGCTCCTCCCCCACCTTCTCGGAAACCTTGGCCAGCCGCCGCGCGTCGCGGCCCACGGGGACGACCGTGGCCCCGCGCCTCGCCAGCTCCACGGCCGCGGCCGCGCCGATCCCCGAGCTCGCGCCCGTGAGCACGACCACGCGGCCTTCCAGGCTCAGCGGCGGATCGCCTCCCCGTGGCTCACGGCCCGTCGCCGCCGGCCGCGGCGGGCGCCGTGCGCGGCGGCAGCGAGGGCTCCACGCGCAACAGGCGCGCGGGCCGCTCCGGCAGCCACCAGTTCCAGCGCCCGAACAGCGACACCACGGCAGGCACCAGCAGCGCGCGGATGACGGTGGCGTCCAGCAGGATGCCGGCCGCCAATCCGGTGGCCATCACCTTCACGTCCGTCTCCGGCCCCGATGCCAGCGCCGCGAACGCCAGGAACAGGATGATGGCCGCGCTCGTGACCAACCGGCCGGTGCGGCCGATGCCGCGCACCACCGCGGTGTCCGTCCTCCCCGTCTCGTCGTACTCCTCGCGCATCCGCGACAGGATGAACACCTCGTAGTCCATCGACAGCCCGAACAGGAACGCGAACACCATCAGCGGGATCCAGGCGTTGATCGAGCCGGTGGCGTCGATGCCCCACAGCAGGCTGGACCCGTGGCCCGCCTGCCAGACCAGCTCCAGCACCCCCCACGCCGCGCCCACGCTGATCACGTTGAGCACGACCGCCTTGAGCGGCAGGAGCAGCGAGCGGAAGGCGCGCGCCAGCAGGATGAACGTGATCACGGCGATCAGCGCGATCATCAGCGGGAAGTTGCCGTACACGGCGTCGATGAAGTCGTCGTTCTGCGCCGCGATCCCGCCGAACTTCACGTCCGGCCCCGCCGCATGGGCGGCATCGCGCAGCTGGTCGAGCGTCTCGCGGCCCTCGTCCGACGAGCCGTCGGGCACGGCGAACGCGTTGACCACGGAAGCATTCGGGTGGCGCCAGCTCGGCGGCTTGGGAGCCACCGCTCCGTGCACGCCCGGCACCGCGCGCAGCGCGGCTGCCACGGCCTCCGGCGACGTCCCCTTCACCAGGACCTCGTGCGGCAGCAGCGCCCCGGCCCCGATCCCGGAGCGCTCGAGCGCGATCAGCCCGTCCTTGGCGTCGCCCTTCTTGGCGATCGAGCTCGTGTTGGGCAGCCCCGGCTGGAGCGACGCGGCCGCCGCCACCAGCGCGACCAGTACCGCCAGCGCGCCCAGGACGGCGAACCACCGGCGCCGGACGATCATCTCCGCCCAGCGCGTCCATGCACGGCTTGCCTTGTCGTCCGTCCGCCTGCGCGGCCACGCCAGGCGGTGGCCCTGCGAGCTGAGCACCACGGGCAGGAGGGTGAGCGCCACCACCACGCTGACCAGCGGGATGAGCATGCCGCCATAGCCCACCGAGCGCAGGAACGGCAGCGGCAACGCCACCAGCGCGAGCAGCCCGATGGCCACGGTCGTGCCGCTGAACACCACGGCACGGCCGGCCGTCTGCATCGCCCGTACGACGGCCTCGTCGCCCACGCGCCCGTGCGCCTCCTCCTCGCGCCACCGGACCACCACGATCAGGGCGTAGTCGATCGCCACGCCCAGCCCGATCAGGGCCACCAGGAACTGCACGATCGGCGAGACGTCCGTGAACGCGGTCAGGCCCCAGACCAGCAGGAACGTGGTCATGATCGAGACGACCGCCATCAGGATCGGCACGACCGCCAGGAACGACGCGAACACGAAGATCAGGACGAGCAGCGCGCCGAAGCCGCCCACCAGGGCCTCGATCAGCACGCCGGGCCCCTCGCCGCCGCCGCTCTCGTTGTAGAGCGCGTCGAATCCGCTCAGATGGACCGGCGCGCCGGCGACGGTGGCGCCCGCCAGCGCCTTTCGCAGTTTCTTCTCGGCCTCCGGGTTGTCGTCGAACGGCTGATCGGGGTCGGGCGGCGGATAGGCGACAGCGAAGGTGGTGCGCCCGTCCCTCGAGGCGAACTGCGGATCGCCCGTGGAGCCGAACCCGGCTATGCGCGAGCCCGGCAGCGTCTGCTCGATGCGCGTCTCGACCGAGCGCAGGTCGTCTCGGACGCCGGGGGCGCTGACCGTCTTCCCTGCCGGGAGCGTGACCACCGGGACGAGCGGCGCGTGGTTGCCGCCGGTGCCGCGGAACTCGCGGGCGATGTCCGTATTGGCGATCCAACCCTCCTTGCCGGGCACCGAGAACTTCTGCTTGAGCGCCTTGGTGGCGGAGCCGGCGGACGCCATGCCGACCAGGGTTACGACGATCCAGAAGGCGACTACGAGGCGCTGGTGGGCCAGCACCCAGCGGGTGATCGAGGTCATGGGACTCCTACGACGGGGGGACAGCGAGCCCCCTTGTTCTATCAAGCGGCTTGGGCGGGCCCGTTACGGGCGCGTGTCAGCGGGCGATCGCGATGTTGAACGCGGGCGTGCCCAGCGCGCCCATCATGCCGAGCCAGAGCGGCAGGTACATCTCCATGCCCCGGGCCGCCTGGATCCCGCCGAGGTCCAGCACCGACTCCGCCGGCCACCCAACCTCCCCGAGCAGCGCGACCACCTGACTCTTCGCGGCGGCGTCGTCGCCGCAGACGCAGAGGTTGGTCCCCTGGATCGGCTCCACCATCACCCCTGCGTTCACGGTGTTGAGCGCCTTGACCACGCGCGCGTCGGGGAACTCGCGCTGGATCCGCTCGCCCAGCGAGTCGTCGTTGCAGACCGACAGGGTGGGCGGCATGCCCTTCGAGAAGTCGAGCGGGTTGGCCACGTCCACCAGCACCTTGCCGCGCAGCTCCTCCTCGCCGGCGGCACGCAGCGCCTCGAGCGAGCCGGTACCGGCGGTGCAGTTGAACACCAGCTCGCCGTGGGCCGCGGCGTCCCGGTAGTTGCCCTCCGAGCGCGTGCCGGTCCTGACGTCGTGGCCCAGCTCCGTGAGCTTGCCCGCGATCGTCTGGCCGACGTTGCCGCTGCCCAGGACGCCGATCCGCACGCTCTCCAACCTAGCGGACCGGCGCCCTCCCCCTACGGGTTGGCTAGCCGGAGTCGATCTCCAGGAACGCCTCGTAGCGACGCACGTTGCGCTCGCAGTGCTCGCGCTCCTGTGAGCCCTCCTCGGCCTGCTCCATCGACTGCCGCGCGTCCTTCAGCCTCGACTCCAGGTCGGAGCGGTCGAGGCTGTCGGGGTCGAGCGCCTCCTCGACCAGCACCAGGGCGGTGTTGTCCACCACCTGGAGGTAGCCCTCTCCCTGCGCGAAGCTCACGACGTCCGACTCCGACTTGTACAGCCGGAGCTCGGTCGGGTCCAGGATCGCCATCAGCGGCGCGTGGTTGGCCAGCACCCCGATCGAGCCGACCGACGTACGCGTGGAGACCATCTCCACCTCGTCGTCGAAGACCTGCCCCTCCGGGGTCAGCACCTCCGCCTTGAACTTGGAGCGGGCCAACTACTCGTCCTTCTCGTCCTCGTCGTCGTCGGAGTCGTCGTCGTCGTCGGAGGCCGAGTCGTCGTCCTCCGAGTCGGAATCGTCCTCATCGGAGTCGTCGTCCGAGTCATCGTCGTCGCCGCCCGAGCCGCCGTCGTCCGAGTCGTCGTCGCCGGACCCGCCGTCGTCCGAGTCGTCCTCGTCGGCGCCGTCGTCATCGCCGTCCCCGCCGCCGCTCTTCGCCTTCTCCAGCGCGTCCTTGGCCTGGTCGATGGCCTCCTGCGCCTGCTCGACGGCCTCCTCGGCCTCCTCGACCTTGCCGCCGCCCTCGCCGTCGCCGCTCTCGCCCCTCGCATCGGATACCACTTCGTCGATCGTCCCCTTCATGTAGAACGCCCGTTCCGGGATGTCGTCGTGCTTGCCCTCGATGATCTCCTTGAAGCCGCGGATCGTGTCCTCGATCTTCACGTACGTGCCCGGGGTGCCGGTGAAGGCCTCGGCCACGAAGAACGGCTGTGAGAGGAAGCGCTCGATCTTGCGCGCGCGCTGCACCGTCTGCTTGTCCTCGTCCGACAGCTCGTCGATGCCGAGGATGGCGATGATGTCCTGGAGCTCCTTGTAGCGCTGGAGCACCTCCTGGACCTGCGTGGCCACCTCGTAGTGCTCCTCGCCGAGGATGTCGGCCTTGAGGATCGTGGAGGTGGAGTCGAGCGGGTCCACGGCCGGGTAGATCCCCTTCTCGGAGATCGACCGCGACAGCACCGTCGTGGCGTTCAGGTGCGCGAACACCGACGCCGGCGCCGGGTCGGTCAGGTCGTCGGCGGGGACGTAGATGGCCTGCACCGAGGTGACCGAGCCCTGGTGGGTGGAGGTGATCCGCTCCTGTAGCTGGCCCATCTCGGTCTCCAGCGTGGGCTGGTAGCCCACCTGGGACGGCATGCGGCCGAGCAGCGCCGACACCTCGGAGCCCGCCTGCACGAAGCGGAAGATGTTGTCGATGAAGAGCAGCACGTCCTGGCCGCCCTCCTCGCGGAAGTACTCGGCCATCGTGAGGCCCGACAGCGCCACGCGCATGCGCGCGCCCGGCGGCTCGTTCATCTGGCCGAAGACCAGCATCGTCTTGTCGAGGACGCCGGACTCCTTCATCTCGAGCCAGAGGTCGTTGCCCTCGCGCGAGCGCTCCCCCACGCCGCAGAAGGCGGACAGGCCGCCGTGCTCCTGCGCGATGTTGTGGATCAGCTCCTGGATGAGCACGGTCTTGCCCACGCCCGCGCCGCCGAACAGGCCCACCTTGCCGCCCTTGGCGTAGGGAGCCAGCAGGTCGATGACCTTGATGCCGGTCTCGAAGATCTCGCGCGTCGGGGTGAGGTCCTCGACCTCCGGTGCGGGGCGGTGGATCGGCCAGCGCTCGTCGGCGCTCTCCAGCTCGTCGCCCTGGTCGATGACCTCGCCCAGCAGGTTGAAGATGCGCCCCAGCGTCTGCTTGCCCACCGGCACCGTGATCGGGCCGCCGGTGTCGCGCACCTCGGCGCCGCGCTTCAGGCCGTCGGTGGTGTCCATGGCCACGGCGCGCACGCGGTCGTCGCCCAGGTGCTGCTGCACCTCGCAGACCAGCGTGCCCCCGCCGGTGCCGGAGGAGATGCCCTCCGCCTCGCCGACCTGCTCGAGGTCGATCTCGAGGGCGTTGTAGATCTCGGGCAGGTGCTCGTCGAACGCCGCCTCGATCACGACGCCCTGGATCTCCTCCACGCGCCCGACCCCCGCCTTGCCGCTGCCGCTGCCGGACCCGTCCGCGCCGAGCTGGCTGACGTGCTTCTCGTCGCTGTCGGTCTTCTGCTCGGTGGTGGCCTGTTCCAAGGGTCTCCCTCTCTTCTCTGTCGGGCGCCTAGCGGAGGCCCTCGGCGCCCGCGACGACTTCCATGATCTCCTGCGTGATGTCCGCCTGCCGCTGCCGGTTGGCCTCCAGCGTGAGGTCGTCGATCAGCTCTGCCGCGTTCTCTGAAGCGTTGCGCATCGCGGTCATGCGCGCGCCGTGCTCGGAGGCGGTCGACTCGAGCAATGCGCGATAGATGGATATCTCCACGTAGTCGGGGGCCAGGCGCTTGAGGATCTCCTCGGGGTCGGGCTCGTAGATCCACAGCGAGCGGCTCTGGTCGGGCCCCTCGTCGTCGCCCTCGCCGCCGCTCCCCTCGCCGTCCTCCTCGTCCTCGCCGAGCACGTCGGCCTGCTGGAGCGGCAGGAGCGTCTCGTGGCGCAGCTCCTGGGTCATCGGCGAGACGTACCCGTTGTAGAACATCTCCACCCGATCGACCTTGCCGTCCACGTAGTGGGCGATCAGGTCGCCGGCGATGTCGCGCGCGTCGGAGTAGGCCGGGCGGTCGGTGAAGCCCGCGTAGCCGCCCGCCAGCTCGAGCCCGCGGAACTGGATCGACGACACCCCGCGGCGGCCGGAGGCGTACCAGGCCAGCTCCTTGCCGTCGCCCTCCAGCTCCTTGCGGCGGCGGTTGCCGCCGCGGATGATCTGCGAGTTGAAGGCGCCGGCCAGGCCGCGGTCGCCGGTCACGAGCAGCAGGCCGACGCGCTGGACGGAGTCGTGCTCCTGGAGGATCGGCAGGCTCGGGATGTTCTCGGCGGCCTCGGTGGCGCGCCGCGTCATGCGGCGGATCGCCTCGGCGTAGGGCCGCAGCTGCTCGATTCGCTGCTCGGCGCGGCGCAGGCGCGCCGCCGCCACCATCTCCATCGCGCGCGTGATCTTGCGGATGTTCTTGACCGACGAGATCCGGCCCTTGATGTCCTTCTGGCTGGGCAGGGGAGCTCCTAGACGCCGCCGACCGGCTGCTTCGACTCGTCCTCGGAGCCCTCGGACTCCTCGTCGCCGTCGTCGTCGCCGGAATCGCCGTCATCGTCGTCCTCGCCCTGCGTGCGGCCGGGCCTCGAGCGCTCCTCCTCCGACTTCACGCGGTCGGACTCGCCCTCCTCGAGCGGGTTGCCCTCCTCGTCGAAGTCGGGGCCGAAGTCGTCGATCGCCTCGGCGATCGCGCTGCCCAGCTCCTTCTCGACGCCCTCGTCCCACTCCCCGCCGGCGATCTTCTGCATCAGCTCGTCCTGCTCGGAGTGCAGCCGCTGGAGCAGCCCCTCGTGGAACTCGGAGATGCGCTCGGTCTTGATCCGGTCGAGGTAGCCGCCGGTGCCGGAGTAGATCGCGGCCACCTGGTCCTCGACCGCCCACGGCTTCAGCTCGTCCTGGTTCAGCGTCTCCACCAGGCGCTCGCCGCGGGCCAGCGTCTGCTGGGTCTCCTGGTCGAGCTCCGAGCCGAACTGGGCGAACGCCTCGAGCTCGCGGAACTGCGACAGGTCCAGGCGCAGCTTGCCGGCCACCTTCTTCATCGGCTTGGACTGCGCGTTGCCGCCCACCCGCGACACCGAGATGCCGACGTTGATCGCCGGCCGGACGCCCGAGCGGAACAGGTCGGCCTCGAGGAAGATCTGGCCGTCGGTGATCGAGATGACGTTGGTGGGGATGTAGGCGGACACGTCGCCGGCCTGCGTCTCGATGATCGGCAGCGCCGTGAGCGAGCCGCCGCCCAGGTCGTCGTTCAGCTTCACCGCGCGCTCCAGGAGGCGGGAGTGCAGGTAGAAGACGTCGCCCGGGTACGCCTCGCGCCCCGGCGGGCGCCGCAGGAGCAGCGACATCTGGCGATACGCGTAGGCGTGCTTGGTCAGGTCGTCGTACACGCACAGGGCGTGCTTGCCGTTGTAGAGGAAGTGCTCGCCGATCGCACAGCCGGCGTAGGGGGCCATGAACTTGATCGGCGCGGCCTCGTCGGCGGGAGCGGCCACGATGATCGTGTTGTCCAGCGCGTCGTGCTCGCGCAGCGTCTCCGCGACCGCCACCACGGTCGACATCCGCTGGCCGATGGCCACGTAGATGCACACCAGGTCCTTGTCGCGGTTGTTGATGATGGCGTCGATGGCCACCTGCGACTTGCCCGTCTGGCGGTCGCCGATGATCAGCTCGCGCTGGCCGCGGCCGATTGCGGTCATCGAGTCGATCGCCTTCAGGCCGGTGAACATCGGCTCCAGCACCGGCTGGCGCTGCACCACGCCGGGCGCCTTGAACTCGGCCGGGCGGTACTCGTCCGTGCCGATCTCGCCCTCGCCGTCCAGCGGACGGCCGAGCGGGTCCACGATGCGCCCCAGCAGGGCCTCGCCGACCGGGATCTGGAGGAGGTTGTCGGTGCGCTTGACCGTGTCCCCCTCCTCGACCTTGTCCCACTCGCCGAACAGCACGGCGCCGACGTTGTCGGACTCCAGGTTCAGCGCCAGGCCGGTCACGCCGTGGGGCAGCTCGAGCATCTCCATCGACATGCAGTCGTCCAGGCCGTGCACGCGGGCGATTCCGTCGGCGATCGAGAGGACCGTGCCCACCTCGGACATGTCGCTGCCGCCCTCGTCGAGCCCCTCGATGCGGCTCTTGAGGATGCTCGTGATCTCGTCGGGCTTGATCTTCATGTCGCGGGTCCCTCTCCTTACGCGGCCGAGGCCACTTCGCGGCGGAGTCGCTCGAGGCGGCTCCGGACGGTGGAGTCCAAAATCATGTTGCCGACGCGCATCGACAGGCCGCCGATCACGTCGGGATCGACCGTGGCGCTCAGCTCCACGCGCCGGCCGGTCTGCTCCTCGATCCGCTTCCCGATGCGCTTTACGGTGTCCTTGTCGAGCTCGACGGCGCTCGTGATCGTAACGGGCAGCAGCTTGTTCTCCTCCGCCCACAGCTCGTCGAGGACCCGCCTTATGCGGAACAGCACCGGCATCCGGTGGCGCTCGGCCAGCAGCTCCAGGAACCGGACGAGGTGCTCGTCGGCCCCGTCCAGCACCTTGCCGATCCCCTCCTTCTTCTCCTCGGACGAGAAGTACGGGGAGAAGAAAAACGTCTGGAGGTCGCGGTTCTCGGCCAGCTCGTCGGCGAACTCGCCGAGCTGCTCGTGGACCTCGTCGAGCACGTCGTGCTCCTGGGCCACCTCGAACAGCGAGCGCGCGTAGACGTCGGCGATCTCCTGCACTACTCGCGCCCGCCTCCGGCGCCGGCGCCGTTGCCCTTGCCGTCGCCGCCCGGCAGCGCCGAGAAGTCGAACTCCTCCAGCGCCTCCTGGATCAGTCGCTCGTGGTCCTTCTCGTCGAGCGTCTTGCGGGCCACCTTCTCGGTGGCGAGGACCGTCAGGTCGGCCACCTCCCGGCGGATCTCGCCGATCGCGCGCCGCGTCTCCTGCTCGATCTCGCGGCGGGTGTCGGCCATCATCTCCTCGCGCGTCTGCTTGGCGTCGGACTTGGCCTGGTCCTCCAGCCGGTCGGCGGCCTTGCGCGCCCGCGCCACGATGTCCTCGGCCTGCTCGCGGGCCTCGCGCAGGCGCTCGCGGTACTCGCTCAGGATCTGGTCGGCCTCGACGCGCGTGCGCTCCGCGTGGTCGATCGACTCCTCGATCGCGCGCCGCCGCTTGTCCAGCGCGTCGGCGATGCGCGGGAACGCCGCCTTGCGCAGGATCAGCACCGTGATGCCGAACGCGATCAGCGTCCAGATCATCAGGCCGACGTCGGGGGTGACGAGGAAGTTGCCCCCGCCGCCCCCTTCCTCGGCCGCTATCAGTGTCGCGATTCCCGGCATCAGCCGCCCGAGAGGAAGTAGGCGATCAGGCCGAAGATGAACGCGTAGAACACGATCGCCTCGGTCAACGCGAACCCGAGCCACTGGATGCTCGTGATCTCGTCGCGCATCTCCGGCTGGCGGGTGACCGACTCGATCACCTTGCCGAAGATGTAGCCGACGCCGATGCCGGGACCGATCGTCCCCAGGCCGGCGCCCACGCCGAGCGCGATCGCCTTGATCGCCTTGGCGGTCTGCTCCTGGCCGCCTCCGGCGGCTTGTGCGATGACTGTGTGCAGGACGGACATGGGGCCTCCTTGTCAGTGTGCCTCGGCCGTTGCCCCACCGAGGTAGATCGAAGTGAGCGTGGCGAAGATGAACGCCTGGAGGCCGGCCACGATGCCGACCTCGAAGATGAAGAACGCGACGGCCACGATCACCGTCAGCGGCCCGATGTAGGCGGCGCCCAGCAGCACCACCATGCCGCCGCCCATGAACAGGATCAGGAGGTGGCCGGCGAGCATGTTGGCGAACAGTCGCACCGACAGCGAGATGATCCGGACGAAGTGCGAGATGCCCTCGATCACGAAGATCGGGACGGTCATGCCGCTCGGCGTGCCGGACGGGATCCAGCTCTTGAAGTAGTCGCGCACGCCCTTGGCGCGCACGCCCTCGACGTGGTAGCTGAACCACACGACCAGCGTCAGCACGAGCGTGACCGAGATGTTGGCCGTGGCCGCGTACAGCGCCAGTGTCGGGATCTTGGCGCCGAAGATGTGCACGGCGTGCTCGGTGTTGGTCGGCAGCGGCAGGTAGCCGACCATGTTCGAGAAGAGGATGAAGAAGAACAGCGCGCCGATGAACGGGAACCACTTGGCCGCCATCCCGGCGTCCATGTTGCCGCGGCTCATGTTGTTGTAGGCGAGGTCGTACGCGGCCTCGACGGCGGTCTGCACGTTGTTCGGGCGCTCCTGCATGCGCTTGGCGATGTAGACCATCGCCCAGGCGGTGAGGGCCGCGGCGATCGCCAGGTAGAGCACGCCCTTGTTGACGCTCAGGTCCAGCCCGCCGACCTTCAGCGAGATCCACGGGTCGAGCTTGAACTCGTTCTGCGGCTTGTAGGCGCTGTTCATCGGCTCCTTGGGCGCGACGGAGCCGACGAGGATCATGAGCGCCAGCAGCGTCAGGACGCCGATCAGCACCTTCTTGCCGGTGCTCAGGCTCTTGAGCCAGGTCACGGCGTGCTCCTACCCGGCTGGCGCACCGCCAAGCCGATCGTGAACGCGACGCTGAAGGCCGCCAGGAACAGCAGCGCTGCGGCCAGCCCGGCGTCGTTGTCCGCCAGGCCCACCAGCAGGATGGCCAGCGCGACGGCGAAGCCCCGCCCCACCATGCTCCCGGCCAGGAGCCCCACGACGGTGCGCGGGTCGCTCGCCTTCTCGGCGCGGCGCGTGGTCCACTCGCGCACGACCCACTGGACCAGGTAGATGCCCACGCCGGCTCCCCAGCCGGCGATCGGCCAGCCGGCGGCCAGGAACAGCGGCAGCGCAACGACCAGGACGATCAGGTCCAGATGGCGGAGCACACGCAGGGCCACCGGGGGCTCGGAAGGGGGGTTTTCCAGTGCGTGCGCGGCCATGAGGGGATGCCAACCGGGCGGGCCGTCCGCGGACAGCGCCTGGACATCCCCCCGGCGGGAGGCAAGGGTACCTGAGCACCAATTATCGGGTCCCGAGCCGCTTTCGTGGGTGAGGGAGCGCACCCTCGCCGCTTAAGTATGTGTTCGTGCCGCCCCCGCTCGCCCCCGTCCTCGCGCTGTTCGGCGTCCCGAGCAACCTGGGCTACGCGGCGCTCGGCGGCATCGTCGCGCTGGAGACGATGGGCATACCGCTGCCCGGCGAGACCGCGCTGATCGCCGCCGGCATCCTGGCGAGCAAGGGCGAGCTGAGCATCGAGCTCGTGATCGTGGTCGCGGCCACGGCGGCCATCGTGGGCGACAACATCGGCTTCTGGATCGGGCGCCGCGGCGGGCGCAAGCTGCTCGAGCTGCCCGGGCCCCTGGCGCAGCACCGCCAGCGCGTCCTCGATCGCGGCGAGGAGGTCTTCCGCCGCCACGGCGGCAAGACGGTGTTCTTCGGGCGCTGGTTCTCCGGGCTGCGAATCGCCTCAGCCTGGCTCGCCGGCGTGAACCGGATGCCGTGGGGCCGCTTCATCGTCTACAACGCGCTGGGCGGCGTGGCCTGGGCGGTCAGCGTGGGGCTCCTGGCGTACTACCTGGGCCACACGGCGGAGGGCCTGCTCAAGAGCGTGGGCCTGTACGGGCTCGGGGTGGCGGTGCTGGTGCTGGGCGCGTACGTGCTGTGGCGGCGCCGGCGGGGCCGGGAGGCTTGAGCGCCCGTCGCTAGGGTGCGCGCGTCATGCACGCGCTCGAGGCATTGCTGCTCGGCGTGGTCCAGGGCCTCACCGAGTTCCTCCCGGTCAGCTCCTCCGGCCACCTGATCCTGGTCCCCTGGCTCGGGGACTTCCACTACCTGAAGGACCACCCCGTCTTCAACAAGACGTTCGACGTGGCGCTGCACCTCGGCACGCTCGTGGGGGTGATCGCCTACTTCCGCGTGGAGGTGGTCGCGCTGATTCGCGGGGCGCTCAGCGCGCTGCGCAAGCGCGCCATCGAGACCGCGGCGGAACGGCTCGCGGCGATGGTGGCCATCGCCTGCCTGCCGGCGGCGGTGGTCGGCGCGGCGGGGCAGGACTTCATCGACCGCAAGCTCGGCGACCCGTGGCAGATCGCGATCCTGCTGGCCGTGTTCGGCCTGGTGCTGGCGTACGCAGATCGCAGGCCGGAGCGGCGTCACATGGAGTCCGTGCGCACGCGCGACGCGTTGATCGTGGGCGCCGCGCAGGCGGTGTCCCTGGCGCCTGGGGTGTCGCGCTCGGGCATCACGATCTCGGCGTCGCGCTTCCTCGGGCTCGACCGCGACAGCGCGGCGCGCTTCTCCTTCCTGCTGCTGGTGCCGGTCACCGCCGGCGCCGTGCTCGTGAAGGGCGTCGGGGTGGTGCACGACGGGCTGCCGGACGGCGTGGCGGGCCCGATGGCCATCGGCGTGGTGGCGGCGGCGATCAGCGGCTACGCGGCCATCGCCTGGATGCTGGCGTTCGTGCGGCGGCGGAGCTACGAGGTGTTCGTGGGCTACCGCCTGGTGGTGGCGCTGGCGGTCTTCGCGATCATCGCGGCGGATCTGCGGCCGTCGACGTTCTAGACGGCCCGGGGCCCTCAGTAGCGGCCCTTATGGCTCACCCAAGCAACGTTCAATGGGCGCGGGGGCCGGGCGTTGCCATTCTTCGTCGGTGGCGTCCACCTCGCTCCGCCCGGCCGTAACGCAGCGCGTGCCCGCGCCGGTGGACGTGCCGGCGCGCGGCGGGCCGTCGAACGCGTGGCTCGTCTGGATGTGCCTCGGGATCGTCTACGTGGTCTGGGGATCGACCTACCTGGCGATCCGCGTCGTGGACGAGACGATGCCGCCGCTCCTCACTTCGGGGGTGCGCTTCCTCATCGCGGGCGCGATCGTCTACGCGGTGCTGCTGGCGCGCGGCGGCCGCGCGGCGGTGCGGATCACCCACACGCAGCTCGTGTCCTGCGCGCTCATCGGAAGCCTGCTGGTGGCGGGCGGCAACGGGCTGGTCATGGTGGGCGAGCTGCACGTGCCCTCCGGCGTGGCGGCGCTGATCATCGCGTCGGTGCCGTTGTGGGTGGTGCTGTACCGGCGGCTCGGGGGCGAGCGCGTCGCCCGCGGGACGCTGGCCGGGGTCGGTGTCGGCTTCGCCGGCGTGGCGCTCCTGCTGCTGCCCGGCGGCAGCGGCGGCGGCGTGCAGCTCGTCTCGCTCCTGGTGGTCTGCGCGGCGGCGCCGTGCTGGGCGCTCGGGTCGTACCTGTCCGGTCGCAAGCCGCTGCCCGACAACCCGTTCCTGTCGACGGCGTGGCAGATGATGCTCGGCGGGGTGGCGAGCCTGGCGGCCGGCGCCGCGCGCGGGGAGCTGGGTCACGTCCACGCCGGGGCGTTCTCGGGTCGCTCGCTGGCAGGCTTCGCGTACCTGATCGTGTTCGGGTCGCTGATCGCGTTCACCTCCTACGTGTGGGTCCTCCAGCACGCGCCCGTGTCGAAGGTCGCCACCTACGCCTACGTCAACCCCGTCATCGCGATCTTCCTCGGCTGGGCGATCCTGTCCGAGCACGTGACCGGCACGATCCTCGCGGGCGCCGCGATCGTCGTCGCCTCGGTGGCGGCGATCGTGCGCAAGGAATCCGGTTGATCTGGGTCCAGCGGGAGCTGCGGCTGCGCCCGCGCCCGCGCGGCTTCCACCTGATCACCGAGGAGGTGGTCGAGGGGGTGCCGGAGCTGTCGCGGATCGCCGTGGGCGTCGCGCAGGTCTTCATCCGCCACACGTCCGCGTCGCTGACCCTGAACGAGAACGCCAGCCCGGCCGTGCGAGCGGACTTCCGCTCCTGGTTCGACGACGCCGTGCCCGAGGACGCCCCGTACTGGACGCACACGCTCGAGGGCGCGGACGACATGCCGGCCCACGTCAAGTCGTCGCTGCTCGGGCCGTCCGTGTCGCTGCCGGTAACCGACGGCCGCCTCGCGGTGGGCACGTGGCAGGGCATCTACCTCTGCGAGCACCGCGACTCGGGCGGCTCGCGCGAGGTCGTGGTGACCGCCTGGGGCGAGGAGCTGGGTTAGCCGTGGAGGGCGATCACGGCCGCGAGGATCGTGACCAGCCCTCCGAGCATGAAGAGCTTCATCTGGTCGATGCTCGCCTGCATGCGGTCGATGCTTGCCTGCAGGCGGTCGAAGCCCGCGTGCATCTCGGCACGAAGGCCGTCGATCCGCTCGTCCGTCCATCTCGTCCTCTCCATGCCCGGAGAAGTCTACGGCCGCGAAAACCGGCCCCCGTCCGTGGGTTGTGCGAACATACGTTCGATGCGCTGGGACCAGCTGAAGGTCGATAGCGAGGCGGGCCACCGCCTCCCTGGCTTCCGCGACGAGGCCACCGTCCGAACGTTCGACGCGCCCGAGGGGATGGACATCCGCTTCTACGAGGTCCGCGCCAAGTCGGCCATCAACAGGGTGCCGGAGCGATCGCGGATGCCCTTCCGCTGGACCATCAATCCGTACAGGGGCTGCAGCCACGGCTGCAAATTTTGCTTCGCTCGGCCCACCCATAAGTTCCTCGACATGAGCCCGGGGCGGGACTTCGAGCGCGAGATCGTCGTCAAGGTCAACGCGCCGGAGCTCGTGCGCGCCGAGCTCGGGCGCAGGTCGTGGAAGGGCGAGCACGTGGCCATGGGCACCAACACCGACCCGTATCAGTGGGTCGAGGGGCGCTACAGGCTCATGCCCGGCATCTGGGAGGCGATGCGCGACCACGCCAACCCGTGCTCCGTGCTCACGCGCTCGCCGCTGGTACTACGTGACAAGGCGTTGCTCGAGCAGATCGCCGAACGCGCGCCCGTCACGGTCAGCTTCTCGTGTCCGACCCTCGACGAGAAGGCCTGGCGTGCAACCGAGCCGCACTCACCCAACCCTCGTGCCCGGCTCGAGGCGGTCGCCGAGCTGAACAAGGCGGGCATCCCCACGGGCATCCTCATCGCGCCGCTCATGCCGGGCATCAACGACTCGCCGCAGCAGGTCGAGCGCATCGTGCAGATCGCCACGGAGGCCGGGGCGGTCAGCATCGGCGGAATCGCGCTCCACCTGCGGGGTGAGGTTCGCGGCATCTTCATGGACTGGCTGCGCTCGCAGCGGCCGGACCTCGTGCCGCGCTACGAGGAGATGTACCGCCGCGGCGCTTACGCGCCGCCGGAGGTGCGCAACCGGCTCGCGAGGCTGGCGCGGGCGCCCGGCGCGCCGGTGCGGCAGCGGCGGTTCCTGCGGGATGTCTCGGAAGCGCCGGCGAACGGCAGCGATAACGGCTCCGGACGGGAGTGGAGCGCGCCCGAGCCGGAGCAGTCCACGCTCTTCTGACGGCACCTTTCCTGACTTGATGGCGTATACGGCCACCAAGTCAGGACGGTGGCCCGATCAGCGCGCCACCGCGTACGCCGCCACGGCGGCGAAGTGCGCCGCCGCGGCCGCCACCACCAGCGCGTGGAACACCTCGTGGTAGCCGAACACGCCGGGCACGGGGTTCGGCCTGCGGAGCGCGTAGATGACGGCGCCCGCGGTGTAGAGCACGCCGCCGAGCAGCACCAGCCCGACGCCCACCGCGCCGATCGCGCGCGCCATCTGCGGCAGGGCCGCGATGGCGACCCACCCCATCGCCAGGTAGACGGCGGCGGTCACGGGCTTCGGCGCGCTCGTCCACAGCAGGTTGAGCACGGTGCCGGCCAGCGCGCCGGCCCACACCACGATCAGGATCGCCCTTGCCAGCCCGCCATGAAGCACCAGCAGCGCGAACGGCGTGTAGGTGCCGGCGATCAGCACGAAGATCATCG
>DASVQK010000219.1:0-9836 GCA_036389105.1 Thermoleophilaceae bacterium
CGCGATCGCCCTGCCGGCCTTCCTGGGCCAGCAGGAGAAGGGCCAGGACTCCGATGCGAAGTCCAACGCCCGCAACATGGTCTCTCAGGTCGAGTCGTGCTTCGCGACCGAGCAGGACTACACGAAGTGCGACACCTCGGCCGAGCTGCCGAACACCGGTCTCGATTACGGGACCACCGGTGGACAGGTGTCGGTCCTGGCCGGCGCGACGGCGACGTCGTACACGGTCGAGGCCGTCTCGAAGGCCAGCAGCGGTGGTACGCACAAGTTCGACATCGCCAAGGCCAGCCTTGGCGGCGCGTCGACGCGCACCTGCACGCCGACCGGCCAGGGCGGTTGCCCTTCCAGCGGCAGCTGGTAGTCGACAGTTGATCTAGCAGTCTCGAGAGGCGGGCCTTCGGGCCCGCCTCTCGCTTTTCATGCCTCAGGTACATTTCCGCGCCCATGGCGCAGGTGACCGTCAACGGCGTGGACGAGCTTCGCGGACTCATGGGCCGGGAGGTGGGCCCGAGCGACTGGCGCGAGGTGACCCAGGAGGACATCGACACCTTCGCCCGCCTGTCCGGCGACGACCAGTGGATCCACGTCGACGTCGAGCGGGCGAAGACCGAGAGCCCGTTCGGTACGACCGTCGCTCATGGCAATCTGACCCTCTCGATCATCGACGGCTTGCGCCGCGAGCTCCTGGAGTCCCGCGGTTTCAAGCTGGGGGTCAACTACGGGTGGAACAAGGTCCGATTCCCCGCACCGGTGCCGGCCGGCTCCAAGCTTCGCGCGCGCGCCGAGGTGATGTCGGTGGACGACGCCGGCCAGGGGTGGGTCCAGGTGGTCACCAAGTTCACCGTGGAGGCCGAGGGCGGAGGGAAGCCCGTGTGCGTGGCCGAGAGCGTGGGGCGAGCGCTTCCCGAGTAGTCGGTCGGCCGTGCCTATGAGTGCCCCACCCGAGAGCCTCGTGGCGCTGGTCGAGCGGTTCGAGCCGGACGTGTTCGACGCGCCGGGCGGACGCGCCCGCATCCGGCTCGCCACCAGGGGCCGAGGGGTCTGGGACGCCGACGTCAACCGCTCCCGCGTGCGGCTTCAGCCGGCCGGCGGCGAGCGCGTCCACGCCGAGATCACCGCCGACGGGCGCGCGCTCGACGACCTCTCCGAGGGGCTGGCGGCCGGGATGGATGCCTTCCGCCGCGGCCGGATCTCCTTGCGGGGCAACACGCACGCCGGCCTGAGCTTCCTGGCCGCGGTCTCCGCTCACGGCGAGGACGGCCGCCTTCGCCTCGCGCGCGTGCGCACGCGCGCGGGACGCGTGGCCACGATGGAGGCCGGCACGGGACGCCCGATCCTGATGCTGCACGGCCTGGGCGGCACCAAGTTCACGTTCCTGCCGACCATCGCGTCCCTGGCCACGGACTTCCGGACGATCGCCATGGACGCACCCGGCTTCGGCGACTCCGACAAGCCGTTCGGCCGCTACGACGCGGCGTTCATGGCGCGCTGGGCCGTGGCCCTCCTCGACAAGCTCGGGATTGAGAAGGCGGACGTGCTCGGCCACAGCATGGGCGGGCGCGTGGCCCTCGAGCTGGGCATGCGGCATCCCGATCGCGTTCGCTGCCTGATGCTGATGACGCCGTCGATGGCCTGGCGCACGGAGAAGCGCTGGGCACGGCCGCTGCGTTTGCTGCGTCCCGAGCTTGGCCTGTTCCAGCCGGCGCCGCGCCCGGTGGTCGAGGCGTTCGTGCGCCGGATCGTGCCGGGCGCGAGCGGGGGCTGGTCGGCGGCCAGCATCGACGAGTTCCTGCGCGCGTACCTCACGCCGCGCGGCCGCATGGCCTTCTACGCCGCCGCTCGCCAGATCTACCTCGAGGACGGCGACGGGCCGGACGGGTTCTGGGAACGGCTCGAGCACTGCGCGCCGCGGTCGCTCTTCCTCTGGGGCCGTCGCGACCAGCTCGTGCCGATCGGGTTCGCGCGGCACGTGGCCCGCGCGCTGCCGTCGGCCGAGCACGTGGAGCTCGACTGCGGCCACGTCCCCCAGTACGAGCGGCCCGGCCAGACCCACGCCGCGCTCACCGCGTTCCTGCGCGGGGCGCGGGCTCACGGACGCCGCGCGCGACCGGCCGCGGTGCACCCTCCGCGCCGCCGCGCGCAGAGCGGCAAGGGCTGACCGACTCGGTCGACCCGCCCGCCGCGCCGGCTCCCGTGCCCCGGTGGGATGATCGCCGGGTGCGGCGGCGGCAGCGCGCTTGGGCGTACGTCAAGGCGCTCTACTGGAAGGCATACGAGGACAACCTCACGGGGCTGGCGGGGATGGTCGCCTACAACCTGCTCCTGTCGCTCTTCCCGCTCGCGCTCATAGCGCTGTTCATCGCCGGCAGCGTGCTCCAGAGCTCCGACCTGGAGTCGCAGGTCCTGGCCGACCTGAAGCGCCTGTTCCCGAGCGCGACCGAGCACACGATCGACGCCACGCTGACGCACGTCCGCCAGAACGCCACCAGCTTCGGCATCGTGGCCCTGATCTCGAGCATCTGGTTCGGCAGCTCGTTCTGGGGCGCGCTCGACACCGCCTTCTGCCAGATCTACCACGTGGAGTGCCGCAAATGGGTCGCCCAGAAGCGGTTCTCGCTGATCATGCTCGTGGTGATCCTGCTCCTGATGGCGGCCACCCTCCTGGTGCCCACGGCGCAGAGCATCCTGACCCAGGGGGCCCAGAGGCTCCCGTTCGGCCTGGCCGACCTGAGCGGGGTGATCTACGCCCTCACGCTGGTCGCCGGGCTCACGATCCTGTTCCTGATCCTGGCCCTGATCTACTCGGCCGTGCCCAACCGGTTCGTCCCCTGGCGCGCGGTCTGGCCGGGGGCCGTCGCGGCGACGGTCGCGATGGGCATCGTGGACTACGTCTTCCCCGCGTACCTGTCCGCCTCCCCGCTCCAGACCTTCGGCGGCACGCTCGTGTTCATCGTGATCCTGCTGCTCTGGTTCTACGCGCTCGCGATCATCATCCTCGGCGGCGCGGAGATCAACGCGGCCCGCTTCGAGGTGCACGACACGGGCGAGCTCGGGGGCGAGCCGGCTCCGCCCTGATCGCTACACTGCGAAGCGACCTCGCGCGGCCCCGCCGGGGTCTTTCTTGCGGGGCCCGCAGACCGTCTGAACGCTGAGGAGCCATGGCCCGCGGGGACGTACGAATCGCCGTCACCCTCGCTTGCGAGGAGTGCAAGCGGCGCAACTACCAGAGCGAGAAGTCGAAGCGCAACGATCCGAACCGGATCGAGCTTCGCAAGTTCTGCCGCTGGTGCGGTCGGCACACCGACCACAAGGAGACCCGGTGACCGGGCGCGCCGGCCGGCCGGCGCCGTAGCCCGATGGCACGCGACCGCCAGCGCGCCAAGCAGCGCCAGGCCGAGCGGCGCCAGGCCCGCATGGCCGCGCGCCGTGCCGGCACGAGCCCCGGCGCGCGCGACGACGTCGCCGACGCGGCCGCGCCGGTGGACCCGGACGACCCGCGCCGGGCTGAGCTGGACGCCGACGCGGGTCCGGTCGCCGGGGCCACGGGCGCGCCGCCTGAGAACACCGGCCGCAGCGACACCGTGGCCGAATCGCCGCCGCCCGCGCCGATCCTCGACGACGAGCTCGAGGGCGACGAGCTGGACGACGAAGGCGACTTCGAGGGCGAGGTCTTCGACGACGAGCTGGAGCCCGACGGCGGCGCCGCCCGGCCGCGGGCGCGCGGCCCGCGCGGGATCCGCGGCGACGGCTCCGCCGCCGCCGCCAAGCCGTCGCGCGGCGGCGGCAGTAAGGTTCTCGGCTTCCTCATCGCGTGCTGGGCCGAGCTGCAGCGAGTGCAGTGGCCCGATCGCCGGACGCTGACCCAGCTGACGGGCATCGTCCTGTTCTTCGTAGTGCTCGCCGGCGCGTACCTGGGCGCGCTGGATGCGATCTTCCAACGGCTCGTCCAGGCCATCCTGTAGCCACACCCATCGAAGGAACGAGATGTTTCGCTGGTACGCCGTGAACACGTACTCCGGCCACGAGAACAAGGTCAAGCAGAACCTGGAGCACCGGGTGGTATCGCTCGGCCAGGAGCGCAACGTGCGCCAGATCGTGATCCCGACGGAGCAGATCTCCGAGATGAAGGACGGCCAGAAGGTGCAGACCGAGCGCCGCACCATGCCCGGCTACGTGCTCGTGAACATGGACCTGAACGAGGACTCCTGGACGCTCGTCAAGGGCACCCCCGGCGTGACCGGCTTCGTGGGCGCGCAGCAAAAGCCGGTGCCGCTCTCGCAGGGTGAGATCGACCGCCTGCTCAACCGCGAGACCGCCGAGCGCCCGCGCACGCGCGCGCAGTTCTCGATCGGCGAGTCGGTGAAGGTCGTGTCCGGGCCGCTGTCGGACTTCTCGGGCGAGATCTCGGAGATCAACGAGGACGCGGCCAAGCTCAAGGTGCTCGTCTCGATCTTCGGCCGCGAGACCCCGGTCGAGGTCGGCTTCGACCAGGTGAAGAAGATCTAGGGCTCGGCAGTAGGCTGGTTCACGGATATGGCCAAGAAGGTCCTCACGCTCATCAAGCTCCAGGTGCCGGGCGGCTCGGCCAACCCGGCTCCCCCCGTCGGCCCGGCGCTCGGCCAGCACGGCGTGAACATCATGGAGTTCTGCAAGGCGTTCAACGCCCAGACGCAGGACCAGAACGGCCGCATCATCCCGGTCGAGATCACCGTCTTCGAGGACCGGTCGTTCACGTTCATCACGAAGACGCCTCCGGCCGCGGTCCTGATCAAGGAGGCGGCGGGCATCGCGAAGGGCTCAGGCGAGCCGAACCGCGAGAAGGTGGCCACCATCACGCGCGACCAGGTGCGCCAGATCGCCGAGACCAAGATGCAGGACCTGAACGCGAACGATCTCGAGATGGCGTCGAGGATCATCGAGGGCACCGCGCGCTCGATGGGAGTGGAGGTGAGCGCCTGATGCCCAAGCACGGCAAGCGCTACCGCGAGCAGTACGCCAAGGTCGACCGCG
This sequence comes from Thermoleophilaceae bacterium, assembly GCA_036389105.1. Lineage (GTDB taxonomy): Bacteria > Actinomycetota > Thermoleophilia > Solirubrobacterales > Thermoleophilaceae > AC-37. Next base: position 5,011 of record DASVQK010000219.1, read on the forward strand.
AGCGCCAGTACACGCCGGCCGAGGCCGTCCAGCTGGTCAAGGGCCTCCAGTCGGCCAAGTTCGCCGAGACCGTGGAATGCCACATCCGCACCGGGCTCAACGTCCGCCACGCCGAGGAGCAGCTGCGCGGCACGATCACCCTGCCGCACATGGCAGGGACCGACGTGACCGTCGTCGTGTTCGCCAAGGGCGACAAGGCCCGCGACGCGGAGGCCGCCGGCGCCGACGTCGTGGGCGACGACGACCTGGCCAAGCGGATCGAGGAGGGCTGGACCGACTTCGACGTGGCGATCGCGTCGCCGGACATGATGCCCGTGGTGGGCCGCCTCGGGCGAGTGCTGGGTCCCCAGGGCAAGATGCCGAACCCCAAGGTCGGCACGGTGACCGAGGACGTGGGCAAGGCCGTCCAGGAGGCCAAGGCGGGCCGGATGGAGTACCGCACCGACCGCCTGGCCATCGTGCACCTGCCGATCGGCAAGACCGAGCTGAGCGACCGCGAGCTCCTGGAGAACTACGCGGCGCTGATCGACGAGATGGTGCGCGCGAAGCCGGCGGCCGCGAAGGGCCGCTACCTGCGCACGATCACGCTGACCACCAGCATGGGCCCGGGCGTCCGCGTCGATCCCGCGCGCACGCGCGACATCCTCGAGGAGGCCTTCCCGGCCGCAGCCGGGGACGCCGAGCCCGCCGCGGCGTAGCACGCCGCAACACCGTTCCCCCGGGCTGGTTCTGGCTGTGATGCGGGAAACGGGGACCATCGGCCGGACGATCGCCGGCGTCCTGGCGGTGGCCGCCGGCGCCGCGGTCCTGCCGGCGACGGCCGCCGCGGGCACGGCGTCCAGCGTTTACCACTGCTCCGACGCCAGCTGCCTGAGGCAGTACTCGAGCGCCCGCTACCGCGCCGAGCCCGGCGAGCGAAACGACGTGCTCGTGACCGCGACCGCGGACGGCTTCCGGATCGAGGACCGCGGCGCGCCCGTGCAGGTGCAGGCGCCCTGCTCGCAGGACGGACCGAATGCGGCGCTGTGTCCCGGCGGGCGATACGAGCTGGAGCTGGGCGACGGCGACGACGCGGCGCTCGGCCCGGCCTCCGCCGAGAGCGTGCGCGCCGGCGCGGGCGACGACACCGTCGAGGCCGGCGGGGTCCTCCTGGGCGAGGCCGGCAACGACCGCGTGACCGGGTCCGCGGGCCCGGACTCGCTGTACGGCGGGGGCGGCGTGGACACGCTGTCCGGGGGCGCGGGCGACGACCGCCTGGACGACAGCGACTTCCGGTCGAGCCCGCCGGACGACGACATGCTGGTCGGCGGGCCGGGCATCGACGCGGTCTCGTACGAGCGCACGGCGGCGATCGTGGTGGACCTGCCGGCGGAGACCGGCGGCCAGGCGGGTGAGCACGATCGCGTGATCGGCGTCGAGAGCGTGGTGTCGAACTTCGGCCCGTCACGGCTCGTGGGCACCGCCGCCGCGAACGAGCTGCTGTCCGGCCTGGGCCCCAGCGAGGTGCTGGCGGGAGCGGGCGACGACCGGATCCAGGCCGAGTACGGCGGCAGGCAGGTGGTGCGCGCGGGGTCGGGGGACGACGTGATCCTCATGGGCTCGGACGCCGACAAGGGGCCGGAGGGCGCGGACGACGTGCTGTCGTGCGGCCCGGGGCGGGACAGCGTGGGGTTCCCGGGGCCGGCCCTCCTAGTGCCGCCCGACTGCGAGCGTGCCGACGGGTTCGACGCCGACGCGGACGCGACCGCGCGGCTCGCGACCAGGATGCGGTCCCTCACGCGGCCGTTCGCCCGCGTCAGCGCCGGCGAGTGCGAGGCCAGGCGCTGCGTCAACGTCTACGGCGTGCGTGCCGCGGACAGGCGCGGGCACGCGCGCGGGCCGTGGCTCGCCCATGCCGTCCAGCGGGTGGGCAGCGGCCGCGTAGCGGGGCAGGCTCGGCTTCGCCTGACGGACGCGGGTCGCCGGCTTCTGGCCGACCGCGGGAAGGTTCGGGCGCGGCTCGGCTTCGTCCGCCGCGGCCGGATCCGCGAGGGCTTCTCGATCCGGCTGGTGGCGCCCGGGTGAGGGCGCTACCCTTCCGGCCGCACAACCGAGCGCCCCAGACCCCCGGCCGGCTTTGCCGTAAGACCTGGGCAGGCGGATTCGTGAGCCTCACCGCTTGACGGAGCCCGCCTGCGTGCGGGCTTCTTTCATGGAGACGAGCGAGTGAACAGGGACGAGAAGGCCGCCGTGATCGACAGGGTGGCGGAGCAGATCCAGGGATCGGACGCGATCTTCGCGGTCGACTACCGCGGGATCTCGGTCAAGCAGGCGATGGAGCTCCGCCAGCAGCTGGCGGACGCCGGCGCCCGCTTCACGGTGGTCAAGAACCGGCTCACGATCCGCGCCGCGGACAAGGCCGGCGCCGAGGACCTCAAGGCGCTGCTCGAGGGACCGACCGCGTTCGCGTTCGTCCAGGGCGACGCCGCGCTGGCCGCCAAGGCCATCGCCACCTTTCGCCGCCAGAACAACCTGCTCGAGTTCAAGGGCGGCACGATGGACGGGGAGGTGCTCACGGTCGACCAGATCGAGTCGATCGCCCGGCTCCCGGCCCGGGATGTCCTGCACGGTCAGTTCGTCGGCGTGCTGGCGTCGCCGCTCACGACCCTGATACGCGGACTGGCGTCGCTGATCGGCGGGCTCGGCATAGCGCTGCGGCAGATCGAGGAGCAGGGGCTGGTGCGGGGCGAGGCCCCGGCGGAGCCCGAAGAGGCGGCTCCGGCCGAGGAGGCGGCTCCGGCCGAAGAGGAGGCCCCGGCCGAGGAGGAGGCCCCGGCCGAAGGGGAGGCCCCGGCCGAAGGGGAGGCCCCGGCCGAGGAGACCCCGTCGGAGGAGGCTCCCGGCGACCCCGCCGCGGAGGCCGAGACGGCGGAGCGGGAGGAAGAGGCTTCGGAAGCGCCCTCCGAGGGCGGTAACACGGAATCAGAGGAGGGCTAGATGCCTACCACCGAGGAATGGATCGACGAGCTGAAGGGCATTTCGGTGCTCGAGCTGAGCGAGCGGATCAAGGCGCTGGAGGAGGAGTTCGGCGTGTCGGCCACGGCAGTCGCCGCCGCCGCGCCCGCCGCGGGCGCCGGCGCCGCCGACGGCGCGGGGGCCGAGGAGGAGTCCACCACGGTGGACGTGGTCCTCACGGGCCCGGGCGACAAGAAGATCCAGGTGATCAAGGTGGTCCGCGCGGCCACCGGCCTGGGACTCAAGGAGGCAAAGGCGCTCGTGGACGAGGCGCCCAAGCCCGTCAAGGAGGGAATCGAGCGCGAGGAGGCCGACAAGCTCAAGGCCGAGATCGAGGAGGCCGGCGGCTCCGTCGAGCTGAAGTAGCCCACGCCTCGACCGGGATTCACGACGAGCCCGGCGCCGCGCCGGGCTCGTCTTTTTTCTGCCATTCCTCGGAAATCCAGGTACAATCGGCGGCGGCCACATAGTCGAAGCCGTCCCTGGCAGCACGCCACAAGCAGCGCTCGGTCACATATCACCGGGCCTCGGGACGGGGTCCGTGACGGCCATTCGACCCGCCCCAAGTGGGGGCGGGCTTTGCTGTGCTATTCTGGCTGGTCGCGCTCAGCGCCCCCCCGCGCCTGCGTCGCAGCCTGCATCCCTCCAGACTCATAAGGAGCCGCCGTCTTGGCCCGTGTTGATGCCCCTCGTCAGCGCCGTAGCTTCGCGCGCCTAGGAAAGGCGCAGGAGCTCCCGAACCTCATCGACATCCAGAAGCGGTCGTTCGACTGGCTTGTCGGCACCGATAGCGGGGGGCTGCGCGAGACCATCGACGACGTCTCGCCGATCGAGGACTACACCGGCAACCTCGCGGTCGTCTTCGAGGACATCTCGTTCGACGAGCCCGTGGCCTCGATCGACGAGTGCCGCGAGAAGGACCTCACCTACGCCCGCCCGCTGACCGTGAAGGTCGCGTTCCAGAACCGCGAGACGGGGGAGATCCGCGAGCAGTCGGTCTTCATGGGCGACTTCCCGTGGATGACCCAGTTCGGCACGTTCATCATCAACGGCACCGAGCGCGTCGTCGTCACCCAGCTGGTCCGCTCGCCGGGCGCCTACGTCATGGAGCCCAAGGACCGCGAGAAGCAGGTCTTCATCGCCAACCTCATGCCGGCCCGCGGCTCCTGGCTCGAGCTCGAGATCGACAAGAAGGGCAAGGTCTTCGTCCGCATCGACCGCAAGCGCAAGCTGCCGGTCACGGTGCTCCTGCGCGCCATGGGCTACGTCGAGGACGAGCAGATCCTCGAGATGTTCGACAACTCCCTGTACCTCCGCAACACGGTCGAGGCCGACACCGAGGTCACGCGCTCGGAGGAGGGCGCCCTGATCGAGCTGTTCAAGAAGCAGCGCCCGGGCGAGCCGCCGTCGGTCGACAACGCCAAGGCGCTCCTCAACCAGCTCTTCTTCGATCCCAAGCGCTACGACCTGACGCGCGTCGGCCGCTACAAGCTCAACTCGCGCCTGGGTCTCGACGAGAACCTGGACACCCGGGTCCTCACCCACCAGGACATCATCGAGCTGATTCGCGAGCTGGTCACGCTCCCCAAGGACCTCGGGATCCCGGAGTCCGGTGAGTTCGACAGCGGCGAGGTCATCAAGGACTACGCGCTCGAGGCGCAGATCCTGCCGCGGGAGCCGATCCAGGAGCGCCTGGACGAGTACGAGCACTTCGGCAACCGCCGCCTGCGCACGGTCGGCGAGCTGATCCAGGAGGCGTTCCGGATCGGCCTCTACCGCATGGAGCGCGTCGTGCGCGAGCGCCTCACCACCGAGGACGCCGACACGATCAC
>DASVQK010000220.1:0-5692 GCA_036389105.1 Thermoleophilaceae bacterium
CGCTGGCTGATGTCGCGGATGAAACCCGTGAACAGCGGCGGGCCGTCGAGGGCGATCCGGGTGATGGTCAGCTCCACCGGCAGCTCGCTGCCGTCGGCGCGCATGCCCATGATCTCGAGCCTGCGGTTCAGCACGCGCGCCTCGCCGGTCTCGATGTAGCGGCGCAGGCCGCTGCGGTGGAGGTCGCGCAGCGAGGGCGGCACGATCAGCTCGGCCATCTCCCGGCCGACCGCCGCTTCGGCCGTGTAGCCGAAGATCCGCTCGGCGGCCGAGTTGAACTCCACCACCCGCCCGTCCGCGTCCATCGACACGATGCAGTCGAGCGAGGCCTCGAGCATCGCGCTCTTGCGCGCCTCGCTGGCCCGGACGGCCTCCTCGGCGCGCGAGCGCTCCATCTGCTGGCCCAGCTGGTGCCCGATCGTGGTCATCAGGTCCAGCAGGTAGCCGTCGGGCGCGGCCACCGTCTCGGTGAAGAACTCGACCACTCCCACGACGCCGCGCGCGGAGCGGATGGGAAAGGCGAACGCCCCGTGCACCCCGGACCGCGCCGCCACCCCGGCGCGCGGGAAGTTGGGGTCCTGCGTCACGTCGCGGATCCAGGCGGGCTCGTCGTCCGCCCAGACGCGGCCGGGCAGTCCCACCCCGGGCTCGAAATGAGCCTCGCGGCTGGCCTCCTCGAAGGCGTCGGCCGCCGTGCCGGGGGCGTGCCAGGTCTCGACGCAGCGGATGTGCCGGCCGTCGCGAGTCGGCTCCCAGACGGCGCCGAGCTTCCACCCGAGCGTCTCCCCGATCGAACCCAGCACCCGCTGGGTGGCGTCGGCGACGGTGGTGGCCTGAGTGAGGGCGCGAGCCACCGCGCTCTGCACCGCGAGCCGGTTGTCAGGCGCCCCGAGTCCGTCCCCGTCGTGTCGCGTGGATCCCATCTTGAGCCCCGAGCCAGGAGGGACGATTCTGCCAGGGTATGCTGGCGCCCGTGACCGCCGGTCTGATCGTCTTCCTCGCGCTCGCGTTCTTCGCGCTCGCGGTGGTGATGCGCTCGATCCGCATCGTCCCGCAGGCCCGCGCGGGCGTCGTCGAGCGGCTGGGCCGGTTCCACCGGACGCTGGACCCCGGCCTGACGCTGGTCGTCCCGTTCGTGGACCGCGTGCGGCCGCTGATCGACCTGCGCGAGCAGGTGGTCTCGTTCCCGCCGCAGCCGGTCATCACCGAGGACAACCTCGTGCTGGGCATCGACACCGTCATCTATTTCCAGGTGACCGACCCGAAGGCCGCCAGCTACGAGATCTCCGACTACATCCAGGGGATCGAGCAGCTGGTCGTCACCACGCTGCGCAACGTGTGCGGCGGCATGACGCTGGAGGACACGCTCACCTCGCGCGACAAGATCAACGCCGAGCTGCGCACCGTGCTCGACGAGGCCACCGGCAAGTGGGGCATCCGCGTGAACCGCGTGGAGATCAAGTCCGTGGACCCGCCGGGCTCGATCCAGGAGGCGATGGAGAAGCAGATGCGCGCCGAGCGCGACAAGCGCGCCGCCATCCTCCAGGCCGAGGGCTACAAGCAGTCGCAGATCCTGACCGCCGAGGGCGAGAAGCAGAGCGCGATCCTGCGCGCCGAGGGCCAGCGCGAGTCGCAGCGGCTGTACGCGGAGGGCCAATCCAAGGCGATCGAGACCGTGTTCCGCGCGATCCACGAGGGCGACGCCGATCCGAAGCTGCTCGCCTACCAGTACCTCCAGATGCTGCCCCAGATAGCGCAGGGCGAGGCGAACAAGGTCTGGATCATCCCGAGCGAGTTCACGCAGGCGCTGGGCCAGCTGGGCGACGTGATCGCGCCGAGCGGCGGCGGTGGCGGCGGGGCGCGCCGCCCGGACTCGCCCGCCGCGCCGTAGAGCGGCTCCCGGCCGCTAGCCTCAACCGGCGTGTTCGAGACGCTCTCAGACCGCCTCCAGTCGGCGCTGTCCGACGTGCAGTCGCGCGGCAAGCTGACCGACGACGACGTCGCGAAGGCCATGCGCCAGGTGCGCCTGGCGCTGCTCGAGGCGGACGTCAACTTCCAGGTGGTCAAGCGGTTCACCGCCCAGGTCAGGGAGCGGGCCGCGGGGGCCGACGTGGCCGACGCGCTCAACCCCGGCCAGCAGGTCGTGAAGCTGGTGGGCGAGGAGCTGACGGAGCTGATGGGCGGCGCCGGGCGCGACCTCGCCTTCAGCGGCAGGCCTCCGACGGTGGTGCTGATGGCGGGGCTCCAGGGCTCGGGCAAGACCACCGCCTGCGCCAAGCTCGCGCGGCACCTGCGCGAGGAGCACGGCAAGGACGTGGCGCTGGCCGCCTGCGACGTCTACCGCCCGGCGGCCGTGGAGCAGCTCGTCAAGGTCGGGGGGCAGGCCGGGGCCACCGTCTACGAGCAGGGCACGGGCCGCGACCCGGTGGACATCGCCGGCTGGGCGCTCGACCAGGCGCGCTCGGACGGCCGCGACGTGCTGATCGTCGACACCAGCGGGCGTCTCCACGTGGACGCTGAGCTGATGGAGGAGCTGGCTCGGATCCGCAAGACGGTGAAGCCGCACAACGTGCTGCTCGTGGTGGACGCGATGACCGGCCAGGACGCGGTCAACGTGGCCGAGGCGTTCGCCCAGACCGCGAACTTCGACGGCGTGGTGCTGTCGAAGCTCGACGGCGACGCCCGCGGCGGCGCTGCGCTGTCCGTCAAGGCGGTGACGGGCAAGCCGATCCTGTACGCCTCGACCGGCGAGAAGCTCGACGCGTTCGAGCGCTTCCACCCCGACCGGATGGCCCAGCGCATCCTCGGGATGGGCGACGTGATGACGCTGATCGAGAAGGCCGAGCGCCAGTTCGACGAGGACCAGGCCGCCGAGCTCGAGCGCAAGATCCGCAAGGAGCAGTTCACCTTCGACGACTTCCTCGCCCAGATGCAGCAGGTGCGGAAGATGGGCCCGCTGTCGGGCCTGCTGAAGATGCTGCCGGGCGCGAGCGGCCTGGGCCTGGGCGACCTGAAGGTGGACGACCGCGACCTCGACCGCCTCCAGGCCATCATCACCTCGATGACCCCCGAGGAGCGGGCGCACCCAGAGATCCTCAACGGGTCGCGCCGGCGGCGGATCGCGCGCGGCTCGGGCACCACCGTTCAGGCCGTCAACCAGCTCGTGAAGCAGTTCGGCCAGATGAAGAAGATGATGCGCCAGCTCCAGCAGGGCAAGATGCCGTCGCTGTCGCAGCTGGCCGGCGGCCGCTGAGCGCGGCACGCCGGAGCCGCCAAGCGCGGCACGCCGGGCCGCGGCTCGCGCCCGGCCCGCTAACCTCTCCGCGCCAATGGCCGTAAGACTCAGACTCACGCGCGTGGGCTCGCGCAAGAACCCGATCTGGCGGGTGGTCGTGGCCGACCAGCGCTCCCCGCGCGACGGCCGCGTGATCGAGACGATCGGGCGCTACAACGCGCAGACCGACCCCTCGGAGATCGTTCTCGACGAGGATCGCGTCCGCCACTGGCTGGCGCGCGGCGCCCAGCCGAGCGACACGGTCAGGCGCCTGATGCGCGTCAAGGGCATCGCCGCGCCGACCCGCTGACGCGCCGGCGCGGTGAAGGACCTCATCGAGTACCTCGCCCGGTCGCTCGTCGACCATCCGGACGAGGTCGTCGTCGAGTCCTACGAGGAGGACGACGGCACCGTCGTCTACGAGCTTCACCTGAACGAGGACGACGTCGGCAAGGTGATCGGGCGCAGCGGGCGGACGGTCAACGCGCTGCGCACGGTGGTCCGCGCCGCGGCCGTGCGCGAGGGCAGGCGCGTGCTGGTCGACGTCGTGGATTGAGCGCGCGCGCGGCCGGCCGCGTCGGCCGGCCGCACGGCCTCGACGGCAGCTTCTACGTGGAGTCGCCGCAGCACGCGCTCGGCGAGGGCACGGCGCTGGAGATCGGCGGCCGGGCCGTCGCGGTGGTGCGGCGCGGCGGGACCGACGCGCGGCCGCTTCTCTGGGTGAGCGGCGTGGTGGACCGCGACACCGCGGAGGCCATCCGCGGCCAGCCGCTCGTCCTGGCGGCACCGGAGGCGGGCGGCGAGCCGGAGGTGGAGGGCGAGTGGGACGCGTCCGACCTGATCGGATGCCGGATCCCGGGGCTCGGCAGCGTGCGGCGCGTCGTGGCCGCCCCCTCGTGCGACCTGCTGGAGGTGGGTGACGAGGGCATGCTCGTGCCGATGGTGTCCGACGCCATCCGGCGGATCGACACCGCGGGGCGCACGATCGAGGTGGACCGGCGGTTCCTCGGGCTGGACGAGGGATGAGGATCGACGTCTTCACACTGTTCCCGGACTGGCTGGGCTGGTTCGCCGAGCAGCGCCACGTGCGAAACGCGGCAGCCGCGGGGCTGGAGCTGAGCGCGCTCGACCTGCGCGAGAGCACCCCGCTGCGCGGCGGGCGGGTCGACGACACGCCCTACGGCGGCGGCGCGGGCATGGTCATCCGCGTCGACGTGGTGGAGGCGGCGCTGCGCGAGCGCTACGGGACCGATCCGGTCGAGCTGCCGCGCCAGCGCCGGGTCATCGCCCTGGCGGCCGGCGGGCGGCGGTTCGACGACGCGCTGGCGGCCGAGCTCGCGGCCGAGCCCGCGCTGACCCTCCTCTGCGGCCGCTACGAGGGGTTCGACGAGCGCGTGAACCGGCGGCTGGCCTCCGACGTCGTCTCGATCGGCCCGTACGTGCTCGCGGGCGGCGAGCTGGCGGCGATGGTCGTCTGCGACGCCGTGATCCGCAAGCTGCCCGGTGCCCTCGGGCACGCCGACAGCGCGGTGGAGGAGTCTTTCAGCCCGACCCTCGGCGGCGCGCCCGAGTACCCGCACTACACCCGACCCCTCGAGTGGCGGGGGGAGCGCGTGCCGGAGGTGCTGCTCTCCGGGGACCACGCGCGGATCGAGGAGTGGCGGAGGGAGCGCAGCCGGGAGCGCGGCGAGGGAGCGGGGTAGGGGCCCGGCGCCCCGGAGCCAGCCCGGCCCTTCGCTACCATGGCCCTCCTGCGCGCGACAGCTGCGGATTGCGGCCGTCGCGCCCTCTTTTTGCCATGAGCGGAGTGATCGAAAGCCTCGAGCGGGCGCAGTTGCGCAGGGTTCCTCCGTTCCAGGCTGGCGACCGGCTGAAGGTCCACTTCCAGGTGGTCGAGGGCACCCGGCGCCGTACCCAGGTCTTCGAGGGCGTCGTCCTCAAGCGCCAGGGCAGCGGCGCGCGCGAGACCTTCACCGTGCGCAAGCAGTCGTTCGGCGTCGGCGTGGAGCGCACGTTCCCGTTGCACTCGCCCAAGATCGAGCGGATCGAGGTGGCCAGCCGCGGCGACGTGCGCCGCGCGAAGCTCTACTACCTGCGCGGCCGCGTCGGCCGGCGCGCGCGCGTGCGCGAGCGCCAGTACACGGGGCCCGACGCCGACCGCGACAGCCTGCTGATGGCCGAACCCGAAGGGGCGTCGGACGCGGCGGGACCCCAGGAGGAGGCCGTCCCCGTGGCGGAGGAGCCGGCCGCCGAGGGCGCTGCCAGCGACGAGGGGGCCGCTCCGGAGGGGGAGGCGCCGCCGAGCCCGGCCCCCGACGGGACGCCCGACGCCGGCGGTCCCGAGGACACCCCGCCCGACTCCGAGGCCAAGGGCGACGACCCCGCCGCGGGCGACGACCCCGCCGCGGGCGACGAGCC
>DASVQK010000221.1:0-21262 GCA_036389105.1 Thermoleophilaceae bacterium
GCTGCCGATCGTCGGGCTGGCCGAGGACGCTCCGCCGGCCCCGCTCGACCCGAGCGCGGCGCCCGTGGACGGGCGCGCGGCGGCGGACCTCGCGGGCGTGGCCCTGGTCGCGCTCCTGGCCTGGGTCCTGCTGCGCACGCCGCTCCTGCGGCGGGGGGCGGCCCGCCCCGACGCCACCGCGCCCGGGGCGGGCGCCGCGGTGAGCGTCGTGCTGTCGCTCCTGGCCGTGGGGGCGTGGCTCGTCAACCCGTTCGCCGGCCTGGCGCTCGTGCTGCCCCTGCACTGCTGGATGCTGGCCACGATGACCGGCGTACGGCCCGCGGCGCGCGCCTGGCTGGCGGCGGTGGGCGTGCTGCCCGGCCTGGCGATAGCGGCCACGTACATGCACGAGATGGGCCTCGGGCCGCTCGACTTCGCCTGGTACCTGTTCCTGCTGGTGACCGGCGGCCAGGTGGGGGTGCCGCTCACGCTGATCGGCTGCGCGCTCGTGGGGATCCTCGCCTCGGTGGCGACCATCGTGGTCGCGCACGCGCTGGACGCCCGTCGTAGCGCGGCGGCCGACGCTCGCTCCGGCGACTCGCCGGGCCGATCTGCCTCGGGAGGGCAATGGAGCGCGCGCGCGACAGCCGGGCAGCGAGGCGGGCCACGCGCCTGATCGGTCGACTAGGCTGCGTCTGGCCATGGACAGCGGGATCGACCCAGAGCTGATGCGGCGCGTGGCGGCCGGCGAGTACGTGGTGGACCCGCACGCCGTGGCGGACGCCATCGTCCGGCGCAGCGTGGAGCGCCGCGAGGCGCGCCGCTTCCTAGGGATGCTCGAAGCCCGCCAGGGCCACGGGCTCTCCGTCCGGCCCGACCAGCCGCAGCCCGGACCCGGCCGCGACTGACCCGATCCAGCTGACGGGCGAGCCCGCGTGGTGGGCAGCCGACTCGATGGCCTCGCGGCGCTCGGGCGCCGTGGCGAACAGGAGCTCGTAGTCGTCGCCGGCGGCGGCGGCCAGCTCCAGCGGATCGCGGCCCGCCGCGCGCGCCACCGCCTCCAGGCCGGGCGCCAGCGGCAGGTCGGCCAACCGGACCTCGACCGCCACACCGCTGCGCTCGGCCAGGTGCGCGGCGTCGGTGGCCACGCCGTCGCTCACGTCGATCATCGCCCCCACCACCGCGCCGGCGAGCGCCCCGCCGGCCTCCAGGAGCGGCTCCGGCCGACGGTGCCGGGCGATCAGCGCGTCGCGCACGCCGGGGTCGACGTCCGCCTCGACGCCCTGGAGCAGGAGTAGGCCGGCGGCCGAGGCGCCGAGCTCCCCCGTCACGCCCACCAGGTGCCCGGCGCGCGCGCCGTCGCGGTAGGCCAGGTCGCGCTCGCCGCCGGCCCAGCCGATCACGGTCACCGCCAGGGTCAGCACCGGAGCCGCGGTCACGTCGCCGCCGGCGATGGTGGCGCCGGTGCGCTCGGCCAGCCGCTCCATCGACTCGACCAGCTCCACCGCGGCGTCCTCTCCGAACGACGCGGGGGCCCCGAGCGCGACGAACGCCTCGCCGGGGCGCGCGCCCATCGCGGCCAGGTCCGACAGCGCGGCCGCCAACGCCTTGTGGCCGACGTCCGCAGGCGAATGGGTGGACAGCTCGAAGTGCACGCCCTCCACCAGGGCGTCGATCGAGGTCACGGCCACGCCGTCCGCGCGCACGACGGCCGCGTCGTCGCCCGCCGCGTAGAGCACGCGCTCGCTGCGCACGCCCAGCACGCGCTCGAAGGCCCTGATCAGGTCGCGCTCGGCCATCCCACCCTCCTCACGTGCCGAAGCCTCCCAGAGGAACGGCGATCGGCAGCATCCAGGCGCACAGCGCCACCGTCGCCCACCGCAGCCGCGCGTCGGCGGCCAGCGCCGCCAGCGGCAGGAGCCACAGCACGTACCACGGCACGAGCCAGGCGGACGCCACCAGGATCGCCAGCGTGCCCCAGCCGGCCATCCACAGGGCGTCGGCGCCGCGCCAGGTGCGCAGCAGCGTCCACACGAACACGGCCGCGAAGCCGAGCCCGTACAGCGCGCGCACGGGGTCGCTGTAGTCCTGGCGGCCGCCGGGAAGCACGGCGCCCAGGAGCTGCGCGGTCTTGTACGGGAAGCTCCAGCGCGACGTGCGGTCCTGGTTGGAGCTGAGCAGGCCGAGCGCGTCCACCGCGTTGGTGCCGAAGCCGATCAGGGCGAGCAGCGCGATGCCGACGAACACGGCCAGCGCGGCCGCCAGGGCGCCGCGCAGGCGCGGGCGCGCCGCGGCCACCAGGTAGGGCACCACAAGGCCGGCGGAGGCCTTCAGGCCCGCCGCGGCGGTGGCCAGCGCCGGACCGGCGCGCGCGCGGCCCGAGACGAACGCCAGCAGCCCGGCGGTGGTGAGCAGCACCACCGCGGTCTCGTTGTGCGCGCCGCCCACGTCGTGCACCAGCAGGTGCGGGTTCAGGCCGACGAACAGCGCCGGGGGCAGCGGGTCGCGACCCAGCCGCTCGGCGGCGCGCCACACCAGCGCCACCACGCCGAGCGAGGCCAGGGCGGCCGCGGCCTTCAGCGTCCACAGCGCGGTGGCCACGCCGACCTTCGCCAGCGGGTAGGTGAGCAGCGTGAACGCCGGGCCGTACACCGACGTGGCGTCGCGCGAGCCGGCGAAGCCGAACACGGGGTCGCCCACGATGTCGACCGGCGCGTGCGTGTACGGGTCCAGCCCGTGCTCGGCGCCCAGCCGCGCGTACGCGATGTACGAGAAGACGTCCTGCGAGAGGAGCGGCGGCGCCAGCAGGAACAGGACGTGCAGGCCGGCGATGACCCACACCGCCGCGCGCCGCGAGACGTCGCCCGCGCGCACCAGCACGAGCGCGTACAGGAGCAGCGCGACCCAGAGCCCGGCGTAGAAGAGGGGGCCCGCCAGCGACCCGTCGGCGCCCGAGGCCCCGGCGAAACGCAGCGGCCCGAGCAGCCAGTGCGGCGAGCCGCCGCCGTGCTGGGTGGCCAGCACCAGGTTCGACCCCGGCGCGGCGGGCAGCGCCGCAAGGAGCGCGTAGACCGCGCACAGCGCGGCCAGGGCGGCCGCCCCCGCCCGGCTCGCGCGCGCATGCCGGCCCGCGCCGCCGGGCGCGCTCCCCCGCGGCCCGCCGGCTCTATCCAGGCGGGCCGTTGCCTCGACCGTTACCGCCCCCGCGGTTGCCGTTCCCGTTGCCGTTCCCGTTCGCGGGCGGGCTCGGCGGCGGGCTGGTCTCCGGCGCATCCTGCGGCGGCGCCGCGTACAGGCGCGGGTCGTAGCCCTTGTAGCCCGACCCGCCGGCGGAGTTGCCGGGACCGGTGGGAGCGGGCGCGCGGTAGTTGTAGCGGTTGCCCGGCACGTTGCTGCCGCTCGAGGAGTGGCTGCCGTAGAACGTGCTCCACTGGGGCGCGCTGCTCGCGCGCGTGAACGAGTCGCAGTCGTCGTGCGCGACGGTCATGAAGTCGTGCCAGATCTGCGCCGGGAAGGTGCCGCCGGCCACCTGGATGCCGTGCACGCTGCGCATCTCCTTGAGCGCGTTCGGGTAGCCGACCCACACGGACGTGGACAGGGACGGCGTGTAGCCCACGAACCACGCGTCGTTGTAGCTGTCCGTGGTGCCCGTCTTGCCGGCCGCCGGACAGCCGTAGTTGGCGTGCGTGCCCGTGCCCTTCTGCACGTTCATCTCCAGGATCTTGGTCACCTCGGAGGCCACCCAGTCGGGGATCACGCGCTTGCGCTTGGTCTTGCCGAGGTCGTCGACCTGGCCGTTGGGGAACACCACGCGCCGGATCGCCTTCGGCTGGCTGTACATGCCGTTGGCCGCCAGGGTGGCGTAGGCGCTGGCCATCTCGAGCGGCGACACCCCCAGGCGCAGGCCCCCCAGGCCCTCCGAGGGGATGCCGTCGAGCTTGGTGCGGATGCCGAGCAGGTGCGCCGTCTCGGCCACCTTCTTCGGGCCGACGTCCACGTCCAGCTGGGCGTACACGGTGTTGTCCGACTTGAGCGTGGCCTGGACGAGGCTCATGGAGCCGCCGTAGCTGCCGTCGTAGGTCTTGACGCGCCACGGCCCGTAGCCGGGCACGTTGAGCGCGAGCGGCTTGGACGTGTAGATCGTGGAGTTCGGGTTGACGCCCTGGCGGACGGCCGTGGTCAGCACCATCGTCTTGAAGGCCGAGCCGGGCTGGCGGTGGCCCTGGGCCGCCAGGTTGAACGTGCGGTCCTTGTACGTGCCGCTCGAGGCCATCGCCTTGATGTAGCCGGTGTGCGGGTCGATCGCGACGATCGCGGAGCTCGGGTCGCCCGGGTAGTTCAGCTGGCCCGCGATGGCCTCCCGACCCTGCTCCTGGAGCTTCGGGTCGATCGTGGTGTACACGCGGAGCCCGCCCGCGCGGAACACGTTCACCCCGTAGTTCTTGATCAGCACGTCCTGCACGTAGTCGAACACGTACGGCTCGCGGCGCTTGGTGTAGAGGTTGCTGCGGCGCAGGCCCAGCGACCGCTCGGACGCCTCGGTGGCCTCCGCCTGCGTGATGTAGTGGTTCCTGGCCATCGCCTGGA
This sequence comes from Thermoleophilaceae bacterium, assembly GCA_036389105.1. Taxonomy (GTDB): domain Bacteria; phylum Actinomycetota; class Thermoleophilia; order Solirubrobacterales; family Thermoleophilaceae; genus AC-37. The sequence goes on from DASVQK010000221.1 coordinate 4,567, forward strand.
GCACCTCGTTGCGGCGCTCGAGCGCGGCGGTGGGGTTGCGCAGCGGGTTGTAGTCCGAGGGCGCCTGCGGAAGGCCGGACAGGAGCGCGGCCTGGGCCAGCGTCAGGTCACGCGCGTGGCGCGAGAAGAAGACCTGGGACGCGGCCTCGATTCCGATCGCGGTGCGCCCGTCGACCGTGCCGTACGGGACGTCGTTGAGGTACTCGTGCAGGATCCACTGCTTGGTGTGCATCCGCTCGAGCTCCTGCGCCATCTTGGCCTCGCGGATCTTGCGCTTGATGTCCCGCTTCGGGTCCTTGATGTAGAGCTGGCGGACGAGCTGCTGCGTGATGGTCGAGCCGCCCTGCACGGTGTGGCCGGTGGTGATGTCCTTCACGCCGGCACGCACGATCGAGGTCAGGTCGAAGCCGCCGTGGTGGTAGAAGCGCTGGTCCTCGATGGCGACGGTGCCCTGACGCACCGCGGGCGGCATGTCCTCCCACTTGATCGGCGTGCGCACCGTGTCCGACGAGACGTAGCCGAGGCGCGAGCCGTCGGCCGCGAAGATCACCGAGCTGGCGCCCTTGTCGATCGGCTTCAGCTTGGAGATGTTGGGTGCGGAAGCCGCGATGGCCAGCACGTAGCCGACCAGCGACAGCGCCCCGATGGCGACTGTCGCGAGCAACAGCGTGACAAGCACCAGCAACACCCGGCCGCGGCCGTTCTTGGGTCGCTTCCGCTTCCGGTGCTTGCGCTGGCGATGGCTCATGGGGGCGGCGAACGGGCGCCGTGGGGGCCGTCGAGGAGCGGGATCGGCCGCTCAGGCGCCGGACTCTGAGGATAGTCCTTCGCTTCGCAACCGTTCGAGGCAGCTGGCCCTGAGTCCTGCTGCCAGCGCGCGCCGGTCCGAGGGCGCCTGGGCCCACGCGCCCGCCACCACGCGGACCGCGTCCTTGTCGATGTCCGCCACCTCGACGTCGACCCCGCCCTCGGCGCGCAGCGCCCGCAGCGCGCGCACCACGTCCACGTCGGTCGGCAGCCACACCGACACCTCCACGCGCACGCGCGGGTCGGCGATCGTGTGGTTGCGCACGCTGCTCTGCGCTAGGCGCTCGTTGGGCACCACGAAGCGCGAGCCGTCGTCGGCGGCGATGTACGTGTAGGTGAGCCGGATGTCCTCGACGGTGCCGGTCGTGTCCTCGAAGGTCACGAGGTCGCCGATGCGGATCGGCTGCGTGATGGCCAGCAGCACGCCCGCCACCGCGTTGGCCAGCGTCTGGCGCGCGGCGAAGCCCACGACGAGGCCCAGCACGGCGGAGGAGGCCAGCACGCCGGTGGCCACGCGCTTGACGGCGGCGAACTGAGCAAGCGCCAGGGCGACGCCGATCACCAGGATCGAGACGTAGAGCAGGCGGCGCACCAGACGCAGCCGCGTGCTGGCGACCGGGGAGAGGTCGCCGCCGCCGGAGACCGCGGCTCGCAGCCGCTCCGCGCGGTGCGCGATCGCGCGGTCCACGACCTGCGCCAGCACGAAGGCGGCCACGACGGTGGCGATCGCCGTCACGAGGTCGCCGTGGTCGGACCAGAAGGAGGCGAGCGGCGGGGCGTGCATCGCGCGTGAGCGTACGCGCGGGCGCCGACGGTGGGCGATCCTGTGCGGGTGACCGCCACCCGCGCCGTCCTCCTCGACGTGCTCGGCACGCTGGTGCGGATGCTGCCGCCCGCTCCGCGCCTGCGCGACGAGCTGGCGCGCCGCGGCGTCACCGTCCAGCTCGCGGCGGCCGAGGCCGCGTTCGCCGCCGAGATCCCGTACTACCTCGAGCACCACCTCGAGGGCCGCGACCAGAGCTCACTGGCCGAGCTCCGCAACCGCTGCGCGGCCGTGCTCCACCACGCGCTGGGCGTGCCCGGCCTGCCGGTGCCGGAGACGCGCCAGGCCATGCTGGCGGCGATCCGCTTCGAGGCGTTCCCGGACGCGGCCCCGGCGCTGGCGGAGCTTCGCGCGCGCGGCCTGCGGCTGGTGGCCGCGAGCAACTGGGACTGCTCGCTGCCGGACGTGCTGGGGCGCGCCGGGCTGCTCGAGTCGCTCGACGGCGTGGTCTCGTCGGCGGGCGCCGGCGCGCCCAAGCCGGATGGCGCGGTGTTCCGGGCGGCGCTCGAGGTGGCCGGCTGCCGGCCCGCGGAGGCGCTGCACGTCGGGGACTCGCTCGACAACGACGTGGTGGGCGCGCGCGCCGCGGGCATCCGCGCCGTGCTGGTGCGCCGCGGCTCGGGAGCGGGCCCGGCGGCGGTCGGCGTGCCCGTGGTGAGCGAACTGGAGGAGCTGCCCTCCCTAACCTAGGCCGCCCCGTGCACTACGGCCCGCAATACGGCCACGGCGCCGCGTTCCCGCACCCGCCGCCGCCCGACCCGCCCGAGCGTCCCGAGGGCAGTACGGCCGGTCCGCGCTGGCCGGCCTGGTACGGCCCGGCGGCGCTGGGCATTGGGCTGGTCCTAGCGCTCGTGGGAGGGCAGATCGTGTTCGTGGTGGCCGGCGGCGATCCGAAGGACCCCACGCCGGCCGTGGTCCAGATCGCGACGGTCATCCAGGACGCGGCGTTCGTAGGCGCCGCGATCCTGCTCGCGAGCCAGACGCTGGCTCCGCGCGCCTGGCACTTCGGGCTCCGGCGCGATCGTCTCGGGCCCGCCGTGGGCTGGGTCCTGCTCGGGCTGGTGTCGTTCGTAGCGTTCGAGATCGGCTACTCGCGCGTGGTGACGATCCACGAGAAGCAGAAGATCGTCGAGGACCTGGGCGCGAACGACAGCGGAGTGGCGCTCGTGGCGGGCGCGCTGCTCGTGATAGCGATCGCGCCGTTCGCGGAGGAGTTCTTCTTCCGGGGCTTCTTCTACCGGGCCCTGCGCAACAGGATGGGCATCGCGCTGGCGGCGGGCATCGACGGGCTCGTGTTCGGCGCGATCCACATCGCCGGCTCACCGGTCGCGGTCCTGCCGGTGCTGGCGGTGCTGGGCGCGATCTTCTGCCTGGTGTACGAGCGCACGGGCACGCTGTTCGCGCCGATCGCGATGCACGCACTGAACAACTTCGCCGCCTACGGCAGCGCCACCGAGCGCTGGGACGTGTCGGGGGCGGTGGGGGCCGCCATGGTGGGCGCCTGCGTGCTCGTGCCGGGCCTGCTGCCGGGGCGCCGCCCGGCGCCTTCGTAATAATCATCGCGGTGCGCAGCCGGCTCACACCCCTCGCGGTCGCCTCGGTGGGCCTGGCCCTGGCCGCGTCCACGGCCTCCGCGCAGCTGCCCGATCCCAACCCGCCGCCGAACCCGAACCCCACCCCGACCCCGGCGCCCGCCGCGGACGCCAAGCTCAGCGCCGTCGTCGCGTCCGGCATCACCGACCGCAAGCACCGCTACGTGCTCCAGGGCGACAAGCTCGTGGTGCGTGGCCACATCAAGCCGTTCGTGGCCGGGGAGACGGTGGACGTGCGGCTGTTCAAGGGCAAGAAGCAGGTCGGGCACCGCACGGTGAAGGTCAGGCAGGCCAAGGGCGGGACCGGGCAGTTCAGGGTGTCGCTGCGCATCCGCAGGTCCGGCAGGTACTCGGTGCGGGCGCGCCACGACGCCACGGCCAAGCAGAAGGCCGGCAGCTCGCCCAAGGCGCCGTTTCGCGCGATCGCGCCGCGGGCGCACCGCGGCTCCAGCGGGCAGACGGTGCGCCTGCTGCAGATCGGCCTGCGCCGCCTGGCCTACGTCGCGCCGCTGACCGGCCGCTTCGAGGACGGCACCGCCCGGGCGCTCCTGGCGTTCCGCAAGGTCAACCGCATGGCGCACGACAGCTCCGCGTCGCGCACGGTGTTCCGCAAGCTGTTCCACGGCGCGGGCGGATTCCACCTGCGCTATCCCAAGTCGGGCACCCACGTCGAGGTCGACCTGTCGCGCCAGGTGCTCGTGCTCGCGGCCAAGGGGCGGCCGGTGGCCATCTACACGGTCTCGTCTGGCAAGCCGTCCACGCCCACCATCCAGGGCACCTTCCGCTTCTACCGCAAGGAGCCGGGAACCAACTCGCACGGCATGGTCCACTCGAACTACTTCCACGGCGGCTACGCCATCCACGGCTACGCCAGCGTGCCGGCCACCTACCCGGCCAGCCACGGCTGCGTGCGCGTGCCGATTCCGGATGCGCTGCGCATCTATCGCGCGATCAGCCTCGGCGAGCTGATCCACGTGTACCACTAGACGCGGGCTTCGCCCTGCGTCCTCGAGCGGCTTCGCCGCGCGCCCCGGTCAGCGCCTGCCGGGCAGGTACCCGATCAGGATCCGGGCCAGCACGCCGTAGACCAGCAGCGCCAGCAGCGTGGCGACGCCGCGCTTCGCCCAGATGCTGCCGGAGTCGACGACGCCCGAGAACGGCTGGACCAGAACGTCGTCGGCGTCGTCGATCGCCTCGCGCACGTCCCCGTGCTCCCGCTCGCGCTGGCGCTCGCCGCTGGCCGTCGGCGCCGGCTGGTTGATCCCCTCGATCCTCGCCTCCTGCTGCTTGGTGCCGCCCTTCGCCTGCTCCGCGGCGAACAGGACGAACGAGAGCACCAGGATCGCGGACGCGATCGTGGATGCCCAGCGGAGCACCGTCTGGAGCAGGGTCACGACGACGTCCTCGCGGCGGCGGGCCCGCGCTGGGCCTTCGGGCGGGCGCGGAACGGGGCCAGCGCGTCGATGGTGGCCGCGTGCCCGCGGCGGATCATGTCGGGCCAGCGGCGGCGGTCCAGGAAGACGTCGTAGAACGCGAACCCGTGCACGTCCTGCGGGTCGGCCGGCTCGATCAGCGTCAGGCGGTCGCCCAGCCGCCGCCGGCTGCGGCGCGCGAGCTCGAGGTGGCCGCCGGTGGCCACGCGCCTGCTGATGTCGAGGATCGGCAGCCTGCCCGCGTCCCAGCCGGAGATGTCGTCGTTCTCGAGCCCGGTGGGCAGGAGCACGTTGAGCCCGAAGACGCGGTCGAAGCCGCCGTCGTCGATCAGCGGCTCGGCCGGGAAGGCGTCGATCACGCCCCCGTCCACGTAGAGGTCGCCCTCCACGCGCACCGCCTCCACCACCAGCGGCAGCGCCACCGCTATGCGGGCCAGCTCGCCCAGCGTCAGGTGCGGGGTGGTCGCGCTTCCGAACACCTCCAGGCGGCCGCGGTCCATGTTGTAGACGGTGGTATGGAACGGGATGTCGGTCTCGCCCGCGGACATGTGCCACAGCCGGCGGTCGAACAGGCGCTCCAGCGCCTGCCCCTTGGCGAGCCCGGTAAAGCCGCGCATGGCCGACAGCACGAAGCGCGGCAGGCGCGCCCACTGGATGTCGAGGTAGTCCTGCGGGCGCCAGGCCAGGGAGAACTCGGCCATCTCGTCGGCCGTCATGCCGGCGGCCCACATCGCGCCCCAGAGCGCGGACCCCGAGCACGCCGAGATGGCGTCCGGGCGGACGCCGGCCTCCTCGAACGCGCGCGCCATCCCGATCGTCGCCACGCAGGCGCCGCTGCCGCCCGAGCCCACCACGCCCACGCGCTTCCCGCGCAGCGCGGCGGCCGGTCGCGCGGCGAACGGCGGCAGGACGGCGGCGGTCGCCGGCTCCGGCCGATCCACGAACGGGAGCGGCAGGAGCGCACGGCGCGCGTTGAGCAGGAAGTCGGTGTCGGCGGCGAACGCGAGCCCGCGGCGGACGCCTTCGAGGCGCGTGAGCTGGCGCTTGACGTTGAACGGATCGAGAGCGTCGAGGGCCATGGGCGCGCTTAGGCTACTGTCGCGCCGTGTCGTTCCCGGTCGACCCTCCGTTGCTGTTCGCGAACGGCGAGGCCTACGCCCGCCTGGCGCCGGAGTCCAAGCAGGGGCGCGCCGCGGGCGTCGCGGCCGCGGGCACCCTGGCGACCTTCCTCGGGGTGGGCGCGTCGCTGTACTCGAACGCGGGCTTCACCCGTCCGCTGTGGCCGCTGCTCCCGGGTCGCGACGGGCGCGACTTCATGGTCAACTTCCCGCTGCTGCGCGTCGACACGCGCCGCGCTGGCGGCCGGCTGCACGCGGCGGCCGTGGCCGCGTTCGCGACCTATCCGCTCTGGCTCTGGCTGGGGTGGCGCCACGGCCGCGCGTCGCGCGCATGAGCGCGCGCGAGGTGCTGATCGGCGAACTGCGGGACCACGCCCTCGTGATCGGCGACGTGACGCTGACGAGCGGTAGGAAGGCGCGGTACCTGATCGACGCCAAGCGCGCGATCCTCAGGCCGGCCGGGTTCCGCGCGCTGGCCGAGCTGACCGCGGAGGAGGCGCGGGCGCGCGGCGCCGCCGCCGTGGGCGGCATCACGATGGGCGCCGACCCGATCGCCTGCGCCGCGCTGGCGGGCGGCGCCGACGTGGACGCCTTCTTCGTCCGCAAGGAGCGCAAGGAGCACGGCCTCTCGCGCTGGATCGAGGGCCCGCGGCTCGAGCCGGGCACGCGCTGCCTGGTCGTGGAGGACGTGGTGACCACCGGCGGCTCCACGATCAAGGCGATCGAGCGGGTGCGCGAGGAGGAGCTCGAGGTGTGCGGCGTGATGGCCATCCTCGACCGCCTGGCCGGCGGCGCCGACGCGATCCGCGACGCCGCGGGCGGCGCCCCCTACACCGCGCTCACCACCATCGACGACGTCTACCCGGAGCGCCCGGACCGCTGATCCGCGTCCGCTTCGCTGCCGTCGTCCGAAGCCCCCCCGTCCCGCGCGAACCGCGCCCGGAACAGCGGCACCTGCCCCTTGACGCCCTTCAGCTTCCGCCGTCCGGCCGGCGACCACCTGAACTCGCCGTCCGCCGCCTCGCGCACGTCCTCGGTCACGAGCACGCTGCCGGCGCGCGCCACGCCGGTCACCCTGCTCGCGACGTTCACCGGCGAGCCGTAGTAGTCGCCGGCGCGCTCGAGCGCCGCCCCCGCGGCCACGCCCGACCGGATGCTGGGGAAGTCCCTGCCCTCCTGCTCCGCCATCTCGACCATGCGCAGCGCGGCGGTCACCACCGGCACCGTCTCCGGCCCCACCAGCATCGCCGCGTCCCCGATCGTCTTGACCAGCCGCACCGGGGGCTCGGCGGCCTCGCCGGCCATCTCGGTCAGGCGGCTCACGACGACGCCCAGCTCCTCGGGCGCCACGCCCTCGCCGAGCTTGGTGAAGCCGACCAGGTCGGCGAAGCAGACGGTCACCTCCTGCGAGCCGGGCAGCTCGCCGCGCTCCAGCGTCTCCTGGTCGAGCATCGTGTTGCGAAGCTGCTCGCGCAGGTGTACGCGGAAGACGTAGTCGAGCTGCTTGGCCATCACCGGGGTCAGCGCGGCGGCGGCCTCGGCGTAGCGCAGGCCCAGGCTGCGCTCGGTGTCGCCGGGCCGGATCAGGGAGCGGCCCACGACCTGGCGCGACGCGTCGGCCACCCGCGCCATCGCCTCCCCCAGGACGCGCGACGTCTCCAGGATCGCGTCCTCCGGGATGCCGGCGTCGAGCAGCACCCTCAGGTCCTCGGCCGCGGTCAGGTCCTCGTCGCCGAAGCGCCGGTCCTCGGGAGTGGGGCGCGGCAGCCCCAGCGCCTGGAACTGCTTGACGAGGAGCTCCTCCGGCAGCCCCGCCCTCTCCCCCAGCTGGCCGGCCGTGTACTTGCCGCCCGCGCCCAGCACTTGATCCACGGGCAGCAGCGTCAGCCGGTTCTCCTCAACCGCCTCGCGCAGCTCGTCCAGCGAGACGCCGTCCTCGTGCAGCTGCTCGAGCAGCTCCAGCCGCGCGGCGCGCGCGTCGTCGTCCTCCAGGCCGTCGAGCAGCCCCTCGGCGCCGAAGTCGGCGGAGGCTACGACCCCTCCCGCAACAGCTCACGGAAGCGGTGCTCGGACGCGGTGGAGGGCTCGGTGGTCTCCATGAACTCGGTCAGCTCGGTCACGAACCGGCGCGGGTCGTCGCGGTGGGGGAAGTGGCCCGCGTGGGGGAACGTCACGAGCCGGCTGCCCGGCATGTGCTCGGACGCCCGCAGGCCGTGGCGGAACGGGATGATCGGATCGCGCTCGCCCCACACGATCAGGCTTGGGATCTCGCTGGCCAGGTAGAGGCGGTCGGTGGCGCTCACGCGCTGGCCGGTCGGGTCGACGATCGTGCGCAGCGTGTGGATGAACGCCGCGCGCGCCTCCGCGTCGGAGAGCGACGAGAAGCCCTTCCACATCTCCTCGAGGTCGGAGCCGGCGCGCAGCCCCAGCCGCCCGAGGAAGCCGCCGACGGCGTCGAGCCGGCGGACCAGCCCCGGCGCGGCGAGCACCGGGAGCACCAGCTCGGAGCCGGGCAGCACCGAGGCGCGCAGCAGGATGTGGACGTCGCGCCCCAGGCCGCCGCTGTCCACCAGCACGAGCCGCTCCACGCGCTCGGGGAACTGGTAGGCCAGCTGCATCGCCACGCCGCCGCCCAGGGAGTGGCCCACCACCGTCGCGCGGTCGTGGCCCAGCGCGGCCAGCAGGTCGCGGATCCCGCTGGCATAGGCCCCCAGCGAGTAGTCGCCGCGCGGCTTGGCCGACTCGCCGTGGCCGAGCAGGTCGGGCGCCACCACCGTGTAGCGCTCGGCCAGCGGCTCGATCACCTCGTCCCAGGTGGTCGAGCTGCCGGTGATCCCGTGGATGAGCACGATTACCGGGCCCCATCCCGCGCGCCGGTAGCTCACGCGGTGGCCGTGCAGGGTGATCTCCTCGTGCTCCATGGGGTCCTCCTCGGTCTTGGCTGGGGGCGGGCGGATTATGCGCCTAGCTGACGCACGCCGCCGTGTGGGCTACCTTCGCTCGCGCACGCCGTTCGGCTACCCCGCCTCAGTAAACTCAACTAACCAACTGGTCAGTTGAGGTGACAGTGAGTCCGCGCACACAGGCAAGGTCCCCCCGCAAGCGCCTCACCGCCGAGGCCCGCCGCCAGGTGATCCTGGACGCGGCCCTGGAGGTGTTCGCGCGCCGCGGTTACAACGGCTCGTCGATCGACGAGATCGCCCAGGCAGCCGGGATCTCCAAGGCGCTCATCTACGAGCACTTCCCCAGCAAGCGCGACCTGCACGTGTCGTTGATCGAGCGACACGTCCAGGAGATCTTCGAGCGGCTGGCGGCGTCGGCCGCCACGTCGGACCCGGGCGAGGTGCGGCTGCGCGGCGGCGTCGACGCCTTCCTCGAGTTCGTCGAGACCCGCCGGGCCGCGTTCCAGATGGTCTTCCGCGACGCGGTCGAGCCGGAGGTCGCGGAGATCCTGAGGCGGGTGCAGACGCAGATCGCGGCCGCCGTCGCCGGCATGATCGCCTCCGAGCCGCGGGCCGAGCGGGGCGACCCCGACCGCGACCGCCAGCCGATCGAGATGCTGGGACACCAGCTGACCGGCGCGGTGCAGTCGCTGGCGCTGTGGTGGGGGGACCACCCCGACGTGCCGCGCGAGCGCCTCGTGGACGCGGTGATGAACTTCGCCTGGCTCGGGCTGGAGCGACTCCGCGCCGGGGAGCGGGTCGTCGGCTGAGCCCTGGCGGCGCGGATGACGCGCGTCCTCTGGATAATGTGTACTATCCAGATAACGAGCGTTATGGGAAAGCCGCCGACACGCGAGGAGAGACGGGCGCAGACGCGCGAGCGGCTGCTTGACGGGGCGCGGGCCGTCTTCGCCCGCCGCGGCTACCACGCCGCCACCGTCGAGGAGGTGGCCGAGGAGGCCGGCTTCACCACCGGCGCGCTCTACTCGAACTTCAAGGGCAAGGAGGACCTGTTCCTGGCGGTGATCGAGGCGATGATCGCCCGCGAGGTGCGCGAGTACACCGAGATCTTCGAGGGCGGGGAGAGCTTCGACGAGCGCGCGCGCGGCGGCGCGGACCACTGGATGAAGCTCCTGGGCGAGGACCCCGACTACTTCACGCTGTTCATCGAGCTGTGGTCGGCCGCGATCCGCGACCCCGGACTGCGCGCCAAGTTCGCCGAGCGCTCGGGCGCGATGCGCGACGCCACCACGCGGATGATCGAGGCGGAGTCCGCGGAGCTCGGCGTGGACACCTCGCCCGAGGACGCCGAGATGCTGGCCCGCGTGATCAGCGCGCTGGGCAACGGCCTGGCGATGGAGCGGCTGATGTTCCCCGGGTCGGTGCCCGACACGCTGTTCGGCGACATCCTGTCGGTGCTGTTCCGCGCGCTGGCGGAGTCGGCCGAGCCGGCGGCCTCCTTGCGGAAGAAGGCGAAGTGAGCTTCCCGCCCGGCCCCTCCACCCCGGCCAGCCTCCAGATGCTGGAGTGGGTCTACCGCCCGGCCGAGTTCATGGAGCGCTGCGCGCGCCGCTACGGCGACCCCTTCACCCTGCGGCTGAGTAACTTCGGCGGGCCCGACGCCGCGCCGGAGGTCGTGCTGGTGAGCGACCCCGCGGTGATGAAGGCGATCTTCACCGGCGGCGCCGACTTCGCCCGCGTGCGCGAGTCGCGGATCGTGATGAGCCCGGTGTTCGGCCAGCGATCGATCCTCCTGATAGACGGCGACGAGCACATGCGCACGCGCAAGCTGATGCTGCCGGCGTTCCACGGCGAGCGGATGAAGCGTTACGGCGAGCTGATGGAGGAGATCGCGAACGCGGAGATCGACTCGTGGCCGATCGGCGAGCGATTCGCCCTCCAGCCGCGCATGCAGCGGATCACGCTGGAGGTGATCCTGCGAGCGGTCTTCGGGCTCGAGGAGGGGCCCGCGCGCGACGAGGTGCGCGCCCGCATAGAGAAGCTCCTGGCGGCCGTGGCCAACCCGTCCGGCGAGCTGGTCATGGGCCTGCCGGAGCGGATCAAGGACACCGCGCTGCTGCTGTTCAGGCGCACCCTGGACGCCGCGGACGAGGTGCTCCACCGCGAGATCGCGCGCAGGCGCGAGGACCCGCGCCTGGAGGAGCGCGAGGACGTGCTGTCGATGCTGCTCCTGGCGCGCTACGAGGACGGCCGCGGGATGACCGACGAGGAGCTGCGCGACCAGCTGATGGCGCTGCTCCTGGCCGGCCACGAGACCACCGCCACCGCGCTGTCGTGGGCCATGGAGCTGCTGTTCCGCAACCCCGCGGCCCAGCGGCGGCTGGAGGAGGAGTGCGCGGCGGACGCCGACGACGCCTACCTGGACGCCGTGATGCAGGAGGCCATGCGCCTGTACCCGCCGGTCCCGGTGATCGACCGCACGCTGGCGGCGCCGTTCGAGGTGGACGGCTACGAGCTGCCGGCCGGCACCACGGTCGCCCCCTGCATCTACCTGGCGCACCGGCGCGAGGACGTGTACCCGGACCCGACCGCGTTCCGGCCGGAGCGCTTCCTGGACAGCCCGCCCGAGACCTACAGCTGGATCCCGTTCGGCGGCGGCGTGCGGCGCTGCCTCGGGGCGAGCTTCGCCACCTACGAGATGCGCATCGTGCTGCGCGCCCTGCTGCGCCGCGCGACGCTGCGGCCGGCGTCCGACCGGCCCGAGCGGATCCATCGGCGCGCGATCGTGATCGCTCCCCGCCACGGCACGCGCGCCGTGCTGCACGGCCGGCGCCCGGCGGCCGACGAGCGCCCCGCCCGCGAGTTAGCCTCCGTGTCGTGAGGTTCGGGCTCTTCTACGAGCACCAGCAGCCGCGTCCGTGGAAGGACGGCGACACCGAGCAGCTGCTCAACAACGCGCTCGACCAGGTCGAGCTGGCGGACCGCGTCGGCTTCGACTACGTCTGGGAGGTCGAGCACCACTTCCTCGAGGAGTACTCGCACTCGTCCGCGCCAGAGGTCTTCCTCGCCGCGGCCAGCCAGCGGACCAAGCGCATCCGCCTGGGCCACGGCATCGTGCAGACGCCGCCGCCGTTCAACCATCCCGCGCGCGTCGCGGAGCGCGCCGCCACGCTCGACCTGATCTCGGGCGGCCGCGTGGACCTCGGCACCGGCGAGGCCAGCTCGCAGATGGAGCTCGGCGGCTTCGGCGTGGACCGCGAGCTGAAGCGCGAGCAGTGGGAGGAGGGGCTGGGGGCGATCGCCCGGATGATGGTGGAGGAGCCGTTCGCGGGGATCGACGGCAAGTACGTGTCGATGCCGCCGCGCAACGTCATGCCCAAGCCGAAACAGAAGCCGCACCCGCCGCTGTGGGTGGCGTGCAGCCGGCGCGAGACGATCCTGCTGGCCGCGGAGAAGGGCCTGGGCGCGCTGTCGTTCTCGTTCGTCGAGCCCGAGGAGGCGAAGGAGTGGGTGGACGAGTACTACGCCACGATCCAGTCCGACCGCTGCGTGCCGGCGGGCTTCAGCGTGAACCCCAACGTGGCGGTCGCCGTGCCGATGATGTGCCACGCCGACGAGCAGACGGCCATCGAGCGCGGGATCGACGGCGCGCACTTCTTCGGCTACTCGCTGGCGCACTACTACGTGTTCGGCGAGCACCACCCGGGCCGCACCGACGTGTGGGAGCAGTTCCAGGACGAGCGCCGCGACAAGGGCTTCGCGCGCGAGATCGTGAGGGCGGACGAGGCGCCGCTCGGGCTGAAGCTGCTCGAGGAGGGCCTGGGCTCGCTGCGCGGCGCGATCGGGACGCCCGACCAGGTCACCGAGCTGGTGCAGCGCTACCAGCGCGCGGGGGTGGACCAGATGATCTTCGCCGTCCAGACCGGCCACACGCAGCACGAGCACGTGATGGAGGCGATCGAGCTGGTGGGCCGGGAGGTGCTGCCGAAGTTCTCTTCGCGGGCCGACCGGGTGGACGGCGCCAAGCGCGACCGGCTGGCGCCGGCGTGCAAGCGCGCGCTGGAGCGCCGCGACCCGCCGCGCGCGGCGCCCGCGGACTACGCGATCCTGCCCGGCCAGGAGCCCAAGCCGGCGCGCGCGATGCTGGCGGGCTCGGCCAACGGCGGTCGCCGCCGCGGCGCCGGGTCGTCGGCCAACGGGGCGGGCTCGCTTTCGGGGCGGATCAACCAGATGGCCGAGGGCGCGTTCTCGTCGTTCATCCGCGGCCGCAGCGACGACCAGCTCGACAAGCTGATGGGGTCGAACCCGGGCCTGAGGATCGCCTTCGGCGGGATGGAGCGCGCGTTTGTGCCGGACAAGGCCGGCGGCTTCGAGGGGGCCGTGCAGTACGAGCTCCAGGGCGAGCGCGGCCTGCGCACCTGGCACGTGCGGATCGAGGACGGCCGCGCCGCCGCGCGTCCCGGGACCGTGGACGATCCCGCCGTGACGATGCGGATGAGCGTGCCGCTCTTCGCGCGCGTGCTGGCGCGCGAGGTGGATCCCGCCAAGGCGATGCTCGAGGGCAAGCTCGCCATCGAGGGCGACTTCAACGTGGCGGCGCGGCTGGGCGAGATGTTCGGCGAGCCGTCGCGCTGGTAGCGGTCAGTACGAGCGCGGCAGGCCGAGCGAGTGCTCGGCCACGTAGTTCAGGATCATCTCGCGCGACACCGGCGCGGTGCGCACCAGGCGCACGGCCCAGTACATCTGCGTGAGGCCGTACTCGGTGGCGAAGCCGTTGCCCCCGTGGGTCTGGATGGCGCGGTCCACGCAGTGGACGCCCGCCTCGGCGGCCGCGTACTTGGCCATGTTGCTGGCCTCTCCTGCGGGTGCGCCGGCGTCGTAGAGGGCGGCGGCCTTCTGCATCATCAGCCGCGCCAGCTCCAGCTCGACCTTGGCCTCGGCCAGCGGGTGCGAGATGCCCTGGTGGGCGCCGATCGGCCCGCTCCACACCACCCGCTCGCGGGCGTAGGCGGCCGCCAGCTCGAGGGCCCGGCGCGACGCGCCGTTGCACACGGCGGCGCCCATGATGCGCTCGGGGTTGAGGCCGTCGAAGACCGCCTTCAGGCCGGCGCTCTCGTTGCCGCCCACCAGCCGGTCGGCGTCCACCTCCACGTCGTCGAAGAACAGCGTCCACTGCTTGTCCGACGGCGGCAGCACGGTGGGGATGTGCTGGCGCTCGAGGCCGGGCGAGTCGGTGTCCACGATCAGGAGCAGCGGCAGGCTGAGGCTGCCGTCGGCCTCGCGCTTGCGGGCCACGACCAGGATCGCGTCGGCCTCCTCCACGCCGGAGATGAACGTCTTCTGCCCGCGCAGGATCCAGCTGCCGTTGTCGCGCCGCGCGGCCGTCGACAGGTTGTGCGAGTTCGACCCGGCGCCCGCCTCGGTGATGGCGAACGCGAACTTGGTGGTGCCCTGCGCGATGCCGCGCAGCCAGCGCTCCTTCTGGTCGGGCGTGCCGTGGCGCGTGAGGATGCTGCCGACGATGGCCGGCGAGACCACGATCAGCAGCAGCCCGCAGCCGGCGGCGGTGATCTCCTCGCCGACGGCCGCCAGGGCGGCCATGCCGAGCCCGCCGCCGTCGTACTCCTCGGGGATGTTCACGCCCAGGTAGCCGCGGCTGGCCAGCGCGTCCCACAGCTCGAGCGGCGGCTCCCCCGCCTCGTTGATGCGGCGCGTGTAGTCGGGCCCGAAGCTCTTGGCGATCGACGAGACCGTCTCGCGCAGCATCGCCTCCTCCTGCGTGGGGACGAGCGAGAGGGCGGGGGCGGCGATGGTCGACAAAGTCGTTCTCCTCAAGTTCGGCGGGCCCCCGTACGGTAAGCGATAATGAGGTCATGGCAGGCGAGCTGACGCGGCTGTTGGCGAACGGCCAGGTACGCGCCTCCGACGCGGAGCGGGATCGTGCCATCGAGACGCTGCGCCATCACTACGCGGCGGGCCGTCTTTCGTCCGACGAGCTCGAGGAGCGCATCGGACACGCCTGCGCGGCGCGCACGCGCGGCGAGCTCGCCGCGGTCCAGAGAGACCTCCCGTCGGATCGCCGCAGGCGGGCCGCGCGGACGATGGAGCGGGCGAATCGCGCCGCGCTGCGCGCTCACGCCGCGTCCTACGCCGGAGTGAACGGCGGGCTGGTCGCCATCTGGGGCGCGACGGGCGCCGGCGAGTTCTGGCCGATCTGGTCGATCCTCGGGTGGGGCTTCGGCCTCGCGTGGCACTGGACGGCGTCGCGCTCGTTCCGCCGCAAGCTGGCGGCGCGCACGGAGGGCGGCCGCGACCGGCGCTACGCGTAGCCGACCGCCAGGCCGTCTGCGAAAGCCCCTCCAGCAGAGGGTCGAAGAGCTAGGCTCGTGCCGCGATGCCCAGCCATCGACCGCGCCTCCTTCGCTCCATGAGCGCCGCCGCCGCGGTTCTCGCCCTCTGCGGCGCGGCGGGGTGTAGCGGCGACTCGCCGAAGGGCCGATCGGGGAACGATCGCGCCGCTCAGTCGACTCGCGCCGTGCCGGTGCCTCCGGTGCTCCTCACCGTCAAGCGCCCGCCCAAGACCGTCACGACCGCGAGCGCGACGATCCGCGGCACCGTGACCCCGGGCGCCCAGGTGCTCGTCGAGGGCCGGCGGACGAGGATCTCCGGCCGCCGCTTTCGGACAACCGTCGCGCTCGAGCTCGGGAGGAACCGCATTACCGTCATCGCGACCAAGGCCGGATTCCGGCCGGCTCGTCACACGTTCAAGGTGATCCGCACGGCCGCAACGGATCGGTCGCCGGCGGGTCCGGCGGGCCCCTACCAGGACCGTTCCGGCAATCCGGCCCCGAATCCGAACTGCCCGCCCGGCAGCGCCCCCAGCGGCACAGGCGGCGGCTGCGCGCCGTACGACGAGAACAAGCCACCGCCCGAGCCCAAGATCAACAACCCCGACTGCTACAAGCCGAATCCGCCGGCCGGCTGCTTCTAGTAGGTCCCCGAACGCGCGAGGGCCCCGCCGAAGCGGGGCCCTCGTACTCCCCCGTACGACTTGTCGAGCGCGGCTACAGGATGTTGCAGGTCGTGCCGAGCTGCCCGCGGACCGCGGCCCACGGGTGCTTCTGGCTGTGCACCACGACGTTGAACTGGGCCGGGCACTTGTGGATCGCGCCGATCACGCCCGGCGGGGCCAGCGAGCATCCGCTCGCTCCGCTCGGCCGGCCGTTGAGCATGTCGGGGCTGAACAGGTTGATCGTCACGGCCGGGTCCTCCGGCTGCCCGTAGGCGCCGCCGTGGATGTGGGCCATGACCACGGGGCTGTCGATCCCCGACCAGTACGTCGTGGCGCAGACGGTGTTGTTGGCGACGGTCGTGGAGATGTACGACGTGCCCGTGCCGCCCGGGTCGCCGGGTAGGCCGGTGGCGTTCTGCGCGGCGGCGCTGAGCCCGACGGTGTAGCTGTAGCTGCCCGTCGTGATCGGGAGGTAGCAGGAGTTGATCCTGTCGATCGGATTGACCGGCTGCGTGCAGTAGTCCGCCGACGCGGAGCTCGGGCCGGTGAGTGCGGCGATGAGCACGGCCAGCGCGATGGCGGCTGCGACGAGGACTACCCGTGCCCGGCGACCGGGCGCGGCGGCGATCGATACATGCATGTGGCCCCCCTGTCAGGACGATGCGCGTGCCGCCCCCGGGGCGGCACGCTTCAGTGATCCAGCGGTACCCCCGCTGGGTGGCGAGCAAACGTCCCCCGGTTGGGGGGTCGCGGATGCGTCAGGGTCGGAACGCCCCGAGCAGGATTCGAACCTGCGGCCTACTCCTTAGGAGGGAGTCGCTCTATCCAGCTGAGCTATCGGGGCGCGCGGCGCAGCGTACCGCGGACGCTGCGCGCGGCCGTCGGCTTCGCTTGTCGCCTCCGAGTCACTATGCTCCCGCGCCGACCGCCTGAGGGGGCGGTTCCTTGGGGGAACAAGGAAGTGACCGGCGGACCCGGGGGTTCGCCGTACGGGGGAGTTTGTTCATG
>DASVQK010000222.1:0-15079 GCA_036389105.1 Thermoleophilaceae bacterium
CGGCTCGTGACCGACAAGGGCGACTTCCTCAGCCGCACCATCATCATCGCCGGCGGTCACGGCGCGTTCGAGCCGAAGAAGCTGCCCGGCTACGACATGGAGCCGTGGGAGGGCCGGGGCGCTCACTACCTCGTCAAGGAGAAGTCGGCCTTCGCGGGCAAGAGGGTCGTGATCGTCGGAGGCGGCGACTCCGCCTGCGACTGGGTGCTCAACCTGCTCGACACCGCCGAGGCGATCACGCTCGTCCACCGCCGCGAGGGCTTCCGCGCGCACGAGATGACCGTGAGGGAGATCCAGGAGGCGTCGGAGGCCGGCAAGGTGGACCTGCGCACGCCGTACCAGGTGAAGGACGTGGCCGGCGACGGCCAGATCGAGCGCGTCACGCTGTTCCACTCCGAGGACGAGTCGGACGTGGTGGAGGTGGACTGCGACGCCGTACTGCTCCAGCTCGGCTTCAAGACCGCGCTCGGGCCGCTCAAGGAGTGGCCGCTCGAGGTGGAGAAGGGCGCGATCGTGGTCGACCCGGTGATGAAGACCTCGATGGAGGGCGTCTGGGCGGCCGGCGACATCACCACCTTCGAGGGCAAGCTCAAGCTGATCGCCACCGGCTTCGCCGAGGCGGCCATCGCGGTGGCCCAGGCGGTGCACCACATCCGGCCGGACACCAAGATCCAGCCGAAGTACTCGACCAACACCGGCGTGCCCGGCTCGGTCGAGGGCCAGCCCTAGCGGCGCCAGGCCCGAGACTCAGCGCAGGGCGGCGCCGAAGCGGTCGCCGCCCTTGGCGGCTCCGCCCGCCGACCCCTGTCCGAGCTGCTTCGAGCCGGTGGCCACGAGGCCGCTCGGGGCGCCGTACAGCACGTTCACCGCGCCGGCGTCGGCGCCGGCCGACGTGTCCTCGTCGGGAGCGGCCGCCGTGAGGTCGAAGCGCCCGTCGCCGTTGTAGTCGCCGGCCGCGATCGCCGAGCCGAAGCGGTCGAGCGCCTCCGACGCCCCGCTCGCGAAGCTCTGGCTGAGCTGCTTCGCGCCCGAGCTGGACAGGCCGCTGGCCGTCCCGTACAGGACGTTGACGACCCCGGCGTCGGCGGCGCCCGAGGTGTCGTCGTACGGCGCGCCGGCGGCGAGGTCCATGTCGCCGTCGGCGTCGAAGTTGCCGGCCGCGAGCGCCGCGCCGAAGCGGTCGCCGGCCGCCGCGGCGCCGCCGGCCGCGCTCTGGGCGAACTGCCTCGAGCCGGTCGCGGCGATCCCGCCCGCCGTCCCGTACAGGACGTTGACCGCCCCCACGTCACCGCCGGCCGCGCTGTCCTCGTCGGGCGCGCCCACCGCCAGGTCGGTGCGCGGGTCGGCGTCGAAGCCGCCCGCCGCGACGGCCGCTCCGAAGTGGTCGCCGGCCTCTGCCTGACCGCTGGCGAAGCTCTGGCTGAGCTGCCTGGCGCCCGAGCTCGACAGGCCGCCGGCCGTCCCGTACAGGAGGTTCACGGCTCCCGCCTCCGGCCCGCCGGCGTCGTCGCCCGGCGCTCCCACCGCCAGGTCGGCGCGGCCGTCGTCGTTGAAGGTCCCCGCCGCGAGCGCCGCGCCGAAGCGCTCGCCGGGATGCGCCACGCCCCCCGCGGTGTTCTCGCTGAACTGCCGCGCGCCCGACGTCCCCACGCCGCCCGCGCTGCCGTAGAGGACCGCGACGTAGCCGATGTCGTTCATGCCGGCCGCGTCCTCGTCCGGGTCGCCCACCGCGAGGTCGGCCCTGCCGTCGGCGTTGAAGTCGCCCGCGGCGAGCGCGGCGCCGAAGTGGTCGCCCGACTCGCTCGCGCCGCCCGCGCTGGCCTGGGTCAGCGACGCTGGGGCAGCCGTGGAGAGGCCCGACGAGCTGCCGTGGAGCACGCTCACGGCGCCCGCGCCCGAGTCCTCCCCCGGCGCGCCCACCGCGAGGTCGGAATAGCCGTCGCCGTTGAAGTCGCCGCAGGCGAGCGCGTCCCCGAAGCGGTCCCCCACCTCCACCGTGCCTCCGCCCGCGGCCTGGTCGAGCTGCTTCGCGCCGGCCCCCGGCAGCCCGCCGGCGCCGCCGTAGAGGACGTTGACCGCGCCCGCGCGGGCGTTCTCGCCCGGCGCCCCCGCCGCGAGGTCGGCGTAGCCGTCGCCGTTGAAGTCCGGGGGCGCGGCGGCGCCGCGCGCGAGCGCGCGGTAGCGCAGGAGCGCCTCGATGAAGAAGTAGTCGCCGTACACCAGCCCGCGGTCGTAGTCGCCGCCCGGCTTGTTGCCCGTCCCGTGGAGCAGGATCGAGCGGCTGCTGGTGCCCTCCGCCAGGTAGGCACCGGACGACAGCGACCCGAGCGTGGCCTGGGCCACCCCGAAGTACCGCCGGCTGCGGCCGGTGTCCGGGTCGAGCTGCGACAGCTCGATCAGGCCCGATGCCGCGATCGCGGCGGCCGAGCTGTCGCGCGGCTCGTTGGGGATGCCCGGCGCCTGGAAGTCCCAGTAGGGCACGCTGTCGGCCGGCAGGTGGGAGACGTAGTAGTCGGCCACCCTTCGGGCGGTGTCGAGCATGCGCGAGTCGCCGGTCTCGCGGTACGCCATCGTGAAGCCGTAGAGGGCCCACGCCTGCCCGCGCGACCACGTGGAGGAGTCGCTGTAGCCCTGCACCGTGCCCCTGCGCTTGACCGCGCCGTTGGTCGAGTCGAAAACGACGAGGTGGTAGGTGCTGCCGTCGGGGCGCACGTGCTCGCGCACGGTGGTGAGCGCGTGGTCGAGCGCCTTCGCGGCCAGGGACGGGTCGCCGCCGTGCTTGGCCGCCCACCAGAGCAGCTCGAGGTTCATCATGTTGTCGACGATCACCTTGAAGTCCGTGGAGCTGTCGGACGAGGTGTTGTCCCACGAGCGCGTCGCGTGGACGACCGAGCTGTAGCGCGTGGCCAGCGATCCGGCGGCGGTCAGGACCACCTGGCGGTAGCCGTCGTCGCCGGTGGCCTTGTAGCCGTTGCCGAAGCTGTCGAAGACCATGAACCCGACGTCGTGGGTGAACGTGTTGTCCTTCTGGCTCTCGAGGCCGGACTGGCGTGAGGCGGCGGCCGTCCGCCAGGCCGGGTTGCCGGTGGCCTGATACATGCGCCAGAGGCTGCCGGGGAAGAAGCCGCTGATCCACCAGCCCGCCGAGCGCGTGGACCAGGTGCCGTCGGCGTTGGTCTCGTACGGGTACGAGCCCGGCGGCACCTCGGCCAGGGTGCGGTCGAGCTGCGCCCCGGCGAAGCTCAGGTCGTGCGCCACCGCGGCGTCGAGCGGCGCGGCGGCCGCGGGCTCCGATGCCGCCACCGCGGCGGCGATCGCCAGGGCGAGCGCGAGTGCTGGCGGCTTCCATGCCACGTACCCATCGTGGCGGCTGTTCCGCGTCAGGTCAAGCGGGTCTCGAGCCGGCCCAGCGTGGGCGACTCGATCACGGTCACGTCGCCCGGCTTGAGCCACACGTGCGGGTCGCGCGCACTTCCCACGCCGGCCGGCGTGCCGGTCGACACGACGTCGCCGGGCTCGAGCGTCATCAGCTTCGACAGGTACTCGACCAGGGCGGGGATGCCGTGGATCAGGTCGGCCGTCGAGCCCTGCTGCATCGTCTGGCCGTTCAGGGTCAGCGACATCTCGATGCCGTCGTGCGGGCCGGCCTCGTCCGGCGTGACCAGCGCGGGCCCGCAGGGCGCGGAGCCGTCGAAGACCTTGCCGGGCAGCCACTGGGGCGTCATGAACTGATAGTCGCGGGCCGAGAGGTCGTTCAGCAGCATGTAGCCGGCGACCTTGCCGAGCGCGTCGCGGGCGGCCACGTCCTTGCAGCGCTCTCCGATCGCGAACGCCACCTCCGCCTCGTAGTCCACCTTCTGGCTGAACGCCGGCAGCGGCACTTCCGCGTCCGGTGGGGCCAGGCAGTTGGCGAACTTCGCGAAGAAGGTGGGCGTCTCGGGCGGGTCGAGCCCGGCCTCGGCCGCGTGGTCGCGGTAGTTCAGCCCCATGCAGACGATCTTCCCCGGGTCGATCACGGGCGGCAGGAGCCTGACCCCGGCCGGGTCCACCGTAGGGCCGCCGTGGCCGATGCCGTCGAGCCCGCTGGCGCGCAGCAGAGCCCCCACCCCGCCGGGCCCGGCGTCCACGACCGCGCCGTCGCGCAGGACCCCCGCGCGCGGGCCCGAGCCGGCGTCATAGGTCACGAAGCGCATCGGCGGGGAGCTTATGGCCCGCTGGCGAACGCGGTCGTGCGCACCGTAGAGTCATCTGTCCATGGCCAGGAACGAGAAGCCGATCCCGAGGGGCCGCGTACGCAGGACCGCCCGCGTCGGCGGGCTGGTGGGCGGCCAGGCGGCGCGCGCCGCCGCGACCCGCGCGGCCAACGTGGTCCGCTCCGAGGAGGCCAGGCGCGAGGCGCTGGAGCGCCGCTACATGGAGGCGGCCGAGCAGATCGTCGAGGTGCTGGGCACGATGAAGGGCGCGGCGATGAAGGTGGGGCAGGTGGTGTCGTTCCTCGACGTCGAGTTCGTGCCGCCGGAGTACCGCGACCAGCTCCAGGCCAAGCTCGCCGAGCTCCAGTCGGCCGCGCCGTCGGTGGGCTTCCGCGACATGCGCCGGGTGATCGAGGACGACCTGGACCAGCCGCTCGACGAGGTGTTCGCCGAGTTCGACCAGGCCGCCGTCGCGTCGGCGTCGATCGGCCAGGTCTACCGCGCGCGGCTGCACGACGGCCGCCGGGTGGCCGTGAAGGTCCAGTACCCGGGCGTGGCGCAGGCCGTTCGGGCGGACATGCAGAACCTGGGCATGCTCCTGCGGCTGGCCAAGCGGATCGCGCCCGGCCTGGACCCGAAGGCGCTGGCGGAGGAGATCCGCGAGCGCATCACGGACGAGTGCGACTACGAGCTGGAGGCGCAGGCGCACCGCGCGTTCGCCCGCGACTGGCGCGGCCACCCGTTCGTCCTGGTGCCCGAGGTGGTGACCGGGCTGTCGCGCGAGCGCGTGCTGGTCACCGAGTGGGTCGAGGGCCGGCCGTTCGACCAGGTCAAGCGGCTTCCCCAGGAGGATCGCGACCGCTTCGGCGAGATCCTGGTGCGCTTCTTCATCGGCTCGCTCTACCGGACCGGGCACTTCTCCGCCGACCCGCACCCGGGCAACTACCTGCTGATGGACGACGGCCGGGTGGCGTTCCTCGACTTCGGCATGAACAAGAAGCTCCCGCGCGAGCGGATCGAGGCCGAGCGGCGCTGGATCAAGGCCGCGATGGAGCGCGACGCGGACGCCGTGCGCGCGGAGTGGGCACGGCTCGGGTTCTTCGACGGCGCGGACGAGGCCGTGACCCCCGAGCGGCTGCTCAACCACATCTGGGCGCTGTCGTACTGGTACTTCGAGGACCGCGAGTTCACGGTCACGCGCGAGGTGGTGGCCGAGATCCTGGTGGACGCGGGCGACCCGCGGTCCGAGTACTGGGACCTCATGCGGCACGAGACGATCCCACCCGATCACGCATTCGCGCAGCGGATGGCGGGGCTGGTGTTCGCGGTCCTGGGCCAGCTCGGCGCGCGCAACAACTGGCACCGCGTGGTGCGCGAGTACATCTACCGCGACCCGCCGGTCACCCCGCTGGGCGAGGCGGAGGCGGAGTTTTGGTCCGGGCGGCGGCAGATCCCGGCGTAAGGCACCTGCGCAGGGCCGACCCGGTCATGCGCGGGCTGATCGACCGCCTGGGTCCGCTCGACCCCGAGGCCCGCCGCCGCGGCCGGCCGACGGATCCGTACGGCGCCCTGCTGCGCTCGATCGTCGGCCAGCAGCTGTCCACCGCGGCCGCGCAGACCATCTACGGGCGGGTGACCGAGCTGTTTCGCGGTAAGACGCCCACGCCGCGCCAGCTCCTGAAGGCCGACCCCGAGGCGCTGCGCGGCGCGGGGCTGTCACGCGCCAAGGTCGCCTACATGCGCAGCCTGGCCGAGCACGTGCTGAGCGGGGAGCTGGAGCTGGACCGCCTGAACGAGCTGAGCGACGAGGAGATCGCGGCGGAGCTCACGGCGGTGAAGGGCCTCGGCCAGTGGACGGCCGACATGTTCCTGATCTTCCACCTGCGGCGGCCCGACGTCCTTCCCGTCGGCGACCTGGGCGTGCGCCGCGCCGCCGAGCGCGTGTACGAGCTCGAGCAGATCCCCACCGCCGCCGAGCTCGCCGAGCTGGGCGAACCGTGGCGCCCGCATCGGTCGCTAGCGTCGCTGTACCTGTGGCGGTCGTTGGACAACGTGCCGGACTAGCCGCCCGGAGATCGGGTCGTTCTCGACGCGCTGACTACGCCGAGGCGCCGCAGCTCGGGTCCTCGTCCGCCACGCGGAACGACGACCCGCACCCGCACGCCGCCACGACGTTCGGGTTCTCGACCTGGAAGCCGGCGCCCATCAGGCTCTCGGTGTAGTCCACCGTGGAGCCGTCCACGTAGCGCAGGCTGAGCTCGTCGACGATGATCCTGATCCCGTCGTGCTCGAAGATCTTGTCCCCGTCGCGCTGCTCGTCGAGGGCGAGCTGGTACTGGAAGCCGGAACAGCCGCCGCCGCGCACCGCGACGCGGAGCCCGGCGTTCGCGTGCTCCTCGTCCGAGAGGAGGGTTCCGATCTTCTGAGCGGCTACTTCCGTGAGCTGGACCACGACGCCAATTGTAGTCGGCAGGTCCAGCGCTATCCTCGATCGCGTGCCCAGCGCGGAGGACCTGAAGCAGCGGATCGAGACGGCTTTGCCGGGCGCGCGGGTCCAGGTCGAGGACACCACCGGCGGCGGGGACCACTTCAGCGCCAGCGTCGTCTCCGACCGCTTCGACGGCCTTTCCCGCATCGACCAGCACCGGCTCGTCTATGACGTCTTCGGCGCCGAGATAGGCGGACCGATCCATGCGCTTGCGCTCAAGACCTCGACTCCGGGAGAGACGACATGACCAACGAGCAGATCCGCGAGTTCATCGAGAACGCGATCGACGAGAACCAGGTGATGCTGTTCATGAAGGGGACCCCCGAGCAGCCGGCCTGCGGTTTCTCCATGCGCACCTCCGGGGCCCTCAACGCCCTCGGAGTGCGGTACGCGGCGCTCGACATCCTGCCGGATCCGCGCATCCGCCAGGAGCTGTCGGCGCTGTCCAACTGGCCCACCATCCCGCAGCTGTTCGTGGACGGCGAGCTGGTCGGCGGCTGCGACATCGTCATGGAGATGTACGAGAGCGGCGAGCTGGCAGCCAAGCTCGGCGTGGACCAGCCCGAGCACGAGCCGGAGCCGCCGGCCGTCGAGGCGCCGCGAACCGCGCCGCTGGGCATCGAGAACCGCCTGAGCTGACCTGCGGCGGGCGCGGTGCGTCAGCGCCCGCGCTTTCGCGCCTGCTCGTAGACGCCGCGCGCCCGCTCGCCGGCGCCGCGCATCTTCTGCTTGTAGCGCTCCTTCTCCTCCGGAGTGAGCTGCTGCCAGCGCCGGTAGGCCTCCATCGCCAGCGGCGCCGCCCGCCGCGCAACGCGAACGGCAACGCCGATCTGGCCCGGCATCAGCCGCTCGCCACGGCCGTGGCCGCCTCGCGCTCGCGGTCCTCGAGGTAGTCCACGAACTCCATGATCCGCCGGGAGTCGTGCACCACGTGCTCGCCGTGGACCAGCACCGGCACCCAGCGCTGGGCGGTCAGCTCCTCCACCTCGTCGCGGTCGCGTCGGCGGACCGGGACGCGCACCTGCTCGTAGTCGATGCCCGCGGCGCGGAGGTAGCGCGCGACCTTGCCGCAGGGGCAGAGCCAGTCGGTGGGCGTCTTGCAGCGGTAGAGGATCGCCATGGCTCTCAGGTTACGCCGACAGCGGCCAGAGCCTGCCGGCCGCCCCGGTCACGCCCTCGACGGCGCGCAGCGCGGCCGCCATGGCCTTGAGCTGGACGGGCTGGGTGCGGCGAACGCGCGCCAGGCGGTCGCTCTCGCGGTCCAGGTACCACGCCACCGTGGCCTCGATCGTGTCCTCGTGGGGCGACGTGGTCCACCCCAGCTCGCGCTTGGCCTTGGTGTTGCGGTAGGTCCACCAGTGGCTGGCGAGCTTCACCTCCTGCGAGGAGATCGGCGCGCGAACGGGCGCGGCCTCCAGCGCCTGCGCCAGCCGCAGCGCAGCCCGGGGCTGGAGCCGGAGCGCCGGCGGCTCGACCCCCGACAGCCGCGCGAGGTCGGCGAACAGCCGGTCGAGCGTGTAGTTGCGGTTGCCCAGGATGTAGCGCTCGCCCGGCAGGCCCTTCTCGTCGGCCAGCAGGTGGCCGCGGGCCACGTCGCCGACGTCCACCACGTTCAGCGCGCCCGGCACGTACGCCGGGATGCGGCCGAGCATGAAGCGGCGGACGATGGCCGTGGCGCGGCCGTACACGTCGCCCGCGCCGAACACGTAGCACGGGTTGACTGCCACCACCGGCAGGCCCTGCGCGGCCAGCCGCAGCGCCTCCACCTCGGCCTCGTGCTTGGAGTTGACGTACGGGATGCCGAGCCTGCCGGCCGTGAACAGCTGCCGCTCGTCGGCGGTCTGACCGTGCTTCGCCGGCCCGACGGCGGCCACGCTGGAGGTGTAGACCACGCGCTCGACGCCCGCGCGCAGCGCTTCCTCCAGCACGATCCGCGTGCCGCCCACGTTGACCTCGAACAGCCGCTCGGAGTCCTCCGGGCGCATCGAGACCAGCCCCGCGACGTGGAACACGCGGTCCACGCCGCGCATGGCGCGCCGCACCGCGGCGCGGTCCAGCACGTCGCATTCCACCGACTGGTGCTCGATTCCCTCGAGCGTGTCCACCCGGGAGCGCCGGCGCCGGGTCAGCTTGAGGTCGTCGCCCCGCTCGGCGAGCAGGCGCACCACCGCCGACCCGACGAAGCCGTTGCCGCCGGTGACGAGCGTCTTTCCCACCGGCGGCGGCCTAGCTGGTCGTGGGATCGACCATCTACCCGGGCGAGGCGGCCGGCCCGCCGCCCTGGCGCAGCCGCGCCTCGTGCAGGCGCTGGTCCTCCACGCAGCGGATGCTCTCGGGCATCGCCTTCAGCCGCGCCGCGGGGATCT
This sequence comes from Thermoleophilaceae bacterium, assembly GCA_036389105.1. Classification (GTDB taxonomy): domain Bacteria; phylum Actinomycetota; class Thermoleophilia; order Solirubrobacterales; family Thermoleophilaceae; genus AC-37. The sequence goes on from DASVQK010000222.1 coordinate 9,048, forward strand.
CCTTGCCGCAGTCCGCGCACACACCGTACGTGCCGTCCTCCAGGGCGCGCCGCGCGGCCTTCACGCGGTTCTCCTCGTCGTCCAGCATCATCAGCGTGGTCTCGTCCAGCTCCTGCTCGAAGGTCTCGGTGCCCTGATCGGCCGGGTGCTGGTCGTAATCGGCCAGCTCGTCGCGCATGCCCTCGCTGCCGCGGCGGACTCCCGCGCGGCGCTCCTCGATCTCGCGCATGCGCTCGTCGAGGCGGGCCTCGACGTCTTGGCGGTCGTAGTCCGGCATGGGGCGCCGCAGTCTACGAGGTGCCGTGAGGCCGGTGTAGGCTGCGGCGCGGATGCCCCGCACCGCCGTCGTCTCGGACACAACCGCGTACCTGCCCACCGCGGTGGCCGAGGCGAATCGGATCGATCTCGTGTCCCTGTACGTGAACTTCGGCTCGGAGCGGACCGAGCGCGAGGCCGACATCCGCGACTACGAGGCGTTCTACGAGGGACTGCGCTCGGCCGAGAAGCTGCCCACCACCTCGCAGCCGTCGGTGGGCGATTTCGTGGCGGTGTACGAGCCACTGCTGGCCGAGGGGAACGAGGTCGTGTCGATCCACATCGCGGGCGGCCTGTCCGGCACGCCCGAGGCGGCCCGGCAGGCCAAGGAGTCGCTCGAGCGCGACGGGAAGGGCGGCGAGCGCGTGCACGTGATCGACTCCCGCACCGCCGCGGGCGGGCTCGGGCTGATGACCCTGGCGGCCGCGCGCCGGGCGGCCGCGGGCGCCGGCGCCGAGGAGGTGGTGGCGACCGCCCTCGCGGCTCGCGAGGAGCTGAAGATGTGGTTCTCGATCGACACCCTCGAGTTCCTCAAGCGAAGCGGCCGGATCGGCGCGGCAAGCGCCTGGATCGGCTCGACGCTCAAGGTCAAGCCGATCCTGTCCGTGGAGTCGGAGATCACCCCCGTGGAGCGCGTCAGGACCAGCAAGCGGGCGTTCGAGCGGATGGTGGACTACGCGCGCCAGCGCCAGCAGTCGGGCGCCGACGGCTGGGTGGTGCAGCACATTCAGGCGCGCGACCAGGCCGAGCTGCTGGCCGACCGCTGCCGCGAGCTGTTCGGGGCCGACGCGGTCTTCTTCAGTGAGATCGGGCCGGTGCTGGGCTCGCACACCGGACCGGGCCTGCTGGGCGTCGGGTCGATCCCGACGCGGTTCTTGACCTAGCGCCGGAACAGGCCGAAGACGGCGGCGATCCCGCCGCCCACCACGAAGCCGGCGACGGCGGCGCCGATCATCACCTCGCGCTTGTGCTCCTGGAGCTGGCTGCGCCAGTCGGTGATCTGCGTGACCTTGGACTGGAGGTCGTTGAGCGAGTATTCGAGCTCGCGGCGGGTCTCCTGTACGGAGGCGCGGATCTCCTCCGGCGTGCGCGTGGCCATCAGCCGCGGACCTCCTGGAGCGCGGCCTTGGTGGCCTGCGCCTCCTCGATCGCCAGGTCGGGCGTGGGCGGCGCGCCCTTCTTGACCAGGCGGACCCCGATCAGCGCCGCCAGGCCGGTGAGGATCAGCAGGATCAGTGCGGTGATGCCGAAGCCCACCCAGTACTTCACGCTCAACCAGTCGGTGAAGCCCCACGACAGCGTGTGCAGCAGGAAGATCAGCATCAACAGACCGAAGAAGGCGGCGGCGGCGAAGGCGATCGCGCCCTTGACGATCCGCGAGACCTTGAGCTGGATCTCGGCCTTGGCCAGCTCGATCTCCTCGCGGACCAGGAGCTGCGCCTTGGACGTGACCTCCGAGACGATCTCGCCGAGCTGCTTCTCGGCCGTGTCCGTCGGCGTGGTCCCGTTCTCGCTCATCAGTCGTCTCCTCCGCCGAAGCGTCCGATCACCTTCGCCAGCACGAACGAGCCGACGAACGCGCCCGCGATCGGGCCCAACGCGGAGCCGACGCCGGGGGCCTCCTCGGCGCCGCGCCGGTCGGCGTCCGCCGGCGAGTCGCCCGCCCACGACCGGTCCCACGCCTGCTCCGGCTGGGGCGGCAGCGCCACGGGCTCGGGCTCGGGCTGAGCCTCGGGCGCGGCCGGCTCGGCGGTGGTCGTGGCGGCGGTCTCCGTGGCGCCGGGCGCCTCGGTCTCGGACGAGCCGGGCGGCGCGCCCTCGGCGTTGGTCGAGGCCGCGGCGGGGTCGCCGACGGCCTGGGCGTCCTCCACCGAGAAGCGGATCTCGCCGGTGTCCACGACCGGGCTCTCCCGCGTCTCCTGGACCGCCTCCTCGGCGGCGTCCTTTTTGCGCTTGCGTGCCATTACTCGGGCGGGTCCTCGTCGAAGATCTTCACCCAGAGCGCCGTGGCGATCCGGTTGGCCACGATCGTCGTAATCGCGCCGACACCGGCGAGCATTCCGCTCCAGATGAGCCGCTTCGTGAGGTCGTTACCCATGGCCGGCGTATCTAACCAGAGACGGCGGAGAGCCCCTGGCTGGGCTCGGTCTCGAGCCCACCGCAGATGGCCTCGACCACGAGCGACTTGGCCCGCTCGAACTCCTCTTCGGTGGCGGGGAGGAGGTCGAAGATCCAGCCGGACAGGAGCTGCTCGATCGCGCCGTAGAAGCACATGGCGGCGAACTCGGCGGAGATGTCGGACTTGAACGAGCCGTCGCGGCGCGCGTTGTCGACGATGCCGGCGATCAGGTCGTACGCCTCGCGGATCTTTGGCAGGTGGAGCCGGCCGAACGTGTTGGCCGCGCGGGTCACCTCGACGATGATCACCTTCATCAGGTTCGGCTCGAACCGGTACGAGTCGATGATGAACGAGGCGACCATGTAGAGCTTGTCGCGCGCGGGCACGTCCCGCATCTCGTCGATCTCCACGATCGCGTCGAGCATCAGCTGCCAGCGCTCGATGAAGAGGGAGTTGAGGATCTCCTCCTTCGAATCGAAGTAGTGGTAGACGAGCCCGTAGGCGACGCCCGCCTCGTCGGCCACGTCGGAGACGCGGCAGTGGTGGAAGCCCTTCTCTGCGAACACGCGGATGGCCGCGTCCAGGATCAGCCTGCGCTTGTCGACCGCGGGGGCGGCCATCAGGCGTGCGCCTCCACCGGCCAGCGGTACGCGTCCGGCATGCGGTTGGCCAGGCTCGGGAGCTGCGAGCGGACCTCGTCCTGCCGCGCCAGGTCCAGGTCGGCGGCGACGAAGCACTCGTCGTCGGCCGCGCGCGCCAGCACCTCGCCCCACGGGTCGACGATCGCCGAGCCCCCGAAGCTCTCCTTGCCGTCGCCGTGGGCGCCGAACTGGTCCGCGGCGACCACGAACGCCTGATTCTCGATCGCCCGCGCGCGGATCAGGATCTCCCAGTGGGCCCTGCCGGTGACCTTCGTGAAGGCCGCCGGCACCGCGACCACTCGGGCGCCGCGCACGGCCAGGATGCGGTAGAGCTCGGGGAAGCGCACGTCGTAGCAGACGGTCAGGCCCAGCGGGAGGCCGGAGGCCGTCTCCGACAGCACCACCTCGTCGCCCGGCTCCTCGGTGGCGGACTCGCGGTACTCCACGCCACCCACCACCACGTCGAACATGTGGATCTTGCGATAGACCGATTTGATCTCGCCGTCCGGGCTGACGTGCGCGGACGTGTTGGAGAGCTTCTCGTGGCCGTCGCGACGCTCCGTGATCGAGCCGGCCACGAGGTCCACACCCAGCTCGCGGGCGGTGTCGCGCGCCCAGGCCACGGTGGGCCCGTCGAGCGGCTCGGCGGCCGCCCGCATCACCTCGTCGCCCCCGATCGCGTTGAACTTCTCGGGCAGCACGATCAGCTGGGCGCCGTCGCGCGCGGCCGCGCGCGTCAGGCGGTCCGCCGTCGCGAGGTTGCGGTCCTTGTCGTGAGTCGAAGTGAGCTGTACGGCCGCTGCCCGCATGCCGTCACCCCCTACCAGGCCCGTTGATTGACCAGTCAATCCAGAGTCTATCCGGGCGCGAACCGGCAGCAGCGAGGCGGGCCGGTCGTGAAATACGGTTCCGGGCCATGATCCAGTCGCGCCGCGGACCGACCGTGCGCTCGCTCCAGCTGCCGCTGCCGCCGTCCCCGATGCCGCGCTTTCGCGGCGCGCGCCCGCTCAAGCGCTGGCGTTACGTGGGCGCGTACTCGCCGGAGCTGATGCTGTGCGTGTGCGACGTGCGCATCGGGCCGGCCCGGCAGCGCTGGTGGGCCGTCGCCGAGCCGGGGAAGCCGATCGTGGCGCGCACCACGACGAGGGGCGCCGGCGGCGTCAGGCTGGACGGCTCGCGCGCGGTCGTGGAGAGCCGCGACGTGCGGGTCGACGTCGAGGTGGAGGAGTCGCCCGGGGTGGAGAGCGTCCATGCGAGCGGTCGCAACGGCTACGTGTGGACGCGCAAGCAGGCCGGGGTGCCGGTCCGGGGCGAGGTGCGGCTGGGCGAGCGTTGCCTGGCCGTGGACGCGCTGGGCGTGGTGGACGAGACCGCGGGCTACCACCAGCGCCGCACGGCCTGGCGCTGGTGCGCGGGCGCCGGGCGCCTGACCGACGGCAGGGTGGTGGGCTGGAACCTGGTGACCGGCGTGAACGACCCGCCGAAGGACTCCGAGCGGGCGATCTGGGTGGACGGGGCCGACTTCGAGCCGGGGCCGGTGGAGATAGCCGCCGACCTGTCCTCCGTTCGCTTCGCCGAGGGGGGCGAGCTGGCCTTCCAGCCGTGGTCGGAGCGCGCCGAGCGCACCAACCTGCTGCTCGTTCGCAGCTCCTACCGGCAGCCGTTCGGCAGCTTCTCCGGCGCCCTGCCGGGCGGGCTCGAGCTGGACGAGGGCCACGGCGTGATGGAGTGGCACGACGTGCGCTGGTAGCGAGGCGCCGCGCCGAGTAGGGTCCCCAATCCCAGGATTCCAAGCGAAGGAGGTCAGCGATGGCTGCACTGGAGACCAAGAACTTCGACTCGCCGGACGAGACGCGTCCGTTCGAGGCAAAGGGCCACGCGGACGTGATCGAGGTGGGCGGCCAGACCGTCGGACGCGCCGTGTTCGAGCCGGGCTGGCGCTGGTCGGAGCACGTCAAGCCGATCGCCGGCACGGACTCGTGTCAGGTCTCGCACCTCGGGTACGTCATGTCCGGACGGATGAGGGTTTTCATGGACGACGGCTCGGAGGGTGAGGTAGGCCCCGGAGACGTGATGGCGATACCGCCGGGCCACGACGCGGAGACCGTAGGCGACGAGGCCTGCGTGGTGCTCGACTTCGGCGAGTTCGGGGATTACGCCAAGCGCACCTAGGTCTACCCGCGCGCGGCGCGCTGGCGCTTGAGCTCGGCGACCAGCAACTTGCGGTGGAGCGCCGCGATCAGGTCCTGGAGCGGCTCCGCGCCGTCGTCGATCAGGGCGACGGCGCGGTCGGTGTCCAGCTCGCCGGCCAGGCGCTCCATCAGCACCTGGACCTCCTCCTCCACGAGCGCCTCCAGCGCGCGCTTGTAGCGCAGCGTGTCGTACACGGTGAAGCCGATCCGCTCGTCGTAGCCGCCCGCGCGGAAGCGCGAGATCGCCTCGACGATCTTCACGTCGGACGGGCCGTAGCCGCGCCGCGTGGGCGTGAGCACCTCGAGCTCCGCCAGGCGGTCGAGCACCTCGCGCGGCACGTCGTAGCGCCTGGTGAGCTCGGCGGCTGACACGCGCGCCTCCTCCCCGGCCGCGGCGCGGTCGATGATCCGATCCTCGAGCTCGACCAGCGCGCGGGTGCGCCCCGGGTCGCCGTCCATCACGCGCTTGATGGCCTTGAGCGGCATGAAGCGCTCCTCCTGGAGCTGCTTGATGAGCCGGATCCGCTCGACGAAGTCCGGCGGGTAGTACGCCATGTTGCGCGAGGTGCGGACGGGCTCTGGCAGCAGCCCCTCGCGCAGGTAGTGCTTGATCGTGCCGGAGCTCACGCCGCTCGCCTCGGCGAGCTGGCCCATCTTCAGCAGGCCGTTGTCGCGGCCGTCGTCGCTCCCGTTGTCGCTCACGCCATGAAGCTCCCGCGCGTGCCGGCGGCCGGCCCCGCCACGGCGCCGGTCTCCTCGAGCGAC
>DASVQK010000223.1:0-12121 GCA_036389105.1 Thermoleophilaceae bacterium
GGCGGCGGGAGCGCCGACGCCGCCGCCGTGCTGCGTGCCGCCAACGCGCTCGCCGGCGCCCCGCTCGACGGCGACGCCCTGCGCCGGCTAGGCGCGCGGCTGGGATCCGACGTGCCGAGCCAGATCGAGCCCCGGCACGCCCTCGTGAGCGGGACGGGCGAGCGGGTGGAGCCGGTCGAGCTTCCGCCCGTGACGCTGGTCCTGGTGCCGGCGGAGCCGGGGCTCCCAACGGGTGAGGTGTACGCGGAGGCCGACCGCATCGGCGCCACCCGCGGTGCGCTGGACCGCGATCGCGTGCGCGCGGTCGCCGGCCTGCCGCCGGATCGGCTCGCCGGGGCGATCGAGAACGACCTCGAGGCCGCCGCGGTGTCGCTTCGCCCCGAGCTCGAGTCCACGCGCGCCGCGCTGCTGGCACGCGGCGCGCTCGCGGCCCGGGTGAGCGGGTCCGGACCGACGGTCTTCGGCGTGTTCGGCGACGAGCGCGGGGCCGCGGCCGCGGCCGCCGAGGTCCCGGGCGCCGTCGTCGCACGGCTGCGCAACAATGGCGATCGATGGACAGGCTCCTCCACCTGACGCCCACGCAGATCTCGCTCGGGCTCGCGGCGGCGGTCACGCTGATCGGCTACGCGGTCTTCATCCTGGCCCCCGCGTGGGACTCCTACGGCCGCCTGTGGGAACGCGTTGCGGCCGGCTTCCTGTCGCTGTTCATCCTCGCGTCCCTGGTCGGGATCGGCATCGGGATCGGCGTCGGCGTGCTGTACGTGTACGTGAACGCCGCCTGACCGGCGCCGCGGCGTTTCCGGCGCCTCGGCGGTCGGGACCTAGAATCCCTCGATGGCGCAGAAGCTGGAAACGCCGCATAGCAGCGATTTCCTGGATGCGTTCGACGGGGTCTCGGCCGCCGTGGAGGCCGGTGCCGGGCTGCCGGAGGTCGCCCGCGCCACCGAGCGTGCGCTGGACGCCAGCGTGGTGGTGATCGACAGGACCGGCAGCGTCCTGGCGGTCGCCTGCCGCTCGCCCGACGACGAGCGCGCGGTTCTCTCGGGCTCGCCCGGACGCGAGGTTCTCGAGCTACGGGTGGCGGACGCGCCGGTGGGCGAGCTCCGCTACCGGGCACGAGGCCGGCCGCCGGCGCCGGCCCTGGTGCGCATGGTGGGCACCCTGATCGCGCTCGAGATCGAGCGCGCGCGTGCGCCCGAGCGCGCGAGCGAGGCCGCCGTGTCGGGCTTCCTCGGCGACCTGCTCGAGCGGCGGGTAACGGACCGCGACAACATCGTCGCGCGCGGGAACGAGCTGGGCGCCGACCTGAGCGCCGGCGCCGGCGTGGTGGTGGCCCGCGCGCACCCGAACGTGCCGGAGGAGGGCGACTGGCGCGCCCGCGTGCTGGCGCTGGTCGAGCGCGCGGCGCGGGCGGCGGCGCCCACGTCGCTGCCGGCCTCGGTCGACTTCGCGGCCGTCCGCGGCCAGCACGTCGCGACGCGCGACGCCGCCGGCGAGCTGATGGTGGTGGTGCCGGCCAGCGACCCCGAGCTCCCGCGGCGCGTGGCTGAGGCGGTGCACCGCGAGCTGGAGCGCGGGCTGTCAGGCTACGAGCTGGCAGTGTCGGTCAGCCGTCCGGCGACCGATCCGGCGGACATCCACCGCGCGGGCGCCGAGGCCGTGCTGGCCGCCAACGTGGCGGAGACGCGGCGCCAGGGCTTCCTGGCGTTCGAGGAGACGGGCGCCTACCGGCTGCTGCTCCCGGCGCTCACCGACGACGCCGCTGAGCTCAACCGCTTCCATGAGGAGACGATCGCCCCGCTCGTGGCGTACGACGACCAGTACGAGACCGAGCTGGTGCGCACCCTCGAGACCTTCCTGGACGAGGACGGCAGCGTCGCTCGCACCTCGGAGCGGCTGTTCACCCACCGGCACACGATCCGCTACCGCCTCGAGCGCGTGCGCGAGCTGACCGGTCTCGACGTCGGCTCCACCGACGGCCGCGAGCGCCTGGGCCTGGGCCTGAAGGCCATGCGCGTGCTGGGGATCATGCCCCCGCGCGGGCCGGCCAGCGAGCCGGGCGCCGAGGGCGGCCGGGTGCCGGGCGACGAGCCCGACCGCTAGCCCGACGACGACCGCCGCAAGATCTCGCCCAGCCGTCCGGCGCCGGGCTCACGATTGGCCGCATGTTCCGCGCCAGGCTGATCTGCTCCGACGGTGACTGCACCGACGAGTTCGAGGCCTACGGCTCCCTGGAGGAGCTCACGGCGCTGGCCTGCGACTGCGGCTGCTCCCTGGAGCTGATCGCCGTGACAGAGGCCGACGAGCCGTCGCCGACGCGCGGGTTCGACCTCGCGCGGATCGGATAGCCGCTGGCCCCTGGTACCGTCGCGGCACCGCTTGGGGAGTGGTCTAACAGGCAAGACGCAGGCCTTTGGAGCCTTGAGATCCTCGGTTCGAATCCGGGCTCCCCAGCTCACGGTGAGATCCGGTCGCTATGCGAACATAGGTTCGCTAGTATGTCCGCCCCTCGGCCCCGATTCACCGAAAGCGCCGCCCGAGCGGCCATCGCTCGATCCCGGTGTTGGAGCGACGCGCTCCGACTGCTCGGGTACTCCGCACGCGGCGGCAATGCGGCCACGCTGAAGCGCTACACGACGCTCTGGCGCATAGCGACGGACCACTTCGATCCGGATGCCGTTCGTCGCGAGCGCTCCGTGCAGCGGGGAAGGCCACTCGCCGAAGTGCTTGTGCAGGGTTCGGCGATGAACCGAGGTCACCTCAAGCTCCGGCTGTACACCGAAGGCGTCAAGAAGCGCAAGTGCGAGATGTGCGGACAGGGCGAGCTGTGGCGAGGCAGGCGAATGGCGCTCATCCTCGACCACGTCAACGGGATTTCGACGGATAACCGCCTCATGAACCTGCGCATCGTCTGCCCGAACTGTGCCGCGACACTGGACACGCACTGCGGCCGGAAGAATCGCATGCCACCAGCCGAACGGCGCTGCAAACTCTGTGGTCGACCGTTCGTCCCGAATTTGACGGGCCAGCGCTATTGCACCCGCGCGTGCGGCCAGCGGGCACCGCGCTCCTACCGCGCGCGACCGCGAACCCGCAAGGTCAACCGGCCGCCGTACGGGGTTCTGCTGCGCGAGATCGCGGCGACCAGTTACTCAGCAGTGGGCCGTCGCTATGGAGTATCGGACAACGCCGTACGGAAGTGGGTGCGGATGTACGAGCGAGAGATCGAGGCCATCTCTACGGGCTGAGCGAACGGTACGCTGGCGCTCGATGCCCTCCGAATTCACCGTTCTGATCCTGGCGGCGGGCCATGGCACGCGCATGCGCTCCTCGCTGCCGAAGATGCTCCACCCGGTCTGCGGCAGGCCGATGGTGCTCTGGGTGGCCGAGGCCGCCCGCGCGGCCGGCGGCGGACGGGTCGTGTGCGTCACCCGTCCGGGCGAGGGCGTGGCCGAGCAGCTCGACGGCCAGGTGGAGCTCGCCGAGCAGACCGACGGGGAGGGCACCGCGGCGGCCGTCCTGGCCGCGCGCGGCGCGATCGAGGGCGCCGGGACGCTGGTCGTGCTCTCGGGCGACCACCCGCTGGTGTCCGCCGAGACCATCCGCGAGCTGGTGGCCACGCACGAGCGCGAGAGCGCCTCCGCCACGATCCTGACCACCGACCAGCTCGACCCCGCCGGCTACGGGCGCGTGATCCGGGCGCCCGACGGCACGGTCGATCGCATCGTCGAGAGCAAGCACCCGGAGGACGCGACGCCGGAGGAGCTGGCGGTGCGCGAGATCAGCGGCGGCACCTACGCCTTCGCGCCGCGCGACCTGCTCGAAGCGCTGGACGCGGTGGGCGAGCAGCATGGCGAGCGATACCTGCCGGCCGCCGTCCCGATCCTGCGCGAGCGGGGCAAGCGCGTGATCCCGTACCTGACCTCGGACACGCTCACGCTGTTCGGCATCAACTCGCGCGCCGACCTGATGGAGGCGGAGGCGCTGGCCCGGCGCCGCCTCGTGCGCCAGCACGCGCTGGCCGGCGTCTCGTTCACCGCGCCGGACACCGTCACGATCGACGCCACCGTTGAGATCGGCGAGGACACGACCGTCGGCCCGGGCGTGTCGTTGCACGGAGCCACGCGCGTGGGGCGCGGCTGCCGTCTGGGACCCCACACCACGGCCGTCGACGCCGCCCTGGGCGACGAGGTTTCCGTCAGTCACTCGGTTCTGACCGAGTGCAAGGTCGGGGACCGGGCCACGCTGGGGCCGTTCGCGTACCTCCGGCCCGGCGCCGACGTGGGCGAGGGGGCCAAGATCGGCACGTTCGTGGAGGTCAAGAACTCGCGCATCGGCCCGGGCGCCAAGGTGCCGCACCTGTCGTACGTCGGCGACGCCGACGTGGGTGAGGGGGCCAACCTGGGGGCCAGCTCGATCACGGCCAACTACGACGGCAAGCACAAGCACCGCACGAAGATCGGAAAGCGCGCGAACACCGGCGTGCACACGTCGCTGGTGGCCCCCGTGACCGTCGGGAACGACGCGTACACTGGAGCTGGGTCGGTGATCTGGAAGGACGTGCCCGACGGCGCGCTCGGCATCTCCCGGCCTCCTCAGAAGACCATCGAAGGCTGGGCGGACAAGGACCAGGAGACCGGCGAATGAGCGTCGAGGTTCAGACGGCGACCGCGCTTGCCAGCAGCCTGGAGATCGGTTACGGCAAGCGGCTCATGGTCGCCGCCGGGCGGGCCAGCACCGAGCTGGGCGGGAAGATCGCCGACAAGCTCGGCCTCGCGCTCACCGACGCCGGCCTCAAGACCTTCTCGGACGGCGAGGTCTACTGCCGCTACGGCGAGTCCATCCGTGGCGCCGACCTGTTCATCGTGCAGTCGCTGGCCGGCAACCAGGCGGCGGGCATGACGGTCAACGACTCGCTCTGGGAGCTGCTCGTGATGATCGACGCCGCGGTCGGGGCCTCGGCCCACCGCGTCATCGCCGTGGCGCCGTGGTACGGCTACTCGCGTCAGGACAAGAAGTCGGCGCCGCGCGAGCCGATCACCGCCCGCCTCGTGGCCAAGTGCCTGGAGACCGCCGGGATCGACCGCCTGGTCACGATGGACCTGCACGCCGGCCAGCTCCAGGGCTTCTTCTCGAAGACCGTCGATCACATGACCGCCATGCCGATCCTCACCCAGTTCGTCAAGGACCAGCTGGGCGACGACCCCAGCGACCTGGTCATCGTCGCCCCCGACGCCGGCCGCGTGAAGCTCACGCGCAAGTTCGCCCAGAAGGTGGGCGTCGACTACGCGCTGCTCGAGAAGGAGCGGCCCGCCCAGCAGGTCGCCGAGATCGGGTACGTGATCGGCCAGGAGAAGGTCGAGGGTCGCCGTGCCGTGATCGTCGACGACATCATCGACACCGGCGGCACGCTGGCCGCGGGCGCGCAGACCGTGCTCGACTCGGGCGCTCGCGAGGTGTACGCGGTGGCCACCCACGGCATCTTCTCGGGCAACGCGTTCGACACCCTCGCGCGGTCGCCGCTGTCGGGCATCGTCGTCACCGACACCGTCCCGCTCAGCCAGGAGGCGCCGGACACGATCCGCGTCCTCACGTGCGCGGACATCCTCACCGACTCCGTCCGCCGGATCTTCACGGACGAGTCGGTGTCGGAGATCTTCTCAGGCGAGAACCAGCTCTTCTAGCCGGAGTTCTCCGCCGGCGCGGCCGTTCTCTACTCGTACGCCAGCGCTTCCAGCACGTTCAGCCGCGCGGCCCGGCGCGCCGGGAACACCGCGGCCACGATGCCGGCCACCATCGCCACGATCGTGAACACGATCAGGGTTGGCACCGGAAGCGAGAACCCCACGCCCTCGTCCGACAGGGCGTGGGTGGCGAGCGCCGCCACGAACACGCCCAGCGGCAGCCCGAGCCCCGCCCCGATCAGCGCGGTGATGACGCTCTCCTGACGCACCATCCGGCGCACCTGGCGCCGTGTCATGCCGACGGCGCGCAGCATGCCCACCTCCCGCGTGCGCTCGAACACCGACAGCACCAGCGTGTTGACCATCCCGAACAGGCTCACGATCACCGACAGGGCCAGCAGCACGTAGAGCAGGTTGAGCAGCGTGTCGAAGCCCGACGCGCGCTCCTTCACCCAGCCCGCCTTGGTGTAGAGCTTCGCGTCGGGGAACACGTCCAGGGTGCCGCGCAGCGCGCTGGTGGTCGCGGCGTTGGCGCCCTCTGCGGTCTTGACGAAGGCCAGCACGTCCTTCGGCCGCGGGAACGCCCTGTCGAACGCCGCCTGCCCGATCGCGATCTTCGACAGCAGCGGGTCCAGCTTGTCGATCGTGCGCGGCGTCTGGACGCCGGCCACGCGCAGCGGCAGCTTCCTGCCCGCCGGTGTCGTGATGTCGAACCGGCCGCCCACGGCCAGGTGATGGTCCTTGGCGTAGTCCTTCTCCACCACGGCGCCGTCCGCTCCCAGCCGCCCGAGCACCGCGTTGGACCCCGACGTCCAGTTGATCCTCAGGACCTGCGCGATCTCGGGGTCGACCCCGTTCACCCGCTGGCCCTTGCCGAACGCCTTCGCCTGGTCCTGGCGGACGCTCGTGGCCACGTCGACGCCGGGCGCGCTGGCCGCCGCCGCGGCCGCCGACGACGCGAACGTGTCGAAGCCGTTGCGCGAGGTGAGCACGTAGTCGGCGGTCACCTGGTTGCGCAGCGACTGCTTGTCGGACTCGCGCAGGCCCTGCCCGAGGGTGGCCACCAGCGCCACCAGGCCCAGGCCGATCATCAGCGCGGCCGCGGTGCGCGCCGTGCGCGCCGGGTTGCGCGTCGAGTTCTCGGCGGCGAGCTGGCCGGGCGCACCGCCCAGGCGGCGCACCGGCAGGCCGACCGCCGCCGCCAGCGGGCGCACCAGCCGCGCCGCGTTGAGCGACGCGGCGGCGAACAGCAGCAGGCATCCCAGCCCTAGCAGCTCCAGCGCCGAGCCCACCTTCAGGTTCGCGAACGACGCGTACACCAGCACCGCCACGGCCACCAGGAGGACCAGCCCGCCGATGATCGGCGAGCGCCGCGAGACGCTCGTCGGAGGCAGCGCGGCCCCCTCGCGCACGGCGGCGATCGGCGCCACCCGCGTGGCGTTGCGCGCGGGCGCGATGGTGGACAGGACGGTGATCCCCGTGCCCAGGATCAGGGACACGACGATCGTGCGGTCCTTGAAGACGGTGCCGGTCTGCGGCAGCGCCAGGCCGATCGCGTCGAAGATCGCGTTCAGGCCCTTGGCCAGCGCCACGCCGACGAACAGGCCGACCACCGACGCCAGCAGGCCGACGATGAGGCCCTCGAGCAGCACCGACCGCATCACCTGCCTGCGCGTGGCGCCCAGCGTGCGCAGCGTGGCGAACTCGCGGGTGCGCTGCGCGACGGTGATCGACAGCGTGTTGTAGATCACGAACGACCCCACGAACAGCGCGATGCCCGCGAACGCCAGCAGGAACGCCTGGATGAAGCTGATGAACTTCTTGATCTCCTTCGAGTTCGACGCGGCCTGCTGGGTGCCCGTCTTGACCTCCGCGGAGGCCGGCAGCAACGGCTTCACCTCGTCGACCAGCTTGGCCGGCGACACGCCCGGCCCGGCGGCGATGAAGATCGAGTCGTACTGCCCCTCCTTGCCGAGAAGCTTCTGGGCCGTGGCCACGTCGAAGACCGCGATGGTGGCGCCGCCCAGCGACTCCACGTCGCCGAACTTGGCGATCCCGCTGATCTCGAAGTCGCGCGCCGGGCCCTGGGCGGACACGCCGATCGTGTCGCCCACGCGGTAGCCGTTGTCGTCGGCCGTGTTCTTGTCGATCACCACCTGGTCCGGCCCGGTGGCCCAGGCGCCCTTGCTCAGGCTCAGCGGGTTGAAGCGCGCGTCGGCGCCGTCGAACCCGAACCCGAACGTGGGCTGGTTCGCGCCGCCCAGCGGCTTGCCGTCCCTGTCGACGAGCTTGGCCAGGTCCGAGCTGCCCTCCAGGGAGAAGATCGCGCCGGCGGCCTTCTCCACGCCGGGCAGCTTCTGCACGCGCGGCAGCAGCGACGCTGGGACGGTTGCGTTGCCGCTGCTCGACTCATCCACCACCTTCTTCCCGGCGATCACCGCGCTGGTGTTCCTGTACGAGCTGCTGAAAATGCCGTTGAACGCGTGCTCGATCGTGTCGGTCAGGACGTACGTGCCGCTGACCATCGCCACGCCCAGGACGATCGCCAGGGCGGTGAGGACGGTTCGTACGGGGCGCGCGAGAAGGCCCCGTAGGGCGACCCGCCTCAAGGCCGCAGCTCCTCCATCGTCCGCACGATCTCATCCGCGCTCGAGCGCCCCACGTCGTGCACCAGCCGCCCGTCGCCGATGAACAGGATCCGGTCGGCGATCGCCGCCGCCTGGGGATCGTGGGTGACCATCAGCACCGTCTGGCCGAACCCGTCGACCATCGAGCGCAGGAGGTCCAGGATCTCGCCGCTGGTTGTGGAGTCCAGGTTGCCGGTCGGCTCGTCCGCGAACACGATCGTGGGACGCGACACCAGCGCGCGGGCGATCGCCACGCGCTGCTGCTGGCCGCCCGACAGCTCGCTGGGACGGTGGGAGAGCCTGTCGCCGAGCCCCACCTTCCCAATCAGGTCGCGGTACCAGTCCTGCTCGGGCTCCTCGCCCGCGATCCGCATCGGCACGAGCAGGTTCTCCTCGGCCGTGAGCATCGGGAGCAGGTTGAAGAACTGGAAGATGAAGCCGATCCTGGCGCGGCGGAGCTTGGTCAGCTCGGTGTCGTCGAGCTGCGTGATCTCGGTGCCCGCGATCGAGACCGTGCCGCTGGTGGGACGGTCCAGGCCCGCCAGCAGGTGCATGAGGGTGGACTTGCCGGACCCGGAGGGCCCCATCACTGCGGTCAGCTGGCCGGGCGTGACCTGAAGCGAGACGCCGCGCAGCGCGTCCACTGCCGTGTCGCCCTCCCCGAAGCGGCGGGTCACGTCCTGGGCGGTCACCACCGGGGCGCCGGAGGCCTGGGTTCCGTCGGTTGAGCTCATGCGGCCGACCCTAGCCGCAATCCGTCCGGTGCGAACTATCGAATACGCGCCAATGCTGACCACGTATACGGTCCTGCTCACCGTCCACATCACCGCCGCGGCGGTCTGGGTGGGCGGCGGCATCATGCTCCAGATCCTGGCCGCGCGGGCGCGCCGCGCCAGGGACAACCCCGCCCGGCTGGCCGACGTCGTGCGCGACATCGCGCACGTCGCCCCGCGAACGTTCATTCCGGCGTCGCTGGTGCTGGTCGGCACCGGCTTCTGGATGATCTACGACTTCGGCTGGTCCTACGACCTGTGGGTCATCCTCGCCATCGTCGGATGGGCGGTCACGTTCCTCACCGGCAACCTGCTCCTCGGGCCGACCTCCCAGAAGGCGACCAAGGGGCTCGACGAGAACGGACCCACCGACCCGCCCACGCTAAAGGTCATCGACCGCCTGCTGTCGGCGGTCCGTGTGGATCAGGCCGTGCTGATCCTCGTGATCGTGGACATGGTCGTCAAGCCGACCTAGCCGCGAACTTCCGCACCCGCTTCTCGCCCTTCGACTCGAAGAACGCCCACTCGTCGTGGCCGAGCGGGGTGGCGGGATCCTCCGCGAACCACCACTCGCGCCCGATCCGGTACCAGTTGCGCGTGGCGGTGAGCTGACCGAGCACGGCGAGCACGCCGGACTCCATCCGCCGGCCCATCAGCTCGTTGGCGGGCAGGTTCTCGCGGCGCATCACGTCGTAGAAGTCCGACCGCGGGTCGGTGACCGCCGCGATGGCGCCCATCACCAGCTCGGAGTCGATCGTCAGCTCGCGGTCCTCCATGTACCAGCCACCCACGGCCTTCACGTGCTCCAGCATCCGCTCGGCGTCCACGCGCTTCGGGTTGCGCAGGAAGCCCAGGTCGTGCAGGGCGGCGACCAGCCGCTCGGGCTGGTCGTCGAACGCCGCCTCGAGCGCGGCGATCTCCAGCTCGATCTGCTCCTTGTCGAGCTGCTTGGTCATGCCGAAGTCCAGGAACGCCACCTTGCCGTCGTCCATCAGCAGGTAGTTGCCGGGGTGGGCGTCGGCGTTGAAGTGCTGGAGGTGGTAGATCGAGCCGAAGCAGAAGCGGAACACGATCTCGGCGAAGCGGTCGCGCTCCTCCTGGGAGCGGGTCTTGATCTCCTCGAAGCCGTGGCCGTCCACCCACTCGGTCACCAGCACGCGCTCGGTGGTCAGCCGTGAGACCACGTCGGGCACGTAGATGAACGGGTGGCCGCGGTACGCGCGCGCGAACGTGCGCTGGTTCTGGGCCTCGTACTCGTAGTCCAGCTCCTCGAGCACGCGCTCCTTCAGCTCCTCCGCGGCGGCCTTGGCGTCCAGGCCGGGCGCCAGGGCCTTGGCCATCCGCAGGATCATCCCGGCGTTCTGCATGTCCGCGCGCAGAGCCGACGCCACGCCCGGGTACTGAATCTTGACCGCCACGCGCCGGCCGTCCGGCAGGGTGGCGCGGTGCACCTGCCCGATCGAGGCGGCGGCCGCGGCCTCGTGCTCGAACTCGTCGAACAGCTCCTCGACCGGCGACGCCCACTCCTCCTCGAGCACCTTCGACACCTTGTCCCACGGCATCGGCGGCGCCGAGGTGCGCAGGGCCCCGAGCTTGTCCTGGTACAGCTCGCGATACTCGGGCGGCAGGAACTCGGTGTCGATGAACGAGGCCAGCTGGCCGATCTTCATGGCCGCGCCCTTCATCGTGCCGAGCGTGTCCACCATCCGCTCGGCGGCCTCCAGGTGGCGCTTGTCGAGCTGCTCGCCGGCGCGCTCCTTGGAGCGCACGATGTTGGCCGCCCGGGTGCCCGCGTAGCGCGCTCCCTGGCTGCCGATCACGGTCCCTACCTTGGCCGTCCGTGCCACGCGACCGGTGGGGATGGACTCGTCCTTGCGTGCCATCGGGCGGCCAGCCTACCGCTACACTCACGCGCCGTCGTGGCTTCCTCCAAGCGCCCATCCCTAGCGGTCCAGGAGCGGCCCGAGCGCGGCTCCCGCGCCGCCCGCCGGCTGCGCCGCGACGGCTTCGTGCCGGGCGTCGTCTACGGCGGGGGCGAGGGCGACTGCATCGCGTTCAAGGTCGGCGCCCGCGACCTGCGCACCGCGCTCCAGGGCGGGTCGGCCGTGCTGGACCTGGAGATCGACGGCGCCAAGTCGCTGCCGGTGATCGTCAAGGACCAGCAGCGCCACCCGGTTCGCGACCACATCATGCACCTCGACCTGCTCGAGGTGCGGCTCGACGAGAAGATCCAGTCGACGGTGGCGGTGGAGCTGGTGGGCGCCGAGGAGGCGCCGGGTGCCAAGGAGGGCGGCGTGCTCGAGCACGTCACGCGCGAGCTGAACATCGAGGCCCTGCCGACCGACATCCCCGAGCAGGTCACGGTGGACGTGTCCGGGATGGAGGCCGCGGCCACGATGCACCTCTCCGAGATCTCCGCTCCTCCGGGCGTGGAGTTCCTGGACGACCCTGAGGAGACGATCATCGCCACGATCACGATCCCGACCCAGGTCGAGGAGCCGGAGGTCGAGGAGGAGACCGAGCTGGTGGGCGAGGAAGCCGAGGCCGTCGTCGGCGACGCCGAGGGCGAGGCCGGCGGCCAGGCGCCCGCCGAGGGCGAGGGCGCGCCCGAAGGCGGCGGCGAGGAGTCCTGAGCCTCTTCCGCCGGCGGCGCGAGGGCGATCGGCCCGGCGGTCGGGTGGACTGGCTGGTGGTGGGGCTCGGCAACCCGGGACGCGAGTACGCCGGCACTCGCCACAACGTCGGCTTCGAGGTGGGCAACCTGCTGGCCGCGCGCTGGGAGCTGCCGAAGGCCAAGTCGAAGTACGGTGGCCTGATCACCGACGGGCGCACTGGGCCCGGCGGGCCGCGCGTGGCCGTGCTCCTGCCGCAGACCTTCATGAACGACGCGGGCGGCGCGGTCGGCCCCGCGCGCGGGGCGCTCGGTGTGCCGCTCGACCGCGTCGTGGTGGCCCACGACGAGATCGACCTCCCGTTCGGGAGGGTCGAGACACGGCTCGGCGGCGGCCTGGCCGGCCACAACGGCCTGAAGTCGCTG